>CAZPFK010000057.1:0-17889 GCA_964585855.1 uncultured Vicinamibacteraceae bacterium
TTCGCCCGCAAACAGCGAACCTGGCTGAAACGCTTCCGTACTCATCCCCGTTCCCTGTGGATCGCCGCCGACGAATGCTCCCCCGAGGCCCTCGCCGATGAGGCCGAGGCCTACATCCGGGCACAGATCGTCCTCCCGTGACTCCGAAAATCCGTCAACCCGGAAACGGGAATTGACCGATGGCCGGGAGGTTCCCCCCTTGACCGGCTTTCCCCCGAGGCTTATTGAATCTCCCGCGCTGTCCGGGCCGGCTGAGCCGTCGGCGGGGGGTGCGAAGGCGTGAAACCGTCTCCGGCGAACCGGGGATGGCCGGAATCCGAACAGCGAAGTGGTGGCCGAATGGCAAAGAAGAAGACATCGTCGGGCAAGGGACGCAGCAGCAAGGGGGGCGGAAAGACCCGCCGGGCTTCAGATGCCAAGGGCAAGCACCTGGTCATCGTCGAATCTCCCAGCAAGGCCCGCAACATAAATCAATACCTCGGAAGGGATTACATCGTCGAGGCCTCCGTGGGCCATATCCGCGATCTGCCGAGCAAAGCCCCCAAAGGCAGCAAGCAGCCCGTTCCCGGAGTCGATCTGGAGAACGACTTCGAGCCGACGTACGAAATCCTCACCGGCAAGAAATCGACAGTCACCGAACTGAAAAGGCTAGCAAAACAGGCGGACGATGTCTGGTTCGCGACCGACCTGGACCGGGAGGGCGAGGCCATCGCCTGGCACCTGGCCCAGGAACTGGGGATTTCCTCAAAGGATGCCAAGCGCGTCGTCTTCAACGCGGTGACCGAGGCCGAGGTCCAGCGGGCCTTCTCCAATCCGCACCCGATTGATGAGGCCCGCGTCAACGCCCAGCAGGCCCGCAGAATCCTTGACCGCATCGTCGGCTACCAGGTCTCTCCGCTGCTCTGGAAGAAGGTGGCGCGTGGCCTGAGTGCTGGACGCGTGCAGTCCGTCGCCGTTCGGCTGGTGGTGGAGCGTGAGCGGGAGATTCGCGCTTTCATCCCCGAGGAATACTGGAACCTCACCGTCCGCTGCGCCCTCGATGCCGGTCAGGCGCTGGCGCTCTCTGCCCTCTGGCGAGAGTTTGCCCATGCTTCGAAGGGCGAAGCGCCCACCATCAAGCAGCAGAACGCCTGGATGGCCGAGCACTCCTGCTTCCGGGCTGACCTCTACGAGGTGGATGGGAAGAAGCCGCAGATCACCGATGCCGACTCCGCGCTCGCCGTTGCGAAGCGCGCCGGCTTCGTGCTGGAGAATCGCCGCGAGACCACTGACCCGAAGGGCAAAGGCCCGGCAAAAAACCTCGTCGAGCTCATCGGCGCGCCGCAGCGCGGCGGCAACGACTTCCTCGTCGCCTCCATCGAGACCAAGCGCACCCGCAGCAAGCCCGGCGCCCCCTTCATCACCTCCACCCTCCAGCAGGCCGCCTCCACCCGCCTCAGTTTCGGCGCCCAGCGCACCATGCGCGTCGCCCAGCAGCTCTATGAAGGTGTGGAGATCTCCGGCCGCGGCATCGTCGGTCTCATCACCTACATGCGAACCGACTCCACGCACCTGTCGAAAGAAGCCATCGACATGGTGCGCGGCTACATCAGCAGCGCCTTCGGCAACAAGTACCTCCCCGACAAGCCCAACATCTACGCCTCCTCCAACAAGGCCGCGCAAGAGGCCCACGAGGCCATCCGGCCCACCGATGTCTCCATCCATCCCCGCGATGTCGAACGCTCCCTCGACCCAGCGCAGGCCAAGCTCTACCGCCTCATCTGGGAGCGCTTCGTCTCCTGCCAGATGACCCCCGCCGAGTGGGATTCCACCGCCGTCATCCTCAACCCCAGGCGCGATCCCGCGCTGGCCTTCCGCGCCACCGGCCGCGTCCTCGTCTTCGACGGCTTCTACAAGGTTACCGGCGTGCCGACGGCCTCCGATGAGCAGGTTCTGCCGGAACTGAAGGAACGCCAGGCCGTCCACCCCATCACCATCGACCCCGAGCAGCGCTTCACCTCCCCGCCCCCGCGCTTCACCGAGGCCTCGCTGGTCAAGGCCCTGGAGGAGGAGGGCATCGGCCGCCCCTCCACCTACGCCGAGATCATCTCCAAGATTCAGGATCGAAAGTACGTCGAGCAGCGTGAACGGCGCTTCTACGCCAGCGACCTCGGCGAAGTCGTCACCGACAAGCTCATCGAGGCCTTCCCCGACATCCTCAACGTCGGCTTCACCCGCGAAATGGAAGAAGAACTCGATCGCGTCGAGTCGCGCGAGATGGAGTGGACGCAGGTGCTCCACGACTTCTACGAGCCCTTCCGCAAGCGCCTCGAACGCGCTCAGGAGGAGCTCACCCACGCCAAAGCCGAGGTCCAGCCCGCTCCGCACACCTGCGAGAAGTGCGGCGCTGCGACTGTCTTCCGATTCGGAAAAAACGGCCGCTTCCTCTCCTGCTCCCGCTATCCCGATTGCGACTACGCAAGCCCCATCGACGCCGAGGGCAACCCCGTCACCGCCGAGGTCGTCAACGTCGCCTGCCCCGAGTGCGGCTCACCCATGACCAAACGCACCGGCCGCTTCGGGCCCTTCCTCGGCTGCGCCAACTACCCCGAGTGCAAGGGCATCGTCAAACTCGACCGCAAGGGCCGCCCCACCGCGCCGACTCCCCCGCCGCTGGAGACCGACCTCCCCTGCCCCAAGTGCGGCAAGAACCTCAACCTCCGCGACGGCGCCCGCGGCCCCTGGCTCTCCTGCTCCGGATTCCCGAAGTGCCGCGGCCGAGGTGCGTGGACCAAACTCGAAGAGGCCGTCCGCGAGAAGTGGGAGAAGGCGCTCGCCGAACACATGCGCAAGCATCCCGTCATCACCCTGCGGACGCAGCAAGGCAAGCCGCTGACCGATCAACACGGCCGCCCGTTAGAAAGCGCCGAGGCGGCCATGCGGAACGAGGAGGGCCTCGCCCGCACGCCCGACAGCGACGCGGCCTGATCGCGATCTTTACGGAAACTCATAGATGGCGGGGTTGGAAACCCGACATGATCCCTCTTCCCACGCCTGGAAGTAGATCCGCAGGCCGGAGAGATCGCGGCGAGTTCGAATAGTCAGCGCGGCTTGGCCGGCTGAATCGACCGGCAGCGAAAAGTCCGAGACGGGAACAGCCGGCTGGATGCTGAGTCCCTTGGCCGGACACTGCGGAATCGGCGTGGAGCCGAGACGATTGCCCGCGACGATGCGTACGCGGCTGCCGGGTGTGGCGCCCTGCACGAGCAGGTGCCAGATTTCGGCTTCGAATTCGTCGCGGATGGGCTCGCGGATGACCAGGCAGTCGCCCTGGGGCTGACCCTCGGCGGTTCCGCAGATGCCGCCCTGCCGGAAGTAATCCGCCCAGCGGGTGTGAATGTCGCAATCGACGGAGTAGCGGTAGGGCTCATCGCCGGCCCGGAAGTTGCCCCAGATGACCAGCCCGTCAAGTCCCTGACCGTAGGTGGAGGAGACGAGGTTGTAGGGCTTGATGATCTGTGCGGCGAGGTTGATGTCGTTGAGGAATGCGCGGTGCTCGAGGTTGCAGCACCCCTCGTTGCCGATCAGCGCGGTGTCGGAATAGAGCCAGGAGACATAGGGCAGCAGCATCATGTCCGGGTTGCCGTATGTCGTCTTGATCCGCAGCAGTTCATCGAGGTTGGATTCGTAAAAGGTCTCGCCGGCCCAGGGACGGGTGGCGAAGCACTCCTCGCCGACGCAGAGGGAGCGGTCCTTGGGCGGCTTGGGGTTGTTGCCGGGCCCAGTGGTGTACCAGGCCGTGGGGTACCACGTCGGGCAGAGGACGTCGATGAGCGGGTACAGCCAGGCCAGCGAATCGTTTCGCTCACGGACGACATCGTTGACAAATGGTGTGCCGCGATAGGGCTTGTAGTAGAAGCCCCAGGCCACCTCCGGCCGAAGCACGACGTTGACCTCATGGAGGGTGACTTCGTAGTAGTGGCGTGTGAAGTACTCCCAGGAGGTCTTGAGCAGCTCTTCGGCTGTTTCGGGGTGGAGAGCTTCGAGTTGGGTGTAATCGCGAGTGCCCCGGACGTCGAATTCCTTGGCCCCGTCGCCGTAGGTCATGATGTCCTGCAGGAAGCGGAGGTCCCAGCCGGGGCGGTCTCCGCCGTTGATGGCGCGAACCGCCTCCTCCCATTCATGACGCTCTCCGGTTGAGTTGGCTCCGCTGTCCCACTGAACATCCCACGCCTCCCAGTCGATGACGGCGATGCGGATCGGCGAGCCGGGGGGGATCAGCTGGTCGCAGATGCAGGCCAGCTGGTCACGGAGAGCGGAAATCCATGCGTCGTAGTTGCTCGCCCAGGCGGCATAGTTGCCGTTGGCGTCGCGGAGCATCTCGTGGGGGCCGGTTTCGGGGAACGTGTTCCAGTCGCCCTGGCCGTACATGGCGATGTCGGGGTCGCAGTTGGCAACGCGGAACGCGGCTTCCGGGAGGTCGAGGATGTCGCGTGCGATGGGGAGACCGTCAAAGTCGAGTCGGTCTTCCATCTTGAAGTAGAAGTCGTAACCCTCCGGAACGGTGGCCATGTCGGCCTGCAGCGAGGTGCGTACGTTCCAGTGAAAGAAGGGATCACACTGTGCTGAGGCATCGGGTGAGAAGGCAGTAAGCGACAGGGCTACAGCGAGACCAAATGCTGACCGCATGGGTGTGCGCATCGTCCTGGGTTCTCCACAAAGTGGGGGGCTTGGAATACAGCGATTCCAGACAGAGCAACCGTCGTGCCAACTGGGTATCGGGGCCGAATTGCGGCCGCTCGCTCTAGGGGCAGGAGTGCGTCGGTGTGCGCACAGGCGAGTGTTTCATCCGTGGGTTTTCAGCTCATGGAGACAGTGGACTGTCGGGAGCGTGTCCGGGGGCCGGATTGCATCATGCAACCAAGGCCTCCGGAAAAAGCAGGGAACCTAATCCCACCTTCCGAAGAGAATCAACCACGGCAGCATCCGATGCGCGCAGATTGAAGTTATGCGGACTCTTCGGGTGACGCTGGCGGACCAGTTTGCCGCTGATGGCCAGAGGCCGCCACGCCAATCGACAGGATTTCACCAGTCACAGGCGGAATGCTGACAGGCATTCTCGCCGCGAATTCGCCATTCGTGACAGTTCCTCTCCGCACGGCAGTCCGGTATCGTTAAGCGAATCGCCCCGATTGGCCGGCTGACGCTGCGCGTCAGGGCCGGCGCCTACCTCAGATCTCTGCAAAGGAGTTACCCATGTCCACTCGCATTGCCCGCATTCTCGGCCTCGGATCGGCGCTGGCGTTGCCGCTGACGCTGGCAGCGCAGGATGCGCCGACGCTTTCGATCGGGGATGAAGCGCCCGCCCTCGACATCGCCCACTGGATCAAGGGCGACGTGGTCGAGGACTTCGAGGACGGCAACGTCTACATCGTCGAGTTCTGGGCGACCTGGTGCGGCCCGTGCCGCACGAGCATGCCGCACATCGCCTCTCTGCAGGAGCAGTACAAGGACTACAACGTGCAGTTCATCGGGATCAGCGATGAGGATCTGCCCAAGGTCTTCTCCTTTCTGACCTCTCAGCACCCCGAGGGCAGCACGTGGAACGACGTCACCGCCTACACGATGGCCACCGACCCGGACAAATCCGTCTACACCGACTACATGAAGGCCGCGGGGCAGAACGGCATCCCGACGGCCTTCATCGTCGGCAAGGATCAGCACATCGAGTGGATCGGCCACCCGATGGAGATTGACAAGCCGCTGGAGATGGTGGTGCATGACTCGTGGGATCGCGAGGCGCACAAGGCCGAGTTCGACGCCATGGCCGCGATCCAGAAGCACTTCCGGGCCGGCGAGATGGAGGAGGCGGTTGCCGCCATCGACGCCTTCCTTGCCAAACACGAGTCGTCGCGGCTGACGATCACGAAGTTCAACCTGCTGGTCGGGCCGATGAATCGGGAGGCGGATGCCTTTGCGATGGGCGACCAGTTGCTGAAGGCGTGCTGGGACGATGCGCAGATGCTCAACGCCGTCTCCTGGCGTGTGCTGACGAGCCCGGAGATTGAGAATCCGGACCTCGATTTTGCGATGAAGGCGGCCGAGCGTGCCTGCGAACTGACGGAGCACGAGGACGCGATGATCCTTGATACCCTGGCCCGCGCGTGGTATGAGAAGGGTGATCTCGCAAAGGCGATCCACTGGCAGAAGATCGCCGTCGAGCATGCCCCGAAGGATGAGATGGGCCAGTCGATCTCTGATACGCTCGCCGAGTACGAGCGTGAGCAGAGCGAAGGCGGCTGATCAGATCGATTACGACGTACACGTGAGCACGGCAGGCCGATCGGGCCTGCCGTGCTTGTGCTTTTGTCGCCTTGGGAATCAGATCCCCGCGCCGTCGACGAGTTCGACGATGGGCTCCTGCAGGCGGCGGACGGTCGGCTCCATGATGGAGTAGATGCCGTAGGCCTGCAGGGGGGGCGAGTAGATGTGCAGGGTCACGAGCCGCTTGCCGTCGGGCTGGACGTTTGAGATCTGGTGGATGTCGAGGTCCTGGGAAGCACAGATGGTTCCCCGGGGCATCTGCCGGCTGCCGACGGCGTAGGTGTGGCCCTCGGGGGTGCGCTCGAAGGCGGTTTCGAGGGCGGTTCCCTCCAGCACGCGGAAGGCGCAGGAGGAGCCCTTGTGGTCGTGGATGGGGCTGCGCTGGCCGTTCTTCCAGCAGAGGATCAGGGCCTGGTAGGCCTCTCCCTGCCGGTAGAGGTTGCGGGCGTAGCCCTTGTCGCTGAAGCGGAGAAAGTCGCTGATCTCGTTGAGATCGAGGTCGAGGTTCTCGAGCATGTGCTCAAGGCGCTCCAGCGGAACGCGGTCGTGGTAGCGATCCATCTCAGCGATGAGTTTCGAGAGTGTCCAGTTCATCGGTGTTCCTCTCGTATGCGGGCGTTACTGCACGGGCGCGACGGCCCGGATGAGCCCCGTGACGGTGATGTCGGCTCCGCTCTGTTGAATCCGCAGAGAAATCGGGACTTCCAGAATGATCTCCGAGCCGACGACGTTGAGGGATCCGAAAATCGGGGCGTTCTCGGTTCCGTTGCCGTCAAGGTCGACGGGGCCGATCGGCGATCCCAGCACCTCGCCTGAAATTGTGCCGTCCAGCACGGTGTAGGCGCCGGAGCGGCCGGCGAAGGAGCCATCGGCGGCCAGAGGCAGGATGCCGGAGGAGATCTGGATAAGGATGTCGCGGATGTCGAGTTCCCCCAGCGGCGGGAAGAAGGGGATGGGGTTCTCGATGGTCGGCTGCATGGGGTCGAGCTGCGCCAGCAGGGCGTCGTCAACGATGAGGCCGAGCAGCGGCTCTGCGGGGTTGCCGGTGCGGATGGAGAACTCGCCGCCGAGGGCGCTGCGGCGGTCGCCGCCGAGGGCGAATCCGTAGACGGTTCCGCGCACCTGGAGGTAGGAGGCGGCCTGATCGATCTGCAAGGTGTAGGCGGTCACCTGCGCGTCGGCGCGGCCGGGGGAAATCAGGGTGGCGGCGAGGACGGCAAGCAGGCAGAGAGCAGTCCTGGAGAGTCGGGGCAGCAGCGTCATGGGGGTCTTTCCTTCCTTCCGGGCAGCGTGCCGGGGGCTTCATCCTACCGTGGAAACGGGGCTGCGCCTATTGCAAATCCCTCGTTTGCGGTGAGAGCGGCGGCTACGATCCGCCCGACCCGCCCGGAGCGGGTCTTCGATCATGATTCCCGAGCTGGCCATCGATTTCGCCGGTCTTCGCCTGACCTCGCCGCTGGTGCTCGCGGCGGGGACGTGCGGTTACGTGGATGAGCTGGCGCCGTTTTCGGACCTCGCATCCCTCGGGGCGGTCATCACCAAGTCGATCACGGCCCAGCCGCGCGAGGGCAACGCCGTGCCGCGCATCATCGGGGTTCCGACGGGGATGCTCAACGCCATCGGGCTGGCAAACGTCGGCATCGAGGCGTTCATGGCCGAGAAGGCGCCGCGGATCGCCTCCTGCCCGACGCTGGTCTTCGGGTCGGCGGCGGGGCACAGCGTCGAGGAATACGTGACGGTCTGCAGGGCGTTTGACGCCTGCCCGGAGATCCCGGCAGTCGAGCTCAACGTCAGTTGTCCGAACACGGATACGGGGCTGGTTTTCGGCGAAAGCCCCGCAGCGCTTGCCGAACTCCTTAAGGAGGTTCGGCCGGCGCTCTCGCAGACGAAACTGATCGTAAAACTCAGCCCCAATGCGCCGTCGATTGTGGAAATGGCCGGGGCCGCGGTCGAGGGGGGTGCGGAGGCGCTGGCGCTGGTGAATACGTTTACCGCGCTGTCAATTGATGTGGAGACACGCCGCAGCCGGATCGCACGGGGGTATGCGGGGTATTCGGGTCCGGGGATTCATCCGATTGCGGTGCGGATGGTGCACGAGGTGTACACGAAGGTGGCGCGGAAAGCGGGGGTTCCGATTCTGGGGTACGGGGGGGTGATGAACTGGCGCGATGCCGTGGAGCTGATGCTGGCAGGGGCGACGGCGGTGGGAATGGGGACCGCGCTCTTTGCCGATCCGCGTTCGCCGGGGCGCGTGCTGGCTGGAATGAAAAACTGGCTGTCCCGTCAGCGGGACAGCCAGTCGATCAGCGATGTCGTGGGAAGCGTGGTTCTCAGTTACTGAACGACGCGGGTTTCGACCTGGCTCTTGCGGCCGATCTGCATTCCCTGGATGTAGAGGGTGCGTCCTCGGGCGGCGCGGGGGATGTTGACAGTGATCTGGGCGTTGCCGGAGGCGTCGGCGACGGCGGTTCCGCCGATCACGGGGTTGGCGATATCCACGACGACGCCGTAGAAGGAGTTGTAGGCGGGGTTGATGCCCTGGAGTGTGTAGATGAAGAAGGCGTCGCGGCCGGCGTTGCCTCCGGAAAAGGAGATGGTGGCCTGCTGGCGGCTGATGAGTGTGGGTACGTTGAGGTTGAGGGGAGCACAGACGCCTCGGGGGTTGGCCAGGGCGTTCTGGAGGCCGGAATTGTCCATGCCGGTGCCGGCGTTTGAGCCGGAGGAGAAACCGCAGCCGCCGTGGGTGTGGACGCCGATGGCGACATCCTGGCTGGTGAGGATGACAGGTGAGCCGCTGTTTCCGCCGGTGGTGTCAGTCTGGTACTGGACTGAGGTTCCAGAGTTGGAGGTGAAGGGTCCGGTGTGGGTCTTCTGGACCTGATTCCACTCGTTGGGGACCGGCGGGCTGGTGGTTCCGTACCCGGTAATGGTGATCTGCTCGCCGCTGGTGCTCGGGGGCATCATGAGCTCGAAGGCCTCGCCCTGGGCCTGGTAGGGCATGAGGCCGGTGTTGCTGTTGGGGAAGACGCCGAAATAGCCCCAGTCATTGCCGATGCCGGCGTTGACGTATTGCCTTGAGGTCAGGTCCACGGCGTACTGGTCTTCGGGGCCGGGGTGGCGCATTGAGCCGTTGCTGCCGGAGAGGGGCACGTTGAACTCGACGGTGCGTGTGCCGCCGAAGTCTGTGCAGTGGCCGGCGGTGAGGAACTGGAAGTGATCATCCTGGATGAGCCAGACGCTGCAGCCGACGCCGGGGTCGCGGGCGGCGCGGGGGTCGTCGGAGAGCTGGCGGTCGTCATTGGGGCCGCAGATTGAGGCGGCGCCGGCTCCGGGAACGCCGGCGATTACCTGGTCGATGACGACGTGGTTTTCGCGGCCGGTGGGGGCGGCCCAGAGTTCGACGATGACGGCGTCGCCGTTGAAGTAGGCGGAGGTGTAGTCCCACTCGCGGATGGTCACGGCGTTGAGGAACTGCACGTGGCCGTCAAGGGCGGAGATGATGCGGAGCTGTGAGCTCTCCATGGTCTTCGGATCGAGGCCGAGGGCGGCCTCCGCGAAGTGGATGCGGAGCCAGTCGGCTCCGGGGGCCTGGACGAGATCGGTCCAGACGAGTTCCAGGTCGTCGCCCCGGTGGAAGATCGGGCCGCTGTCGACGCTGACGGCGTGGGTCTCGGTGACAGGCGGAGCGATCTGGGCCGAGGCGGGGGCGGCGGCGAGGGCAAGGCAGCCGAGGGCGAGGAGTGCGGCGGAGGCGGAGCGGGCGGAGCGGTGGGAGTGGGTCACGGGGAGTCTCCGGGAGTGGGGTTGAGGGCGGAGCCGGACCCTGACGGAACGAGGCCCGGTTGCCACGTTAATGTCCCGAGCGGGGGAAATGTTCCCGTGGAGGGAGGGGAATGGGGAGATTTTCGGAGTCGGCCGGGCTACTCGGCGAGGAGTTCCCGGACCGGTGGAGAGCCCGAGGCATCAGGCAGCTTCGTACAACGTCCTGCGTGACCGGTCGATTGACATTTGAAGATACGGGTTCCGGATCGCGCGCAACTCGAGCAGATCAACGTGCCTGCCGAAGAGCTCTTCAAGCGCGTCAGCAAGGCCGAAGAATGCATTGGCATGCGCTTCCGGGGCAAGGGGAGCAAACTCGACGAGGAAGTCGATATCGCTGTGATCTGGGTCATAGCGATCGGTGGCCGCTGATCCGAAGATTTCGAGGCGCTGCACCTGATGGGTGCGGCAGAGATCGTTGATCCGTTCGAGTTGGAATGGTGTCAGTTGCAGCATGGCTGAGGATCACGAATCTGTCGGATGCACTATTGCCCCTCGACGGTGAGCTGGACGGAGCCGGCGGCGCGGTTGCGGGCGATGAGGGCGTCGCCGCTGCCGAGTTCGCCGATGGGGTCGGGGGGGATGATCTCCACCTTTTTCTCCCCCAGTTTCGCCTCGCCGCGCTTCACACGGTCGGCGAAGGTGCGGCACTCGACCAGCAGCCGATCGAGAATCTCCTCCTCGGGAATGTTGGCGACCTTCTCACCCTGTACGTAGATGATGCCGCGGCGATCGCCGGCGAAGACGGCGACGTCGGCTCCCTCGGCCTCGCCGGGTCCGTTGACGATGCAGCCCATGACGGCGACCTTGACGGGAACTTCGATTTCGTCGGCGAGTTTTCTGCGCACATCCTGCACGAGCTTGTAGAGATCGACCTGGATGCGGCCGCAGGTGGGGCAGGCGATGAGTTCGGCGCCCTTGCGCTGACGGAGGCCGAGGCAGTAGAGCATTTCGAGGCCGTCTTTGACCTCTTCGACGGAGTCGGTGGCATAGGAGATGCGGATGGTGTCGCCGATGCCGTTGGCCAGGAGGGTTCCGATGCCCAGGACGGAGCGGATCAGGCCGGTGTCGCGGGGGCCGGCGTGGGTGACGCCGAGGTGGAGGGGGTAGTCGAAGTGTTGTGAGACGGCGGTGTAGGCGTCGATGCAGATGGCGGGGTCAGTGGATTTGGCGCTGATGGCGACATCGTGGAAATCGCGGGCGTCGAAGATTTCGAGATACTCCTCGAGCTTGGCGATCATGATGGCGATGAGGTGGCCGTGCTTCTGATCGGAGAAGTAGCGGCCGAGCTCTTCCATTCGGCGCTGCTTGTCCTTGCGTTCGATGATGGAGCCCTCGTTGACGCCGATGCGGATGGGGACGCGGCGTTCCTTGCAGGCGTCGATGACGGCGTTGACCTCATCGCGGTCGGAGATGTTGCCGGGGTTGAGGCGGATCTTGTGGACGCCCGCCTCGACGGCCTCAAGGGCGCGTTTGAAGTGGAAGTGGACATCGGCGACGATGGGGACGCGGGTCTGGCGGAGGATCTCGGGCAGGGCTTCGGTGTCGCGGCGGGTGGGGACGGCGACGCGGACGAGGTCGGCGCCGGCGGCGGCGAGCTTGTTGATCTCGGTCACGCAGGCGTCGATGTCCCAGGTGTAGCCGGCGGTCATGGTCTGGACGGAGACGGGGGCGTCACCGCCGATTTTCACGATGCCGACACGGTCGTCGCCGACGGAGATCTGCCGGGTTTTTCGGCGTGGGGTCATGCGACGATCATAGGCGGGCGCGCCCGGAAACCGGTTGCTGCACCGTCTCTGCGAAGAGGGGTTCCTGGCGCTGGGGAGTCGGCAGATCGAGGGCGTCGAGGTCTTCGGAGACGGGTATCCAGGGCGTCGGCTCGTACTGGTCGGTGACGATGAGGCGGGGCAGGAGGTGGGGGGCGCGCTGCTCGTAGAGGCGATTGACGATGCGCGGCTCGTTGCACTGCCGGGAAAGGTGCAGCGCGACGACGTTACAGAGGTTGGGGGAGCGACGCGCGACTTCCTGGACGGTTTCGAGGGACTGTTCGTTGGAGAGGTGGCCGTAGCCGCCCATGACGCGCTGCTTGAGGAATTCAGGGCGGTCGGAGTTGAGTTCGAGTTTCGGACAGTAGTTGCTCTCGAGGGCGAGGACGCGCACGCCGGCGAAGGCCTCGGGCAGTTCGCGGACGGGCCGGCCCAGGTCGGTGGCGAAGCCGAGTGAGGCGGAGGGGCCGTCGATGCGGTAGCCGAAGGTTCCCTTGGAGTCGTGGGGGAGGGCGATCGGTTTGACCTCCAGCGCGCCGCCGGCGGCAGTGAAGGGGCCGGTGAAGGTTTCAGAGCCGAAGACGCCCCCGGCAGCCCCCGATCGGCGCGCCCAGGGCTGGTGGGGCTCGCCGAATCGGAGCAGCGGGCGGATGGGGACGCGCTGGCTCATCCACGAGGGGTTGAAGTGGTCGCGGTCGAAGTGGGTGATGAGGATCTCGGAGACTTCGTGAATGCCGACGCCGACGGCCTCGAGGCGGAGTTTGGTCTGGCGGAGGGAGAGGCCGGCGTCGATGAGGATGACGCGGCGTTTGGGGCTGTGGAGCCGGTCGGGGGTGTGGATGAGGACGGAGCAGTTTCCGCCGGAGCCGCTTCCCAGTACGCACAAGGCCATCCCTGCCATGCTCTGCGTTCCTTCCTGCGCTGATGGGTTGAGGAGATCGGCGGATTGTAAGCGGGAGGGTCAGGTGGCGGCGGACTCTTCAGAGTCGTCGTCGATCCACTTGGTCAGCGGCCGGGGGTTGCGGTCGAGGAAGTCGACGATCTCGGAGACGGCCTTCGACTCCCCGGCGCGCTCGCGCAGGATTTCAAGGGCGCGCGGGCGGGTGTTGCCCTGACGGTAGATGACCTTGAAGGCCCAGCGTGCGGCGTCGATTTCCGGGCCGGGCATGCCGGAGCGGCGCATGCCGATGAGGTTGAGCGCGCTGACGCGCTGGCTGCGGCGGACGAAGGAGAAGGGCAGCAGGTTCTGCACGGCGTAGGCGGTTCCGCCGACGAAAGAGAGTCGGCCGACGACGGTGCGCTGGCCGAAGGCGGTTCCGCCGCCGGTGGTGACCTGGTCTTCGAAGGTGACGTGGCCGCCAAGGAGGGTGAGGTTGGTGATGACGCAGCGATTGCCGATGACGGTGTCGTGGCCGAGGTGGGCCCCGACCATGAGCATGCAGTCGTCGCCGATGCGGGTGGGGTGGTCATCGTTGGTGGCGCGGTGGATGGAGACCTGTTCGCGGATGAGGTTGCGGTCGCCGATGACGACGCCTGCGCCGGTGCGGGCGGGGTCGAACTTGTAATCCTGCGGCTCGTAGCCGATGGTGCAGAAGGGGTAGATGCGGTTGCCCTGCCCGATGGTCAGAGGGCCCTTGAGCCAGGCGCTGCCCAGGAGAAGGGTGCCGGCGCCGATGCGGATGGAGCCCTCGAGGCAACAGCCGGGGCCGATTTCCACATCGTCAGCAAGGATGACGTCGCGACCCACGACTGCGGTTGGATGAATCTTCGGCATAGCGGTGAGTGTAGGCGTGCAGGGATTTGTCACGAAGGGGATACACTGCCGGTGATGGATGCATTGACGCCTGTTCCGCCGCTCCGGGTTATCGACTTGGGGCGGATCGACTACGCCTCGGCCTACCGCCTCCAGCGCGAGGCGCGGGAGGCGCTTGCCGCCGGCCCGGGGGCAGGGACGCTCTTTGTGCTGGAGCATGATCCGCCGGTGGTGACGGTGTCGCGGCGGCCGGGGGCGCGAAGTCACCTGCTGGCCTCGGCGGAACGGTTTGCATCGCTTGGAATCGAGGTGGTGGAGACAGATCGCGGGGGTGATGTGACGTATCACGGGCCGGGGCAGATCGTCGGCTACCTCATCACCGACCTGCGCCTCCTCGGGCTGGGCGTGCACGAGTATCTGCGTTTCCTGGAGGAGGCGATCATTGCGACGCTTGGGCGCTTCGGTATTGCGGGCCGGCGTGACGAGTGCGCGACGGGGGTGTGGGTAGAGGTGGGGGAGGGAGGCGGGTCGGGGTGCGGCGACGGGACTGCAAAGATCGCAGCGCTTGGGGTGCGGGTGGCGCGGGGGATCACGATGCACGGGCTGGCGTTGAACGTTGATCCCGATCTCTCACACTTCGAGACGATCGTGCCGTGCGGCCTTGCGGGGCGGGCGGTGACGAGCATGGCTGCGGTTGCGGCGGCCTCGGGGGGCGTACCGCCGGGAATTGCCGAGGTGAAGGCAGCGCTGGCGGAGGAGATTGAGCGGGGCGTTGCGGAGCGTCTTGCGCAGCGGGGGGCGAGTGGCGTCAGCGTTGCTCGATGACGCGGAAGAGGTCGCTGTTGGCATTGACCATGGAGGCCATGAGGCGCTGCTCGAAATATGGGTCGCGGTCGATGGCGTACCAGTAGCGATTGGGAATGCCGCGTTGCTTCAGGAGCGGATCGGTGGTGGTGGTGCTGCGGCGCACAGCGGCGGGCTCGGGGCGGGCGCCGGGACGCTGTTCCCGTTCGATGTCGCAGGTGACGCGGAGGCGCAGGGGGCGGGTGGCTGAGGCGGGCTCGAAGTAGGTGTAGGTATCGGGGTCGGCGGGGGTGACGGCGGGATCGACAAACTCGATGCGGACGACGCGGCGCTGGGAGTGGAGTGTTGATTCGAAGCGCTGTGCGAAGTGGGAGTTGTCCACGCGCCAGGGTTCGAGGATGCTGCCGGCGGTTTTCGGCTCGGAGGTGATGACGCCGAGGCGCTGATCGACGCGATCGAGGGTAAGGCGGTTGTCGCGCATGGCCTCGACGGCGGCGGCGAAGGCGGCGTCGTAGTCTTCCGGGGCGACTTCGAGTTCGACGGCGGTGATGGAGGGGGCGCAGCCGAGGAGCGAAAGCAGCGCTGCAAGGGCGGGGACGGCCATCCACCGGAAGAGTTGTCGCATCGGCTCGGCTCCTGGTCGGAAACGGGGAGACTGTACCCGCGCGGAGGGGAAACGAAAAGACCCGCAGGCATCCTGGCCCACGGGTCCGATCGCTTTCTCAACCGTCTCTCTCTCCCCGACCTTGTTCTCAATAGCGGTAGAAGTCGGGCTTGTAGGGCCCGTCGACCGGCACGCCGATGTAGTCGGCCTGGTTCTTCGAGAGTTTCGTGAGGCGGACGCCGAGCTGGTCGAGGTGGAGTCGGGCGACCTTCTCGTCGAGGTGCTTGGGCAGGACGTAGACCTGCTTGTCGTACTTGCCGTGGTTCTTCCACAGTTCGAGCTGCGCCAGCACCTGGTTGGTAAACGAAGCGCTCATGACAAACGAGGGATGCCCGGTAGCACAGCCGAGGTTCAGGAGACGGCCCTCGGCGAGGACGATGATGGAGCGGCCGTTCTCGAAGACCCACTGGTCGACCTGGGGCTTGATGTTGATGCGGCGGACGCCCTTGACCTTCTTGAGGCCGGCCATGTCGATCTCGTTGTCGAAGTGTCCGATGTTTCCGACGATGGCCCCGCTCTTCATTCGCTGCATG
Source organism: uncultured Vicinamibacteraceae bacterium (assembly GCA_964585855.1). GTDB lineage: Bacteria > Planctomycetota > Phycisphaerae > Phycisphaerales > UBA5793 > CAZPFK01. The sequence goes on from CAZPFK010000057.1 coordinate 15,643, forward strand.
TGGGCGGCGGTGATGATGTCCTTGTTGCCGGTGGCCGTGATGAAGAGGTCGGCAGTTTCAAGGACGTCGTCAAGCGTCTTGACCTCGTAGCCCTCCATGGCGGCCTGCAGGGCGCAGATGGGGTCGATCTCGGTGACGATGACGCGGCAGCCCTGCCCGCGCAGCGACTGGCAGCAGCCCTTGCCGACTTCGCCGTAGCCGCACACCACGGCGACTTTGCCACCGAGCATGACATCGGTGGCGCGGCAGATGCCGTCGACGAGGGAGTGGCGACAGCCGTAGATGTTGTCGAACTTGCTCTTGGTGACGGAGTCGTTGACGTTGATAGCCGGGAAGAGCAGCGTTCCTTCCTTTGCCATCTGGTAGAGACGGTGGACGCCGGTAGTGGTTTCCTCAGAGACGCCGAGGATGTCCTTGGCGAGCGGCCGCCAGAAGTTTTTGCCGCGCGCGAGTTCGTTGCGGAGGGTGTTGAGGATCACGCCCCACTCTTCGGGGTCGTTGGCCTCGTCGAAGTCGGGCACAGCGCCGGCCTTCTCGAACTCGACGCCCTTGTGAATCAGCAGCGTGGCGTCGCCGCCGTCATCGACGATGAGGTTGGGGCCCTTGCCGTCGGGCCACTTCAGAATCTGCTCCGTACACCACCAGTACTCCTCAAGCGTCTCGCCCTTCCAGGCAAAGACGCTGTGGCCCTTGGGGTCATCGGGCGTGCCCCCGGTCTCGGGGCGGCCGACAACGACGGCGGCGGCGGCGTGGTCCTGCGTGCTGAAGATGTTGCAGGAGGCCCAGCGGATTTCTGCGCCGAGTTCGGCGAGTGTTTCGATGAGCACGGCGGTCTGGATCGTCATGTGCAGCGAGCCGGCGATGCGCGCGCCCTTGAGGGGGTTCTTGCCTTTGAACTCCTCGCGCAGGGCCATGAGGCCGGGCATCTCGGCTTCTGCGAGGTTCATTTCCTTGCGTCCCCAGTCGGCGAGCTTGAGGTCGGCGACGCGATACCACTCTCCCGATCGGGAGGCGGATTTTGAAGCGGGGATGGGGGTCGTGGCGGTGGTCATCGGCAGGTGTCCTTCGTGGTTCGGAGGGTGATTCAGTACCAGCCGGGCGCGGGGGCGTCCCGACAGGATAGTCGATGTGTTTCATCCGTTTATCCGGATGAACGCATAAAGATAGCGCGATCCCGCCCCCAAGTAAACCGCCCGGGCCGGTCGTCTACTCGAAGAGGAAGGCGCATGGCTCGTGGCGCGGGCCGTCGGCATCGCAGACGGCAAAGGAGCCGCCCTGATACATTGTCGCGCTGCCGAAGGCCCCGTCCTTTCGGACGGCGTACAGGGTCAGGCCGAAGGCGGGCCTGCCGTCTTGCCGGAGCAGGGCCGGGCGCCTGGTGTGGTCGGCGACCCACTTCAGCGTGCTGAGGCATGCCTGGGCGGGGTCTTCGCCGTCGGCCATGCGGCGGACGACCTGGAAGGCGCTGCAGGACTGGATCGCCGCCTCGCCGCGCCCCGTCGCGCCGGCCGAGCCGACTTCGTTGTCGGTGAACATGCCGGCTCCGACGATGGGGGAGTCGCCGACGCGGCCTGGAATCTTGTAACTGAGGCCGCTGGTGGTGGTGCATCCGGCGAGGTCGCCTGCGGCGGTGACGGCGGAGCAGTGGATGGTTCCGTGGGTCCAGGGGATGCCGAGGATCTTCGCCATCGCCTCCTGCGCTGAGTCGGGGCCGGGCCGCCAGGAGTGGGGCTGCGAGCCGGCGTCGAGGGGGATGACCTGGTCGCGATCGAGCCAGTCGTCGTCGGGGTTCTGGTTCTGCTTCCAGCGGAGCCAGGCCTCCCGGGCGCGCTCGGTGAGGAGGTTCTCCTCCTTGAATCCCAGGGCGCGGGCGAAGCGCAGCGCTCCCTCGCCGACGAGCAGAACGTGGTCGGTGCGGCGGAGGACTTCCAGCGCGACCTTCGCGGGGTTGCGGATGTTTTCGAGGCAGGCGACGGCGCCGGCCTTGTGAGTTGGGCCGTGCATCACCGAGGCGTCGAGCTGGACGACGCCCTCTTCGTTGGGCAGGCCGCCGTAGCCGACGCTCATGTCGTCGGGGTCATCCTCGACGAGGGTGACGCCCTCGACGATGGCGACGGCGGGGTCTTCGCCGGCTGTCAGAAGTTCGTATGCCCGGGCGACGGCGTTCAGCCCGTTGCCGGAGGCGATGACGAGGGGTCGCTGCGCGGGGGCGGCGGGCCGGGCTGCGGCTCTGGCTGCGGGGAGGAG
>CAZPFK010000058.1:0-17335 GCA_964585855.1 uncultured Vicinamibacteraceae bacterium
GAAGACGACGTCGAAGAAGACGACGTCGAAGAAGAAGACCTCGAAGAAGAGGTCGTCGAAGTCGAAGGCGCCTGCGAAGCCCTCACCGAAGAAGAAGGCGACGTCGGCGAAGAAGCCGGCGGCGAAGTCGGGGGCCGCCTCGAAACCTGAGCCGTCGAAGAAGGCGGCGTCGAAGTCGCCGGCGCCGACAGCCGGCGCGGCGAAGGGGAGCCGGTCGAAGACGAAGTCACGTGTGCCCGTGCGGAAGGAGCCGCCGCCGTCGCGTGTTGAGCCGAAGAAGCGCGGCGTGATCTCGGATGAGCCGCTGAGCGCAGAGCCGGTGAAGCCCTCGCGCGGGGGGCAGAAGTTGAATGCGAAGCAGACGTCGTATTTTCGTGATCTGCTGCTGAAGCGTCGTGCGGAGTTGATCGGCGACGTGCAGTCGCTGGAGACTGAGGCGCTGCGCGGCAATGCGGATTCGGGGACGTCGCATGTTCCGCTGCACATGGCCGACGTGGGCAGCGACACGTTTGAGCAGGACATCACGTTGCAGCTTGCCGCGTCGGAGCGGAAGATGCTGGAGGAGATCAACGCAGCGCTTGGTCGGATCGCCGACGGGACCTACGGCATCTGCGAGGAGACCGGCAAGCCGATCAGCCGGTCTCGGCTGGAGGCCAAGCCGTGGGCGCGTTTCTGCATCGAGGTGGCGCGCAAGCGTGAGCGCGGCGTGGCGGCGCAGCCCCCGCCGGCGTATTGAGTGAGGTTCGGGGCGTGCGCGGTTGCGGGGAGGGCGACGTCACGGTTATGACGGAGCGGCAGATGAAGCAGGAAGCACGGCGGTTTCCGCTGGCGGCGAGTTCGGGGCGCGCCTGGGGACTGTTTCTGTTGCTCGCGGGGGTGGGGCTGGGGGTGGACCTGGTGAGCAAGTCGCTGGCCTTTGCGCATGTGGCCGATGCACCGGTGGCGCTGGTTCGCGAGCAGGTGTTGTCGAATCCCGGCGGCGTTCTGCCGATGCACGACCCGGTGGTGGTGATTCCCCGGGTGCTGAACTTCACGCTGGTGCTCAATCACGGGGCGGTTTTCGGCATCGGGGCCGGGGCGCGGTGGTTTTTCATGGCCTTTACGGTGGTGGCGATCACGGCGGGGCTGTGGATCTTCGGGTGGCGGACGCGGGCGCGGGACCGTCTGGCGCACGTTTCGCTGGCGCTGATCCTGGCCGGGGCGATCGGGAACTTCTACGACCGGGCGATTTACGGTGCGGTGCGGGACTTTCTGCACGCGTTTCCCGGTGTTCCGCTGCCCTTCGGATGGCGGTGGCACGGGGGAAGCGCTGAGCTGTTTCCGTGGGTTTTCAACGTGGCGGACATGATGCTGCTGGCGGGGATCGGGCTGATGATGCTGCGGATCAGCCGGCGTCCGGAGGGGGAGGTTCGCGGCGAGCGGGTGGAGGAGGCGGGGAGTCGATGACTCCGCCGGCGTACAACACCTTCGATCCCGAGGATGAGCGGAAGTACTTTCTGGAGGGGATCGAGTTGTTCAATGCGGGGGAGTTTTTTGAAGCGCACGAGGTGTGGGAGGAGGTGTGGCGGATGAGCACTGGCGATAAAGCGCGGTTTTATCAGGGGCTGATCCAGGGGGCGGTGGTGCTGGAGCACATGAACCGCAACAACCCGCGCGGCGTGCAGGCGGTGTGGAAGACGATGCTGACGAAGTTTGCCGGTCAGCCGCGGGTGGTGATGGGGGTGGACCTTGAGAAGTTCGTTTCGGGGCTGAAATCGGTGGTGGGGCACGTGCTGGAGATGGAGACAGCGCGGGGGCAGCAGCCGCACGATGTGCGGCTTGAGTGGGACCGGGCGGCGGTTCCGAGGATCGAGTTGCTTGGCGATCCGTTCGTGCAATAATCATGGACGATTTGGGGATGGGACGGCTCCCGCCGCGCGGGCGGGAGTCATGAGCTGACAGCGCCAGAACAGATGCAGGATGACGTGCAGCCCGGAGGGTCCGGGGGAGAAGTGTGCAGTCATTGGCGCTTCCTGAACCATGATGGCTGCGTGTCCGTCGCCCTGGGGGGCGGTCATCGGGCAGTCAATCACAATTCACACCACAACTGGAGGTCACACCATGACGTGTATCCGACTTCGCTGTGCGCTTGCCTTTTTTGGCTGCCTGGTCGCAGCCGGAATTGCCAACGCCGATTTCCGCCTCGGGCTTTTCGGGACCGGCGCAAGCGGGGCGGTCGTCGCTGACGCGAATGCGACAGTGGCGCGGCGGATTCTGCTCTGGGCTGAGGGTGAGCCGGAGCGGGGCGTCTACGACTTTTCGATCACGGACGCCATGGTGCGGAGCATGGGGGAGTACGGGATTGACGTGATCCTGACGCTTCGGCCCAATGATCCGCGGTATCTGCGGATGGATGTGCCGGATGAGGGGGATGACTCGAAGTATTCGGCGTATCCGGCAGAGATCGGGCAGTGGCTGTCGTACGTGCATGCGATCGTGGAGCGGTATGACGGGGACGGCGTGAACGACATGCCGGAACTGATCCGTCCCGTGATGGCGTACCAGATTGAGAATGAGTGGATCGGGCCGTGGGTGGATACGGACGAATCGCTGTATGAGCTGATTGAGCGGACGTCGACGTTGATCCGGAGTGCGGCGCCGGGGGCGGTGATTGTCGGGCCTGCGGTGGGACACTGGAATCTGCGGGTTTTTGCGCTCGGGGCGGGGATTGACCCGCGCGACGAGGTGCGGACGGGGTTCCAGAATGATCCCCGGATCGTGACGCGTGAGCAGGCGATCGCGCAGATGCAGCAGGAGGATGGTGCGTATCGGCGGACGGTCCGGCTTTTTGAGGCGGTGGGGGACTCGTACGACGTGCTTGACATTCACGTGTACGCGACGATCCGGGAGGAGGTGGAGTGGTGGACGCAGTGGGCGCGCGACACGCTGGATGATGCGGGGCTGAAGTCGCAGCCGATCTGGTCGCTGGAGTTCGGGCTTCCGTTCTTTGACTACACGGAGCTGAGCCACAGCCGGCTGCTGTCGCAATCTTTTGCGACGGCGATGGCGTCGGGGCTGGAGGTGGTGTGTTATTCGACGCTGTACCCGATGATCAACATCGCCTTCTGGCAGTTTGCGCTGCTGGACGGTGCGGCGGCGCGGACGATCTACTTCAATTACCGCCAGGCAGCGCGGGCGTTTGTCGGGGCGGTCTGGATCGAGGAGATCGGCTCGCTGAGTTCGCGGGTGTATGAGATCAGACGGCGGGACGGGACGTTCGCGTGGGTCGGGTGGACGGAGGGCTTGTTGTGGAGCCCCATTGATCTCCCACTTGTCGGCACGGGGGTAGCGTATCCGATCATCAAGCCCGGCAGCACGGAGATGGACTCGGGAATTGACGTGCGCGGCGTCGGCGGCCTGCTGCGGGTGCCCTTGACGCAGAGCCCGCTGGTGGTTATTGAAACCGGCGGGTGATCGGGCGCTATCGGTCCTCCGTCTGTGCGGGTTGGGGAATCGGGGCCGGTGATCTGGGCCGGCGATGCAACGGAGTAGGCCGGCGTCGCGTGAGTGATTCGTGCACTCCGAGATTGAATGGTACATCTGGAGGGTCAGGCAGCGGACTGCGCTGACGCCGGGGCATCACAGTGCGCCGGTTTCAGGGTGGCGGTGTCGAGTGAACGATTCCCAGGGCCAGGATGCCGGAGGAAGTACGATGCGAGTCAATGCCGGAGTTACAGGAACAGTTTGTGCGGCGGTATGCCTGCTTGGCGTTGTCGGGGCGGCTGCAGCGGGCCCGCAGACGGGGCTCTTTGCTGCAGGTCGAAACGCCGCGACGATCGACGATTCGAACGCGACGATCGTCCGGACGATGGTCAACTGGCCTGAGTTCGAGCCGGAGGCGGGTCAGTACGACTTCTCGTTTACGGACAGTCTGGTCGGGAATCTACAACGGACGGGCACGGACATCGTGCTGACTCTTCGATCAAACGCCCCCGAGTACGTCCGAGTCGACCTCGAAGCGGAACGTCGATCATGGGGTGGAGATCATTACAAGTATTCCGCGCTGCCGTCAGACATGAGCCAGTGGCTCGGTTTCGTCACGGCGATGGTGGAGCGCTATGACGGTGACGGGGTGGATGACCTGGAGGGCGTCACCAAGGGAGTAACGGCGTACCAGATCGAAAACGAGTGGATCGGGCAGTGGAAGGACACGGATGAGTCCTTCTACGACTTCGTGCGGCAGACGGCCGCTGCAATTCGCGCTGCCGATCCGAGTGCGATCATCGTGGGTCCGGCAGTCGGCCATTGGAATCTACGAGCATTTGCGCTGGGGGAAGGATTTGATCCGCGTCCGTCGGTGCCGACGGGTCCGAATCAAAGCCCGACTCAATTGACGCAACAGCAGGCGGCCAACAGCCTGCGGAGCGAGAGCGGGGCGTATCAGCGAACGATGCGTCTGTTTGAGGCTGTCGGCTCGGAGTATGACGTGCTTGATCTGCACGTGTATGCCTCGATTGTCGATGAGGTGCACTGGTGGACGGAGTGGGCGAGGTCGACGCTGGCGTCGAAGGGTCTGGCTGGCCAGAAGATCTGGTCTATGGAATTCGCGCTGCCTCTGTACGACTACAGCGAACTGTCGCACTGCCGGCTGATTCCCCAGACGCTTGCGGCGGCGCCCGCTGCTGGGATTGAGCGGGTGTGTTACGCGTCCCTGTACCCAATGAGTGCAATGGCGTTCCGTCAGTTTGCCTTGAATGACGGGCAAGCGGTGCGGACGGCGTACTACAACTACCGCCAGGCGGCTTTGGCGATGGAGGGGGCGACGTCGGTGCGGCAGGTTGCAAACGACAGTGCCCGGGTGTACGAGATCACCCGCGCCGACGGGACCGTTGCGTGGGTGGCCTGGTCGAACTCAGGGGCGGTGGTTTCCTACGACCTGCCGCTTGCCGATCAGGGCACGATGTATTCCCTGATTCAGCCCGAGAGCACGATGACCGAGTCGAGCTCCAACGTCCGCGCCCGCGACGGGAAGCTGCGCGTACAGCTGACGGCCGACCCGATCATCGTCATCGGCGCGTCCAGCGGCTCGGGAGGCGATGAGACGGGTAAGAGGCAGATCACGAAGGGTGAAGCCGGCAAGAAGGTCAATGCCAAGAAGGTGCAGCGTGCCAAGCAGCCGGCCAGGATCAAGAAGAAGTAAGCTTCAACCGACGCACAAGGATGACGGTCAACTCCGCACGACGCCGCAGCCAGATGACTGCGGCGTTGTGTCATTTTGTGCGTTCACTCCCGCATGGGGGCCGGGTGGCTGAGGGTGGCGGGGGCCTCGATGCGCTCGATGTGGGCGCCCAGGGCGGTCAGGCGGGTCTCCATGGTCTCGTAGCCGCGATCGAGGTGGTAGACGCGGTCGATGCGGGTCTCGCCCTCGGCAGCGAGGGCGGCGATGACCAGGGAGGCCGAGGCGCGCAGGTCGGAGGCCATGACGGGCGCGCCGACAAGACTGGGTACGCCGGAGACGATGACAGTCGGCCCCTGCCGAAACAGCTGCGCGCCCATGCGCTGGAGTTCGGCGACATGGAGGAAGCGTTCGGGGAAGATCTTTTCGGTAATTACGCTGTGGCCGTCGGCGAGGCAGAGCAGGGCCATGATCTGCGCCTGCACGTCGGTGGGGAAGCCGGGGTGCGGCTGCGTGGTGACCTGCACGGGGGCGAGGCGGCGGGAGCGACATTCGACATCGACGGTGCAGGGGCGTTGCGGGGCGCGGCCCTTGTGTGGGGTGACGGCGACGCCGATCTCATCGAGGCGATCGAGGACTGCGAGGAGGTCGTCGTAGGGACAGTTGTCGAGGGTGAGGGAGCCGTTGGTGGCGGCTGCGGCCATGATGTAGGTGGCGGCCTCGATGCGATCGGGCATGACGGTGTGGTCGGCTCCGTGGAGGGAGTCGACGCCGTGGATGGTGATGCGGGGCGAGCCGGCGCCTTCGATGTGTGCGCCCATGGCGGTGAGGAGTCGGGCGAGGTCGACGATCTCGGGTTCGCAGGCGGCGGATTCGATGATGGTCTCGCCGCGAGCCAGAACGGCGGCGGAGAGGATGTTGGCGGTTCCCAGGACGGTGGAGCCGAAGGGGCCTCCGAGGAAGATGGTGGCGCCGCGGAGTCCGTCGGGGGCTTCGGCGACGACGTCGCCGGCGTTGAGGGTGATGCGTGCGCCCAGAGCACGGAGGCCTCTGAGGTGGAGGTCGACGGGGCGCGGGCCGATGGCGCAGCCGCCGGGGAGGGCGAGCCGGGCGTGACCGCGGCCGGCCAGCATGGGGCCGAGGGCGCAGATGCTGGCGCGCATGGTTTTGACGATGTCGTAGCGGGCGTGGACGGGGGTGGGATCGGTGGTCCGGAGGGTCAGGGGCTCGCCGGGCTCGTTCCAGGGGGAGGCCTCGACGCCGAGTTCGCCCAGGAGTCCGATCATGTTGCGGATGTCGCGGAGTCGCGGGACGTTCCGCAGGGTGACGGGCTGGTCGGTGAGGAGGGCGGCGGCCATGAGGGGCAGGGCGGCGTTTTTTGAGCCGCTGACAGCGAGTCGTCCCTTGAGGCGTTGACCGCCGGCGATGAGGAAAGAGTCCATTCGAGTCACCTCCGAGGCGCGTAGCGCGGTTATGGGCGGAGGAGCCGACGGCTGAGCGGCGTCCGTGCCGGGTGCGAGAGCGTCGGGATTCCTGTGCAATCGTTACAGGATGCAGGGTTTGACGTCAAGAGGCTGGGAAAGGTCGGATGCGATTTGGAGGGGGAGAAAGTGAATTTTACGGTGTATGGGTGTTCATCGATGGAGCGCGCCGGTCCGTTGTGGAGGCGGCTTCAGGCTCGATGATGACTTCAGGCAGCAGGGAAACCAAGGAGGCACCCGTGAACGCCAGGAATTTCAGTGTTGCAATGATGGGGTTGGCGATGGGACTGACTCCGGCCGTGTTCGCTCAGGACGATCCGCCCCAGTCACTGCAGTTGACCGGCGTCGTGCGTGACTTCATCGAGCGAAGCAAGGAAGGCGGGCATCCCGACTTCGAACGCAAGCCGGCCGGCGGTTTCGGTCATTACATGGGCAACGTGTCGGAGACTCTGGACGCCGACGGCAAGCCGTACTTTGTCGGCGGCGGCCGAAAGGTCAGTTCGCAGTGGAAGAATGCGGCCGGTCAGCCGATTCATCCGCGCTTTTACATGGAGAGCGGCGGGGACATCGCCGGCTCGTATACGGGCGGGGAGGACAGCGGCGGCATTTCGTCGGCCGACTCCTTCCGCACGTGGTTCCGGGACACGCCGGGCATGAACATGTCGATGCCGCTGACACTGGAACTGACGCGGACCGGTGGAACCGATGCACTGCCGATCTATACCTATCAGAACAGTTCGTTCTTCCCGGTTGACGGCAAGCTGTACGGCAACAGCGGCGGCACGCCTGATCGCAACTTCCACTTCACCCTCGAGCTCTCCACCGAGTTCACGTATCTCGAGGGACAGGGCCAGGTCTTCTCCTTCTACGGCGACGACGACGTCTGGGTCTACGTCAACGATCAGCTGGTCATCGACATCGGCGGCGTGCACGCACAGGTGCAGCAGGTCGTCGAACTCGACCGCCTCGGCCTCGAGGACGGCAAGACCTATCCGCTGAAGTTCTTCTTCGCCGAGCGTCACCGCACGCAGTCGAACTTCCGCATCGACACGACGCTCGTGCTCAAGAACGCCGACCTGCCCTCAGTCAGCGCGGCGTACGATTGATCCCGCACTGCACGGCATCGGCTCAGGATTTCACGACGGCCGGCTCCCCCGCGGAGCCGGCCGTTTTATTTTTCTTCGGTGTCGCGTGCCAGCGCGATGTTGGTGTAGGGGCGGTCGCCGGGTCCGGGGGCGGGGAAGGCGCCGCGGGACTCGTGGCGGAGGCGGGCGCGGAGGGTGAGGCGGAGGTCGTCGACGGTGCGGGCGATGGAGTCGAGCATCTCGTGGGTCGTCATGCCCTCGAAGGTGGACATCGGTATCGGCTTGCCGACGGCGATGCGGACGCGGCCACGCAGCCGGGGGCGGGAGCGGTGGCGGGGCCAGGTGTCGAAGGCGCCCTCGATGGCGATGGGAAGGACGGGGGCCTTGGAGCGGCGGATGAGCAGAGCGGCGCCGGGCTGGAAGGGTCGCATGCCGCCGTCGGGGGTGCGCTCACCCTCGGCGAAGATGAGAACGAGGCGACCGGCCCTGAGTCGTTCGATGGCGGTCTTGATGGCGGCGGTGTCGCCTTTGGTGGTATCGAGCGGGATGGCGTTGAGACTCTTGATCAGGAAGCGGAAGAAGGGGTTGGTGAAGAGGCCGAGGCGGGCCAGGAAGTGCATGTTCCGCCGGGTGACGGCGGAGATGAATGGCGGATCGAGGTGGCTCTGGTGATTGGCGACGATCAGGACGGGCCCGGTCGGGGGCACGTTGTTTCGCCCCTCGATGCGGAGTCCGTAGATGAGACCGGCCAGAAGGTGGATGGCGAGGCGGCAGAATTCGTACCACAGGATGCGGTACAGCGGAGCCCCGGGATCGAGACGGTCTCGGTATCGGCTACGCATCTCCGCCGTCCCCGCGATCGGCCGTGAGGCGGCGGACGTGCGCCTCGAGGCAGTCAACGACTTCGGAGAGGGTGAGATCGGAGGTGTCGATGCGAATGGCGTCCTGCGGAATCACCAGCGGGCCATCCTGTCGGGAGCGATCGAGTTCATCGCGGCGGTTGATCTCGCGGAGAACCTGCTGGAGGTCGACCTGCTGGCCGAGGCGTGCGGCCTGGTCGGCGCGGCGTTGAGCGCGGATCTCGGGAGTGGCGTCGAGGTAGAACTTGATGGGAGCATCGGGGAAGACGACGGAGCCCTGGTCGCGGCCCTCGGTGACGAGGCGCGGGTGCTCACGATGGATGCGGCGCTGCTCGCTTACAAGCACAGCGCGGAGTTCCGGGTGGTGGCTGACGGCGGCGACGGCGGCGTTGGCCTCGCGGGTGCGGATGTCGGCGGCGAGATTCTTCGGGGTGGGGCGGCGGCGGCAGATGGCGGGGGGATCGAGGGTCCAGTCGAAGAAGAGTTCGGCCTCGCGGACGGCGGCGGCGATGGCGGGGCCGTCTTCAAGGTCAACCCCCTGGCGCAGGGCGACCAGCGCGGCAGCGCGGTACATGGCGCCGGTGTCGAGGACATCGAGGCCGAGTCGTCGCGCGAGGTCGGCGGCGGCGGTTGATTTTCCGGTGCCGGCGGGGCCGTCGATGGTGATGATGATGCTGCCGGTCACGGTGTGCCGCGTTGGCGAGTGTGGAGGTCGGGTCGGCGCGTGGGTCGACATGGGGGAGCGAGGGCGACGGGGGATCGGGGGCCGATCATTGCGAGTCGATGATCTCTTCGATGAGCGCACGGGTGCGTTCGATCGGAGCGACGGGGTCGGCGTCGCCCTGGTAATCAAGACTGAGGTTCTGCTCATATCCTACGCTGAGGATCGCCTCCATGCAGCGCTTGAGGTCATTGGCCTCGGCGGCGATGGTGCGTCCGGGGCGGCCGCAGGAGGCGAGGATGGCGTTTGCGTAGGGGGCGGTCTGTCGGAGAGAGGCGAGGGCGTCGTCGGATTTGAGGGCGTTGTCGAAGGAGGGCAGGGAGCCGATGCGGAAGCCGCCGACCTTCTTGATCAGTTCGATCTGTGCGGCGGAGTCGGCCAGGAGGTCGGTGCCGGGCTCGACGAGGAGGTGGAGCTCCATGCGGTCGATGCGCTCCATGATGCGGCGGAGGAGTGCGGCGACGGCGTCGAGGTGGGCGGGGGTGGAGGCGCCGTCGAAGCCGAGGGCGATGGCGTTGCAGCCGAGGCGGTGGCCGGCGCGGGCGACGATTTCGAGGCGCTGGAAGTGCTCATCTTCGGAGTTGGCGGCGATGGCGCGGGCGGCGATTCGCCGGGATTCGCGCAGGACCAGGCAGGGGCAGGAGGCCTGATCGGCGCGGGTGCGGAGGTGGTCGAGCTGGTCGAAGGACCAGCCCTCGAGCAGCTCGGTGTCCACGATGAGGCCGCGGAGGTTGAGCTGGTCGATGGCAAAGGCCGGAACATCGAGCATTTCCATGCGGTTACGGCCGGTGGCGCGCAGTTTTTTCCGGAGGGAGGCGACGTTGAGGGTCAGCAGCATGTTGGAGGAGGATCTGGCCACGGGCGGAGTCTAGACCGGCTGTGGAAATCGGCCACCGGATTCGCGTGAAATCGGTGCAAGGGGGTACCTGGGAGAGCGGGTGGGGAGAAAATGACGCGTAGCCGGCAAAGCCGACTACGCGCGGAGGGGAGAAAGAATCGTCTGGTCTCGGACCGAGGGTGCGTGGCAGGTCCGATTATCTGTTCAACAATCGAGTGGAAAATAACACAGGAACGCGCGGGTTGCAAATGAGTTTGTGGATTTTTCCCAATCTAACTGCAAATGTTTTTGAATCTTCGGGGAGGGCGGTGGGGTCGGGGGCGGTGTTGCTGCCGGAATCATGCGGCCTAGTATGAGGGCCGGAGGGCGGCTGCGAAGGGTCGAAGCGCTCCGGAGGCGTCGAAGTCGGGGCGGAATGAGGAGAACCAGGGATATGGGCAGCCCGAGCGATCGTCGGTATTCCGAGAGCCATGAGTGGCACCAGGCCAATGGGGCCATCGTCACGCTGGGCATCTCGCAGTTTGCCGCAAATCAATTGACAGACATCACTTACGTCGAAATGCAGCCGGTCGGCACGACGATTGAGGCCGGCGGCAGCGTCGGCGAGGTCGAGTCGGTCAAGGCGACCAGCGAGATCTATTCCGCTGTCGGCGGCAAGATCGTGGAAGTTAATACTCAATTGAGTGATGACCCCGGGCTCGTCAATCGCGACCCTTACAACGCCGGCTGGCTCTGCCGCATCGAGGTTTCTAACACCGATGCGCTCAACGGGCTGATGGATGCCGCGACTTATGACGGAAAGTATCCCGTCTGAGGTCGGTCGGGTGATCTGAGGCGCAAATCTTGCGCGTCTGAGTCGAATTTTCAGTCGCGACTGCGATCGCCGAGGAGGTTGATGGACCTCCATCGTCCGCTGCGCCAGCGCCACTCGAAGGCGATGCCCAGGACGATGACGAAGGCGGCGGCTCCGATCCAGGGCCCCAGCGAGGTCAGCTGCGGAGCGAAGGTGACAAAGAGCCAGCCCCCGCCGACGACAAAAACCCAGGAGGCGATGACGGTGACGACGCCGGGCCAGACGGTGTCGCCGGCTCCCGTCAGCGCGCCGGAGCGGGTGATGGCGACGGCGTCGCCGAGCTGGAAGACGGCGGCGCAGATGAGCAGGACCTGGCCCTGGCGGAGAATCTCGGCGGCGAGCTCCGGGGCGGCCTCGTCGTCGATGAAGAAGCGGACCAGCGGCTCGCGGAAGAGGACAAAGGCAACGGCGCAGGCGCCCATGTAGACGGTCGTGAGCATCACACCCAGACCGGCACGGTGTGCGGCGAGATCGGGCCGGCCCGCGCCGATGTGGCGACCGACGACGGCGGTGACGGCGACGGAGATGCCGATGGCGGGCATGAAACTGAGGTGCATGTAGCGCAGGGCGATCCAGCCGGCGGCCATGTGCGCCTCGCCGAAGATGCCGACGAGGCCGGTCATGAAGATGGACCAGCAGATCATCTCGTTGCCCATCTGGATGGAGCGGGGCCAGCCGACGCGGACGAGATCGAGGATGGCGTCGAGGTCGGGCTTCCAGGCGGCGCGGGTGTGGTAGAGGCGGTTGAAGGTTGGGCCGAGGAAAACGCAGAGCGGGATGAGGAGTTCGACGGCGGTTCCGATGACGGTTCCGAGTGCGGCTCCGCGGAGCTCCATGCGGGGGAAGCCGTAGTGCCCGAAGATGAGGACGTAGTTGGCACCGACGTTGACGAGGTTGCCGATGATGGTGGCGACGAAGATGACGCGAGGCCGGTGGAGGCCGTAGAAGTAGTGGCTGAGTCCGCGGCTTGCGAGGGTGAGGATGGATCCCCAGAGGAGGATCTGGCCGTAGTCGGTTTCGAGTTCGATGAAGTCGGGAGTGTGGTTGGGGTTGAGGGCGAAAAGGGTCGGCAGCAGGAGGGAGAAGGGCAGGAGGATGACCAGCCAGGAGACCAGGGAGATCCACAGCGCTGCCCAGGCGTAGCGGCTGGCCTTGTGGGGCGAGCCCGCGCCGAGGTGCTGGCTGGCGTAGGTGTTGACGACGGTGAGCATGCCCATGAGAAAGGCGAGCATCGAGAAGGCGAAGATGCCGCCGTTGCCCTGCGCTGCCAGCTGCTGCGGGCTGACGTCGGAGACCATGCGCGAATCGACAAACTGCATGACCGTGTACGAGGTCATCGTCAGCACCGTCGGCCAGGCCACGGTGAGCAGTTCACGCAGCGGCCCGACGGTCGGGGCCGGAGATGTCTCAGTCGCTGGTTCCATGGTGTGGGGAGCCGCCGGGGGGGTGTGGGGCGGGCCTAGTGTAGTCTCAGCGGGTTGCGAGGGAGGCGGAGGGACGACGAGGGAATCGCTATGACGGTCGCAGTTCTGGAGTCGCGATCATCTTTGCTCCGGCAGGCGGGGGAGGTTTTTGCGGCCCATTTCGGTCATCGGCCGAGCGTGTGGGCGGCGGCTCCGGGGCGGGTGAACCTCATCGGGGAGCACGTGGATTACCACGGCGGCTGCGTGCTGCCGATGGCGATCAACGCCTGGACGGTGATCGCGGCGGCTCCGAGGGAGGGCGAGGGATTGACGCTGTATTCGCAACGACTTGCGGCCGAAGCGCGGATCGATCCGTCGGCGCGGCGGGCTCCTTCGGGCGCGGAGTGGGCGGGGTATGCGGCGGGGGTAGTGCACCGGTGGCAGCGGGAGGGGCTGGAGGCGACGGGGCTTGATGCGGCGATGGTGAGTTCGGTGCCGATCGGTGCGGGGCTGTCGAGTTCGGCGGCGATGAGCGTGGCGACGGCGACGCTGCTGGAGCAAGTGAGCGGGCATCGGCTTGGAGCGTTGCGGAAGGCGAAGTGGTGCCGGGAGGCGGAGGCGGAGTTTGCGGGGGTGGCGTGCGGGCTGATGGACCCGCTGGCAGTCAGCGCGGGAGTGGAGGGGTGCGCCCTGCTCCTGGATTGTGCGGCGGAGAAGTGGCGGCCTGTCCGGTTGCCCGCAGAGGTTGCGGTGATCGTCGGAGACACGCAGGTGCGGCACGAACTGGGGGCGTCGGAGTACGGGCTGCGGCAGCGGGAGTGTGCCGAGGCGCTGGCGACACTCGGGGCCGACTCGTGGAGGCAGGTGACGATCGACGACGTGTCAGCGTGCGCCGAGGCGCTGGGAGAGCGGCTGCGGCGGCGGAGCCGGCATGTGGTGACGGAACTGTTGCGTGCGGAAGCACTTGCGGCAGCGCTGGAGCGGGGCGACCTGGAGGCGGCCGGGGAGGTGCTGCGGGCGGGGCATGTTTCGCTGCGGGAGGATTACGAGGTCTCGTGTGCGGAGCTGGATGCGCTTGCAGCGGCAGCGGAGGGGGCGACGGCGGGGCGGGTGTACGGGGCGCGGATGACAGGGGCGGGCTTTGGGGGGTGCATCGTGGCGCTGGCGGAGTCGGGGGCGGCGGAGGCGGTGATGGCGGAGACGGAGGCGCGATATCAGGAATTGTCGGGGCGATCGTGTACTTTGTTTCGGGTTTGGGCTTCCGACGGCGCTGTTGGCGGTGAGTTTGATGCAGATGGCGTCACAGTTTCGTGAGAATCTGACTATGATGGTGGCGTCCGGCATCGGTGTGTCTGCGATGGACGTCGTTACGCCGGGCGTCCTCTGAATGGGTGTGGAAACAGGAACGACGCAATGGGTGGCGGACGAAGAGCCCGTCGGGGTGTTGCATCTGCGCCGGCAACGGCTTCGGAGGTGCGCACCTATGCCGAGGCGCTGCGGTATCTCGATGCGCACATCAATCTGGAGAAGGAAAAGCGCATCCGCGATGTGCCGGAGACCTTCCGGCTCGATCGGATCCGCGAAATCCTGAAGCGCCTCGGCGATCCGCAGGAGCATCTGCGGCTGGTGCATGTGGCCGGCACGAAGGGGAAGGGCTCGACGGTGGCGATGACGGCGGCGGGGCTGCGCGGCTGCGGTCTGGCGGTTGGGACCTTTACGAGTCCGCATCTGGTGGATGTGCGGGAGCGATTCTGCATCAACGGATCGTGGATCAGCGAGGCGGATTTCGTGCGCTGCCTCCGCGAAGCGGGAATCGCTGCGGAGGAAACGGCCGGACCGCTGGAGGCGCACTACTTCGAGGTGCAGACGGCGATGGCGCTGCTGTATTTCGCCTACCAGGCCGTGGATGTGGCGGTCATCGAGGTGGGGCTTGGGGGCCGGCTTGACAGCACGAACGTGATTACGCCTGTAGTCTGCGGGATCACGCAGATCAGTTACGACCACACGAACATCCTGGGCACGACGCTTGACGCGATCGCGCGGGAGAAGGGGGGAATCCTCAAGAGCGGCGTGCCGGCGTTTGCGGCTCCGCAGGAGGAGGAGGCGGAGGCGGCGCTTCGCGCTTGTGCGGTGGAGGCGGGAGCGCCGCTGAAGATCATGGGGCGGGATTATGAATTCACCAGCCGCTGTTCACACGAGCAGGGTCAGGGGCTGTCGGTGTGGGTGGGGATCGGGCCGACGGGACCGGGAAGCGAGGGGTTTGATCACGTGCGCTGCCCGCTTCGCGGCGAGCACCAGGCGGTCAACTGCGGACTTGCGCTGAGCATGATCCGGTCGCTGCGGGCCGACGGGCTGCACCTGCCGACGGCCGACATCCTGGAAGGGCTTTCGCAGGCGACGATTGCCGGGCGGATGGAACTGGTCAGCCGGAAGCCGCCGGTGCTGATCGACGGGGCGCACAATGCGGCGTCGGTGTCGGCGCTGGTGCGGGCAATCGGGGCGTATTACCAGCCGGATGCGCTGGTAGCGATCTTCGGCTGCAACTGCGACAAGGATGTGGACGGGATGCTCCGGGCGCTGCAGATGGGAGCGGACAAGGTGATCTTCACGAAGGCGCGGGGGAACTTCAAGGCGATGGAGCCGGAGGACCTGCAGCACCGGTACCAGACGCTGACGGGGAAATCCAGCCAGGTGGCGCGGAACCTCGACGAGGCGATCACGCTGGCGACGCGGGCGATTTCCAGCCGGGAGTTGATCTGCGTGACGGGGAGTTTCTACCTGGCCGGGGAGGGGCGCAAGCGGTACGTGGGGCGGAGGGGCGAGGGGGCGTTGGTCGAAACGAAGCCTGCGGCTACACTTCGGACGCCATGAGGACTGCACCGACCATCCTGACGGGTCTGGGCCTTACCGGCGCCCTTCCGGGGCGCATGAAGTAGCCGCGCGGTTCCTCTCGGATCGGTCAGCAGTGTGAGGAGGGACTTCGTCGCGGCGGAGTCCCTTGTTTGTTTTCCGGGTCGGAGGCGGCAGGAGCGAGACAGCAGCGATGGCAGAATCCCGAACAACGATGAGCGAGCGCGGCGCGCAGCAGTACGATGCGAAGATGGCCAACGCCCTGGAGGCGAAGTGGCAGGATCACTGGGAGCGCGAGGGAACCTTCCGCACACCCAACCCCGATGAGCCGGGCTTCGAGGCGCGGCGGGGCGTCGGCAAGCAGTTCATCCTCGACATGTTTCCCTATCCCAGCGGCGTCGGCCTGCACGTGGGGCATCCGCTGGGCTTCATCGCCACGGACATCTACGGGCGCTACCTGCGCGCCTGCGGCTGGAACGTCCTGCACACGATGGGCTTTGACGCCTTCGGTCTGCCGGCCGAGCAGTACGCGGTGCAGACCGGGACGCACCCGCGCGTGACGACGGAGCGGAACATTGCGACGATGCGCGCGCAGCTGCGGCGGCTGGGGCTGGCGCATGATCCGAAGCGCTCGGTGGCGACGACGGATGTGCCCTTCTACCGCTGGACACAGTGGATCTTCCTGCAGATCTTCAACGCCTGGTTCGACCCCGATGCCACCAACCCCGCCGGCACGAAGGGCCGCGCCCGACCCATCTCCGAACTGGAGGCGGAGCTGGCGGCAGGCCGGCGGCCGTGCGTACATCCGGAGCACAACCCGCAGGGTCGGCGGTGGGATGAGCTGGACCCGGTGACGCGGCGGCGCATCGTCAATGAGCATCGGCTGGCGTACGTGGCGGAGGTGCCGGTGAACTGGTGCCCGGCGCTGGGAACGGTGCTGGCCAACGAGGAGGTGACCGCTGACGGCCGCAGCGAGCGAGGCAATCACCCGGTGTATCGGCGGCCGCTGAAGCAGTGGATGATGCGGATCACGTCGTATTGCGAGCGGTTGCTGGCCGACATTGAGCAGGTGCGCTGGCCTGAGCCGATCAAGTTGATGCAGCGGAACTGGATCGGCCGAAGCGAGGGAGCGCTGGTTGATTTTCCCTGCGGCGGTGAGAGCATCCGCATCTTCACGACGCGGCCGGACACGATTTTCGGCGCGACCTTCATGGTGCTGGCGCCGGAGCATCCGCTGGTGGATGTGCTGACGGGGCAGGCGTGGCCGGCGGGGACGAAGGAGGCGTGGAAGGGCTCGTTTGCGGGGCATCCGGGAGCAGGCGCGTCGCCGCGCGAGGTGGTGGAGGCGTATCGCGCGTTTGCGGCGGCAAAGTCCGATGTGGAGCGGCAGGCGGAGGCGAAGGAGAAGACGGGCGTTTTCATCGGCGCCTTTGCGACCAACCCGGCGACGGGCGAGCCGATTCCGGTCTTCATCGCCGACTACGTGCTGATGGGGTACGGCACGGGGGCAATCATGGCGGTTCCGGGGCAGGATGATCGCGACTGGGCGTACGCCGAGGCCTTCGACCTGCCCATCGTGCGCACGGTGCAGCCGCCGGAGGAGTTTGCAGGCGGGCCGTATCTGGGTGATGGGCCGGCGATCAACAGCGACTTTCTGGACGGGCTGGGTGTGGCGGAGGCGAAGGCGGCGATCATCGCGTGGCTGGAGGAGCGGGGCTGCGGCGAGCGTGCGGTGACGTACAAGTTGCGCGACTGGCTCTTCAGCCGGCAGCGCTATTGGGGGGAGCCCTTCCCGATCGTCTATGACGAGCATGGGCTGCCGGTGGCGCTGCGCGAGGATGAGCTGCCCGTTGAACTGCCGGAACTGGATGACTTCTCGCCGGCGGCCAGCGATGACCCGAAGGCGGAGCCGGCGCCTCCGCTGGCGCGGGTCAAGGGGTGGGTGGAGGTGGAGCGGGAGGGGCGGGTGTATCGGCGTGAGACGAACACGATGCCGCAGTGGGCGGGGTCGTGCTGGTATTACCTGCGGTATCTGGATCCGGAGAATGATGGGCGGTTTGTCGGGGAGGAGGCGGAGCGGTATTGGATG
>CAZPFK010000059.1:0-16517 GCA_964585855.1 uncultured Vicinamibacteraceae bacterium
CTCCTTCTTGCCGCCGGTTGCGCTGCTCCGAGGCACTCCGTGCGGTGGGTTGACCGCCCGCCGACTGATGACCTCAACGCCCACTATGTCTCCAACCGTCCGCCCCTGCAGCGTGAGGCGCTGGTGAAGCTGCCCGTCGGGGCCGTCACCGCCCGGGGCTGGCTGCACCGCTACCTGGAGTTGCAGCGCGATGGGCTGACGGGGAACCTCGGCGAACTCAGCCCGTGGCTGGAGAAGGAGGGCAACGCCTGGCTCTCGCCGGATGGGCAGGGGCAGTGGGGGTGGGAGGAGGTTCCCTACTGGCTCAAGGGCTACAGCCAGATCGCGTATCTCCTTGATGATGAGGCGATGCTCGCCGAGAGCCGAATCTGGATCGAGGCCGCGCTTGCCAGCCGCCGAGCCGATGGAAACTTCGGCCCGGTGCAGATCTTCGAGGATGATGGGTCGCAGGACTTCTGGGCCAACATGGTGATGCTCTTCTGCCTGCAGTCTTATTACGAGCACAGCGGTGATGAGCGCGTGATCGACCTGATGACGGAATATTTCCGTTACCAGTCCACCGTGCCCGATGAGAAACTGCTCACGCACTACTGGCAGCACATGCGCGGCGGCGACAACCTCTACAGCATCTACTGGCTCTACAACCGCACCGGCGATGCGTTCCTGCTCGACCTTGCCCATCGCATCCACGCCAACACCGCCGACTGGACGATGAAGGACACACTGCCCAACTGGCACAATGTGAATATCGCGCAGGCATTCCGCGAGCCGGCGACTTACTGGCAGCAGTCCCGCGATCCCGCCCATCTTCAGGCGACCTACGACAACTTTCACACCGTTCGCCGCCTCTACGGGCAGGTGCCCGGGGGGATGTTCGGCAGCGATGAGAACTGTCGCCCCGGCTTCGACGATCCGCGCCAGGCGATCGAGACCTGCGGCATGGTCGAGCAGATGCTCTCAAATGAGATTCTTCTGAGCATCACCGGCGATCCCTTCTGGGCCGAGCACACCGAGGAGGTTGCCTTCAATACGCTGCCGGCCGCCTTCACGCGCGACTTTCGCGGGCTGCGATACCTCACAAGCCCGAACTTGGTCGTCAGCGATTCGATGAGCCACGCGCCGGGATTCCAGAACGGCGGGCCGATGCTGACGATGAACCCGCTGAGCCACCGCTGCTGCCAGCACAATCACTCGCACGGCTGGGCCTACATGGTGCAGCATCTCTGGTTCGCCACGCACGACAACGGCGTGTGTGCGGCCATCTTCAGCGCCAGCGAAGCGGAGATCAAAGTGGGGGAGGGCGTGACGGTGCGACTGATCGAAGAGACGAACTACCCATTTGAGGATGAGATTCGCTTCACGGTGCGAACGCCGCAGCCCGTCGAGTTTCCGCTCTATCTGCGGATTCCAACCTGGGCGCAGGGCACAACGGTGCAGGTTAACGATGAAGCAGCGGCCGAAGCCCCGCACACAGGCGGCTATGCCCGCATCGAGCGGACCTGGAACGACGGCGACACCGTCGAACTGACGCTGCCGATGTCCCTGAACGTGAAACGCTGGGAGCAGAATCACAACAGCGCCAGTGTCTCCTACGGCCCCCTTACTTTCTCGCTGGAGATCGACGAGGAGTATCGCCAGGTGGATGGTCGCACCGCCGCGCTCCGCGATGCGAAGTGGCGTGATGATGTGAGCACGGTGCGATGGCCGGCGTATGAGATTCACCCGAAGTCACCGTGGAACTACGGCCTCGTCCTGAAGGAGGTTCTTGCTGAGGGCTTTGTGATCGCGACGACGGAGTGGCCCGCCGACGACTTCCCCTTCACGCCGCAGTCGACGCCGATCAGACTTGTCACGACCGGCCAACGAATTCCGCAGTGGACGCTGGATCAGTTCGGGCTCTGCGCTGAGTTGCAGGACAGCCCGGTCAGATCGTCGCAGCCGGATGAGGTGATCCGGCTCATTCCCATGGGGGCGGCACGGCTCCGCATCTCCGCCTTCCCCGTCATCGGTGAGGGTGATGAGGCCCACGACTGGGAGCTGCCGCGCATGCCGAAGCGGCTCTATGACGCCAGTGCCTCGCACTGTTACCACGGCGACTCAACGCAGGCCATCGCCGACGACCTCGAACCCCGCTCCTCCGGCGACCACACGGTCCCCCGCCACACCTTCTGGCCCCGTCGCGGAACGGCCGAGTGGCTTCAGGCGAACTTCGACCAGGAACGGGAGATTGATCGCGTGGCTGTCTACTGGTTCGATGACCGCGAGATCGGCGGTCACTGCCGAATCCCCGCCTCGTGGCGGTTGCTGTACCGGTCTGGCGACCAGTGGCTTCCCGTCGAGGGTGCATCAGAGTATGGAATCGATCGCAACCGTTACAACGAGGTACGATTCCGCTCCGTGACCACCGATGCGCTGCGCCTCGAAGTGCAGCTCGCCGACGACTTCTCCGCCGGTGTGCTGGAGTGGCAGGTGGGCGACGCTGACTGAGAATCAACCAGGGAGCGATCAACCATGTTCAGAACCTGTGCATCGAAACCAAGCCGTCTCGCTCAGTGCCTGAGAGCTGCGGTCCTCATCGTGGCGGGCTTCTCCGTTGTGCTGGTCGGTTGCTCGAAGGCAACGGATGGCGAGGCCGGCGCCCAGAGCAATCGCCTTGTCGTCGGCTTCTCCCAGATCGGCGCGGAATCCAGCTGGCGCACTGCAGAGACGAACTCCATTCGCGCAGAGGCCGAGAAGCGCGGCATCGAACTGAAGTTCTCCGATGCCCAGCAGAAGCAGGAAAACCAGGTCAAGGCCATCAACGCCTTCATCGCGCAGAAGGTCGATGCGATCATCCTCGCCCCCGTCGTTGAGACCGGCTGGGAGCCGACGCTCAAGCGCGCCAAGGATGCCGGCATCCCCGTCATCCTCGTCGATCGCGGCGTGCAGGTCTCCGATGACTCCCTCTTTACCACCCTGATTGCCTCCGACTTCGTCGCCGAGGGACGCATGGCCGCCCAGTGGCTCGCCGACGCCCTCGACGGAGCCGGCAACATCGTCGAACTGCAGGGCACGCCCGGTTCCGCGCCTGCCATCGACCGCAAGAAGGGCTTCGAGGAGGGCATCGCCGCCTTCCCGGATCTGAAGATCATCCGTTCTCAGACCGGCGAGTTCACCCGCGCCAAAGGCAAAGAGGTCATGGAGGCCTTCCTGAAGTCCGCTGGCGATGAGATCGACGCCGTCTACGCCCACAACGATGACATGGCCCTCGGCGCCATTCAGGCAATCGAAGAATCCGGCCGCAAGCCCGGCGTTGACATTCTCATCGTCTCCATCGACGGCGTGCGCGCCGCCTTCGAGGCGATGGTCGCTGGCACGCTCAACTGCACGGTTGAGTGCAACCCGTTGCTCGGCCCCGCCGCCTTCGACGCCGTGGAAGCCGCCGTCGCCGGTGAGACCTTGCCGAAGTGGATCGTGGTTGAGGATCGCGTTTACGACCAGACAACCGCGGCCGACGTTATCGACAGCCGCCAGTACTGACCCGCGCCGGAGCCGTCGTGCAGCCGCCCCTCATCGACATGCGCGGGATCGTCAAGACTTACCCCGGCGTCCGCGCCCTGGACTCCGTTGACTTCACCCTCAACGCCGGAGAGATTCACGCCCTCGTCGGTGAAAACGGCGCCGGCAAGAGCACCCTCATCCGCATCCTCACCGGCGCCGAACTGCCTGATGCCGGCCTGATGCGTCTCCGTGCTGCGCCCTACAACCCCCGCTCACCGCAGGAGGCCCAGCACCAGGGCGTCGCCGCCGTTTACCAGGAGATCAACCTCCTCCCCGACCTCAGTGTTGCTGAGAACCTCCTGCTCGGCCGTGAGCCGCGCTCCCGCCTCGGCCGTATCGACTGGCCGACGCTGCGCCGCCTTGCCGCGCATGCCCTGGCCGAACTCGGCGTTGATGTTGATGTCCGCCGGCCCCTGCGTTCCTGTTCGATCGCCGTGCAGCAGCTCATCGCCATCACCCGGGCGCTGCGGCTCAACGCCTCCGTCCTCGTCCTCGACGAACCGACATCCTCGCTCGATGCCGGCGAAGTCGACCGGCTCTTCACCCTCATGCGCTCCCTCCGTGAGCGAGGCATGGGCATCATCTTCATCACGCACTTCCTCGAACAGATCCACGCCGTCAGCGACCGCATCACCATCCTCAGAAACGGCCGCCTCATCGAAACCCGCCCCGCCGCCGACCTTTCGCGCCTTGAACTCGTCTCACTCATGCTCGGCAAACACCTCGACACCGCCGAACCGACCCCCATCGTCGATCAGTCAGACGCCCCTGCGGATACCAAACCCCTCCTGCACGCAGACGCGTTGTGCCGACGCGGCTTCGGCCCCTTCGACCTGACGCTCCATGCCGGTGAAACGCTCGGCCTGGCGGGCCTGCTCGGCTCCGGCCGCTCCGAACTCATCCGTCTCCTCTTCGGCATTGACCGATGCAGCAGCGGCCGACTCACTGTCAACGGGCGAAACGTCTCACGCCTCACCCCGCGCCGTGCCATTCGGCTCGGCATGGCCCTTGCCCCCGAGGATCGCCGCGCCTCCGGCCTGGTGGCGCACCTCAGCGTCCGGGAGAACATGCTGCTGGCCCTGCGCGCCAGGCGCGGCCTCACCCGCACGCTTCCCCGCCGCGAGCAGCGCCGCCTCGTTGATCGCTTCCTCGCTGCGCTCTCCATCTCAGTCGCCGACATCGATCAACCCGTCCGCACGCTCTCGGGAGGCAATCAGCAGAAGGTCATCCTCGCCCGCTGGCTCCTTCTGGAGCCAACGATCTTCATGCTCGATGAACCGACGCGCGGTATCGACATCGGCGCGCGAAAGCAGATCGAAGACCTCATCGAAAACCTCCGCGCACGCGGCATGGCCATCATCCTCGTCTCCGGCGAACTTGAGGAAGTCGTCCGGCTCAGCCGCCGCATCCTCATTCTCCGCGACCGCCGCACCGTCGGCGAACTTGCCGGCGCGGCAATCACCCTCTCCGCCGTCATGCAGCGCATCGCCGCCGAGCACGGAGGCCGTCGCGATGCCTGAGCGCTTTCGACGCCTCCTCTGGCCCGCTCTCGCGCTGCTTGCGCTGCTGGGCTACAACGCCATCGCAAACCCCGGCTTCTTCGCCCTTCACCTCGCCGACGGCCGCCTCTCCGGAGCCATCATCGACGTCCTCAACCAGGGCGCGCCGACCATGCTGCTTGCCCTGGGCATGACCCTCGTTATCAGTTCCGGCGGGATCGACCTCTCCGTCGGAGCCGTCATGGCCCTCGCTGGCGCGCTTGCCGCCGCTCTGCTCCACGCCGATGTCTCCCTCCCCCTCACGCTCGTCGCCGCGCTTGGCGTCAGTCTCATCGCCGGCCTCTGGAACGGCATGTTGGTCGCCATCGCAGGCATCCCGCCGATTGTCGCCACGCTCATCCTCATGGTTGCCGGTCGCGGCATCGCGCAGCTCATCACCGACGGCCAGATCATCACCATCGCCTCCGACTCCGCCTTCCTCCTCCTGGGTCGCGGCATCCTCCTAGGCCTGCCGGCGCCCGTCGTCCTCGCCTTCGCCATCATCCTCGTCATTGCCGTCATCGTCCGCACCACCTCCCTTGGCGTCTTCATCGAGGCCGTCGGCGGAAACGAAGAAGCCGCCCGATACGCCGGCCTTCCCGTTCGCACCATCCGCCTCACCGTCTACTCGCTTATGGGCATCCTCGCCGGGCTCGCCGGCCTTACCGACACCGCAGACATCGCCGCAGCCGATGCCAACAACTCCGGCCTCTACCTCGAGCTCGACGCCATCCTCGCCGTCGTCATCGGCGGAACCGCGCTGGCCGGCGGCGCCTGCTCCATCACCGGCGCCATTCTCGGAGCGTTGATCATCCAGACGCTCTCCACCACCATCCTCATGGCCGACTTCGGCGGCGACGGCGTTCCCGTCGAATACAACCTCATCATCAAGGCCGGTGTCGTCCTCCTCGTCTGCCTCCTGCAATCCGGCCGAACGCAGCGCTGGATCGCCTCCCGCCGAGGAGGACGCCGATGAAACGCGTCCTGCATGAGTACGGCTCGCTCCTGGTCACCGTCACCGTGCTGCTGGCCCTCTTCGCCGGGGCGTCGACTGCCTACGACGGCTTCTTCTCCTGGTTCCAGTTCACGCTGCTGTTCGCCGACAACGCCGCCCTCGGCCTCGCAGCCGTCGGCATGACCTTCGTCATCCTCACCGGCGGGATCGACCTCTCCGTCGGCGCCGTCATCGCCTTCGCCGCCATGCTCGCTGCCCTCCTCCTCGACCGCCTCGGCCTCTCCCTATGGCTGGCCTTCCCCGCCGTCCTCCTCGCCGGCGCGGCCTTCGGCGGCGCGATGGGCTGGATCATCCACATCTTCGCCCTGCCCTCCTTCCTCGTCACCCTCGCAGGCATGTTCCTCGCACGAGGCGGCGCGCTCGCCCTCACGCAGGAGAAGCGCATCGGCCTCACCGACCACAGCGAACTCGCCGCCCTGTCGTCTGCCTCCGTTGCAGGCCTCACCCTCCCCGCCCTCACCTTCCTCGTTGTCGTCGCGCTTGCCGCCTTCATCCTCAGGGACACACGCTTCGGCCGAACCGCCTACGCGCTGGGAAGCGACGAATCAGCGGCTCGCCTCATGGGCCTGCCCGTCGCCTCCACCCGCATCGGCGTCTTTGCCCTCAGCGGCCTCTGCGCCGCGGCCGGTGGAATCATGCTCGTCATCGGGACACAGGCCGGCGACGCCTCCGCCGCCTTCCTCCTCGAGCTCGACGCCATCGCAGCCGTCGTCATCGGCGGAACCGCACTGGCCGGCGGCCGGGGCTCCGTCGTCGGCACGCTGATGGGCGTGCTCATCCTTGGCATCATCACGACGATCCCCAACTACCAGGGCAACCTCAACTCCTGGTGGATCAGGATCCTCATCGGCCTGCTGCTGCTGGCCTTCGTCCTCATCCAGCGAGCCGCCCACCGCTGGACTGCAACGTCAGAGTAAGGGGCACGACCGCGGTCTGAAGCGAGGGGAGCGCTTTTCCGTGAGCGCAACGTGCAGGCTGGTGAAATGAACTTGCGTTGAATCCCAATGACCAGTACACTGCAATGCAACCAAAGGGCTTTCACCATGCCGACGCTCAAGCAACTGACCATCGTCTGCATCATCTCGGTTGTCGTGGCTCTGGGTGTCGTCTTCGCCCTGAGGCTCCTGAACCTTGAGGAGCACGCCACCATCGCCGCTGCCGTCTCCGCCAGCGTCGCCGCATCGGTTGCGATGGTGCAGATGCAGCATCAACGCCGAAAGTGCAAAACCTGACGGCTCCGCATTCCCCAGCCCTCAGCCGTCATGCCCGCACAGCCGGGCATCCAGTCCGTAGGGGCCGCCGAGCGGACCGCTTCTCAGGTAGTATCAGCCGGGCGGTGCCGGCCGGGTGCCACCGCCAGCGAGCGAAGCGAGTCGGCGGTGCGCTTCGATCAATTCCTCACGGGCCAACCAGGCCGACGCGTGAGCGAGGCCGCTGGATGTACGTACCTCCCGCACCCACGCCTGCCCTCACCTCCAAAACGAGCCGCGACGGTAACGGAGCGGATTCTCCCTCCCCGTCGTGCCCGCGCAGGCGGGCATCCAGTCAGAGTGGCACAGCCATCTTGCCTGTGTGATCTCTGACCAGTGGCGGCCGGCCTCCGTGCCGGCCATTCTATTCCGTACCTCACGGACCATACCAGGCTGAAGCGCAAGCGAGGCACATGACATGTCGCGCTCATAGATGAATCAGAGGCCAGGTACAAGGTTGTGCACGCCAGTCGGCGACGGGTGACTTTCATGATGCTCAATGGCAGACGAAACCCTCTGTGCTCGCGATTCCACTCCGTCTAGACTACATTGGTTCTGGGAGATTCGGAATGATTCGCATGTTGACAATCACCATTCTGCTTACCGCATTGGCCGTGACGGTGTGGGGGCTCATTCGAAGCAAGCGCATGCGTGGCATTGGCTTTCGCGACTATGTGCGCAGTCCGCGCTTGCGAGAATCGATCAGTCACGAAGTCGCCAGGATGGAGGCGGCTGTCATCGAACTCTCAAAGCAATCCGGTCCTGATATCGTCAGCGCGATGCTTGATGATGAGCGATACTTTCTCGCTGAGAACGCAGTTCAGGTTGTGGGCGACCGTGCTGTTCCAGCTCTCATTGCAGCACTTTCCGACCCCCGCTTCAGGCGAAAGTGCGCCTTCGACGACGATGGGTACGCCGAGCGTGTTGAGCCGCTCGAAACAGTGCTGGAATCACTGGCGGATTTCGGGGCCTCGGAAGCCGTCCCCTTGATCGCACATCTCGTTCATGACCGTGAAGCGACAATTCGTGCCAACGCTGCAAGAGTACTCGGCTCCAGCGGCGTTGACTCGGCGGTGGAACCTCTGATGGTCTCACTTGCAGATGAGGATGCCCACGTGCGCAGCGTTGCCCTGATGGGCATTATCGACTCAATTGATAAGGAGCGGGCCAGCCTAGTGTTTTCTGCAGGACTGTATGATGCGGTCGAATTGCTGGTGAACGGGTCAGGTAGAATGTCGGCCGAGGAGGCCGCGCAGTGCCTGTTCATGCTGGATAGAAACCGTGCCGTCAAGCGTCTTGCAGCACCGGAGCAACTGGTTATAGGCCGTACCAACTTGGACGCAGTGCTCGTGGCAATGCATCGGCATGGAGTCCCTGTTGACGAATCGGTCCTGCAGAGGTTGGCGATGGAACTTGAACCAGTCGCTGACGAGTATTCAAACGCTCGTGCGCTCTCCGCAGTCCTTCGATTGTTGGCGAGTCTTGGTACGGAATCGGCCAGGCGAACGATCGAGCAAGCAACCGGCTCGTCGTCCAGGGAAGTTCGAGAGACTGCCTGGGAGGCGTTGGCCGACATTCAGGGCATCAAGGAGCCGCACAAGATGGCCTACGAGCAGGAGGATGCTCTTGGCTGGGAGGGATTGACAGAGCCGCAGAGGGTACTGATCGCAGTACGTCAGTTGATCGATCAGGTCAACAACGGCGGATTCGCCCAGTACTTCCTAAGCAGCAGTGGTGACTACTGGCAGCACGCTCTGTCAGGTCTGCGGACAATTGGTGCAGATCGCGACGTAGAAATCCTTGAACAAGCCATTGCAAAGTTCGGGTCTGCACAGCCAAGCACAGACTCATTGGTCCGCCACCGGCAGCTGTCACGGATCGCAGGCCGAAAAGTTGATGTCTTCAATGTGCTCGAATCCGAATTCTTTGCGGATGCTCAAGACCGTGAGGTTTTGCTCATGCGCTACGTCATTCAGCACTCTACGGACTTCAAGCGGTCAGCATCGAGTCCGCCCCGCCTCCCTTGACGCCCCCGCCTCACCCGCTACACTCCGGCCGTCTGCATCAAGAGTCCCGGGAATGGTCCCGGGCGGCAACCGAGCCAATTGGCCGCGGTGCCGAGGCCGCCTCCTGTCGGAGGTCCGGTCGATGCGGGCGGGACTGCCCCTGCATCCTCCACCCGAGGAATCGCACCACGGCAGGACCCGTCAAAGGACCCGCCGGGTGAGCGGGCCCCCGCGTTGAACCAGGCGATCTTGATGCCTTGCACGAGGAGTGCACGGCATGGCTCGCTTCGATTCCCACCTCTCCCCCTCTCCATCCCTCAACCCCGACTTCGACCTCATCTGCGCCCACGCCGGCCAGGGCGAGGGCGATGGCGTGCCGCTGGTGGCGCCACTGGTCCAGTCCACGACCTACTGCCGGGCCGGCATCGCCTCATCGGCCCCGCACGCCTACTCCCGCGTCTCCAACCCAACCGTTGCCGCACTGGAGGAAACGCTGGGCCGACTCGAAGCAGCGCCCCCGGCCGTCTGTTTCGGCAGCGGCCTTGCGGCGGAGACGGCCCTCTTCCTCTCGGTTCTGAAGGCAGGCGATCACGTCGTCTGTGCGCGTGCGGTCTACGGCGGCACGACGCGACTGCTGGAACGCATTCTCACGCCGCTGGGCGTCGCATGCTCGTTTGTGGATGCGACGGAACCGGCGAACGTTGCGGAGGCGGTGCGCCGGGAGACGCGGCTGATCTTTGCAGAAACTCCCGCCAACCCGACGCTCGAACTGACCGATCTTCGGGCGCTTGCGCGCATCGCCGCAGATGCCGGCGCGCTGCTGGCCGTGGACAACACCTTCCTGACGCCGGTGCTGCAGCGACCCCTTGAACTCGGGGCTGATCTCACCGTCTCCTCGACGACGAAGTTCATCGAGGGCCACTCGGCTGCCCTCGGCGGGGCCGTCGTCTCACGCGATGAGAGTCTGCTGGAGCGGCTGCGCTTCATACGCAAATCAACCGGCGGCATCATCGCGCCCTTCAACGCCTGGTTGACGTTGCAGGGAATCAAGACGCTGCCGATCCGCCTCCGCCGGCAGTCGGAGTCAGCGTTGCAACTGGCGCAGTGGCTCTCGCAACGCAGAGAAGTAGCGCGGGTGAATCATCCCGGCCTGTCTGACTTCCCACAGGCCGACCTCGCCCGGTCGCAGCACAGAGGGTGGCACGGCGGCGTGCTCTCCTTCGACTTCACGCAGGGCGATGCCTTCGCGCGAAGGTTCGTCACCTCCCTGCGCCGCTGTCGGCTCGTTGAGCACGTCGGCTCCGTGGAGACGCTGATCACCCACCCGGCCAGCATGACCCACGCCGACCTTTCAGCCGAGCAACGTCGTGCAGTGGGCATCACCGACGGGCTGGTGCGCCTCTCCGTGGGCCTTGAGGATGTTGAGACCATCCGCGCTGACCTGGAGCAGGCGCTGCGGGCGGCCTCCCGTGCAACCGAATCGGTGATTGTCGAAAGGGGGGCGGCATGTCAGGTTCAGGCGTGATCGTTCTGAAGTTCGGCGGATCGGTGCTGCCCGATGAAGCATCGCTTGCCGAGGTGGTGCATGAGATCTATCGCTGGCGGCGCGAGGGGCTGCACGTGGTCGCCGTCGTCTCCGCTCTTGCGGGAACGACCGATCGACTCCTTGCAAAGGCGCACGCTCTTGCCTGCGGTTGTGAGCGGGAGACGCTTGCGGCGCTGCTCTCACTGGGCGAGTACGAATCAGCCGCGCTGCTCGCCGCCGCGCTCGATGGCGCGGGTGTCCCCGCTACCGTTCTCATGCCCGGAGCGCTCGGGCTGAAGGCCGATGGCCCGGCCGATGATGCCTCTCCAGTCGGCTTTGATGTCGAAATACTGCTGGCCGCCCTGGATCGCGCCGGTGTCGTCATCGTTCCCGGCTTCATCGCCCACGGTGAGGCCGGTCAGCCCGTGGTGCTGGGCCGTGGTGGGTCCGATCTCACCGCCATCGCCGTCGCCGCCCGACTCGGCGCACGCTGTCGCCTCGTGAAGGATGTCGATGCCCTCTATGAAGATGATCCGAAGAAGCCCGGCCCGAAACCGCGACGCTTCCTCAACGCCAACTACGCCGACGAACTGCGTCTCGACCCGAGCGTGATTCAGCACAAGGCGGTCCGCTTCGCACAGTCGCTGGACCTTCCCTTTGAACTCAGCGACCTCAACGGTGTTCATCCCACCACGATCTCTGCCGCGCCGACGCGATACGCCCAATTCCCCGCCGCGCCGCCCCCGCTTCGGGTCGCACTGCTGGGGTTCGGCACTGTGGGGCAGAGCGTCTATCGCCATCTGGTTCGACTTCCCGATGTGGTGCTGACCGCCATCGCGCTGCGTGATCCCTCCCGACCCCGCGCTGTTGATCCTCCACGCGAGCTCATCACGACCGACCCGGTCACCGCCGTGAGTGGAGCCGATGTCGTCATCGAGGTCATGGGAGGCATTGACGCCGCCGGCGAGGCCACAATCGCCGCCTTGCGAGCCGGGGCGCACGTCATCACCGCAAACAAGGCCCTCCTCGCCGAGCGCTGGCAGCCGCTGCACGATCTCGCCGCCGCCTTCGGATCGCGCATTGCCTGCTCCGCAGCCGTCGGCGGTGCGTTGCCCATCCTCGAGATGCTCCGCAGCCGTCCGGCTGACGCCATCCGCTCCGTTCGCGGCATCCTCAACGGCACGACGAACTTCGTCCTCTCACGAATCGCCGAAGGCCTTCCGCGTGAGGAGGCGATCGCGCTGGCGCAGCAACTTGGATTTGCCGAGGCCGATCCGACCGGCGATCTGGAAGGCCACGATGCTGCCTGCAAGCTCTGCGTCATCGCCGCGTCCCTCGGATCGCCACTTCCTGTGAACGAGGTGGCCCGCGATCCATTTGCGCCCAAGGACATCACCGCAACGGCCCCCGGGGTCATTCGGCAGGTTGCGAGTCTCGACTTCTCCTCCGGCCGCCCGACCGCGCGGGTGCGACTGGAGCGGGTCCTGCCCGACGATCCGCTCTCCGATGTGCCAAATGAACGCAACGCCTGCACCATCACCTGGGAGGATGGCGTCTCGACGACATTGCGCGGGCGCGGTGCCGGCGGTCGGCCCACCGCTGAATCCGTCATCGCCGATCTCCTCGAACTCACCCGCCTGCACCGTCTCGCGCCGGAGGCCGCCCATGTGTGACTCTCCGCTCATCGCCGTCGTCGGTGCCACCGGCGCAGTCGGCCGCGAAGCGCTCTCGATCCTCGCCGATCGGGGCCATCCGGCCGATCGCATCCTCGCCCTGGCCTCCGTTCGCTCTGCCGGGCAGTCCGCTCCCTACGGCTCCGGCAGTGTCCCCGTGATGCCTCTGGCCGATGGCTTCCCCTCCTGCGACGCCGCCCTCTTCTGCGCCTCCGCTGAGGTCGCCCGGCGTCATATTCCCGCAGCCGTCGCGGCCGGTGCTGTGGTCGTAGACAACTCCTCCGCCTTCAGACTGGACCCCGCCGTGCCCCTTGTGATTCCCGAGGTCAACGGCGAGGCGATCGGCTCGGCACGACTGATCGCAAACCCCAACTGCTCGACGATCATCCTCCTCATGGCCCTCAACCCCATCCGGCAACGCTTCGACATCTCCAGAATCGTCGTCAGCACCTACCAGGCCGTCAGCGGTGCGGGGCTCGAAGCGATTGACGAACTCCGCACCCAAACCCGCGCTGCCCTCGACGGCAATCACGTCGAGCCGCGCCTCTTCCCCGAGCCCTGCGCCTTTAACGTCTTCAGCCACGAATCCCCCCTCGATCCGCAGACCGGCCGCAACGCCGAGGAATCGAAGATGATCGCCGAGAGCCGGCGCATCTGGGATGATGCCACGCTCACGCTTCTGCCCACCTGTGTGCGCGTGCCCGTCTTTCGCGCGCACACCCAATCGGTACTGCTCACCCTGAGCAGCCCCGCCTCAGAAGCCAATCTTCGCGACTGCATCAGCCGCGCAGCCGGGCTTCGCCTCCTCGATGACCGACGCTCCAACCGCTTCCCCACGCCTCTCGAGGCCTCCGGAGGTGATGATGTGCTCGTCGGCCGCCTCCGCGCCTTCTCACCGACCGACTTCGGCCTGCTCGTCGCCGGCGATCAGCTGCGCACCGGTGCCGCCCTCAACGCCATCCGCATCCTCGATCACCTCCGCATCACTCCCACGGCCGCGCCTCAACGCCCTCAAACGTCATCACGACCGGCCTGATCCGCCCCTCCGCGTCAAACTCCATCCGATCGATGCACACCACGCGATGATTGCGATCCGTCTCGCCCAGCGGCCGCCGGTGATACACGATGAACCACTCATCCTCCCCCGGCCCGCGAATCACACTGTGATGCCCCGCGCCGGTCGCAATCGCCGGGTCCTGCTCCAGGATCACCCCGACACGCTCCCACGGGCCTTCGATCGAATCCGCGACCGCATATGCAACCCGGTAATCCGGCCCGGTCCAGCCCCCTTCAGACCACATGAAGTAGTACCGCCCCTCACGGATGAACATGAAAGGCCCCTCGACATACCCCTCAGGCGTGATCTCCCGGAAGAGGCGGCCATCCTCAAAGGGCACAAGCGAGCGGTAGTCATCGCTCAGCCGAGCCATGTTGCAGCGCCGCCACCCGCCGTAGATGAGATAGTCGCTCCCGTCAGTATCCCGGAAGACAAACTGGTCAATCGGCTGCGCCCCGTTGTGAAAGGCATCCACCAGAGGCCGTCCAAGCAGATCGCGGTACGGCCCCTCCGGCGCAGCCGCCACCGCAACACCGATCCCGCCCAACTCTTCATCGCTCTGGATGTCGTTGGCCCCGAAGAAGAGGTAATACCGCCCATCCTTCTCCATGGCCGCCGGAGCCCACATCGCCCGCCGCGCCCACGAGACATCATCGGCCGTCAGAATCCGCTCATGCTTCGTCCACCGCACCAGGTCAGGAGATGAGAAGGCGTCGAAGTGCAGCTGCTCGTCGTACGGGGCCGAAAACGTCGGGAAGACCCAGTATCGCCCCTCAAACACCGCTCCCTCAGGATCAGCATACCACCCCTCGATCACCGGATTCCCGGAGCGTGCCGTCGGGGGCGCAGCGCACCCCGATATCATCACGAGAACCAATACAGCCGGAAGACCAATGCCCATGCGTGAGTTCACCATGATTCCAGCATAGGCCCGCAGGATATCCTCGTGCATGAGTGAATCGCCCGGCCCCGCCCCCTTCACCATCCACCGCGCCCTCCCTGAGGACTGGCAGCGCCTCCGCGCCCTTCGGCTCCGCGCGCTCAGAACCGACCCCGACGCCTTCGGCTCAACGCTCGCCCAGGCCCTCGCCTTCCCCGAGCAGCGCTGGCGCGATCAGATGACAGACCCTGCAACAACCTTCTTCATCGCAGCACTCGACAGAACTGACATCGGCCTCGCTCGCCTCTCCATCCGCGATGGCCTCGCCGGCCTCTACAGCATGTGGGTCGCCCCCGAATCACGTGGCTTGGGAGTGGGGGAAGCCCTCGTCAACCGCGTCATCGCCGAGGCCGATTCACTCGGCCACAGTTGCCTCTTCCTGGAAGTCATCGACAGCAACCGCGATGCTGTTCGGCTCTACGAACGTTGCGGCTTCATCCCCACGGGCCGCACCCAGCACCTCGACCCGCCGCGCGAGCACCTCACCGAACACGAGCGCATCCTGCGCTGGTGAACCCCCTCATCTGCCCTCCTCCGTGCAATTCACCACGCGCAGCGAAAGCGCCCGCGACGGGTCGCCCGCCAGGAACATCGTCTGCGTCGGGAACGCAAACTCGATTCCCGCCTCGGCAAACGCCGCAAACAATCGCTTGTTGAACTTCTCCCCATGCTGCTGGAAGCCCCACCAGTCATGCCCCTTCGACTCATCGATGAAGTACCAGTACATCACCGAAATGTTCAGACTCTCAGAGTTGAAATCGTTGAAGTACACGCGCGGCGGATGCGTGTCAATATGAAACGGTTCACGCAGATCATCGGCCTCCAGCAGGTCTCGAATGATCTTCACCGCCTCCTCGATCTTCTCTCGCGACGTGTCATAGGTGATGGTGACGTTGAGGACGCGACGGAAGAACGGCCTGCTGCTCACATTCTCCACCGTCCCGTCGATGAAGCGCATGTTCGGCACCGTCACTACGTGGCCCGTGAAGGTCCGGATCCGCGTCGAGCGCAGCCCGATCTCCTCAACAAAGCCGTCCGTCCCGTCAAACACGATCCGGTCACCCACCAGAAACGGCTTGTCCAGCATCACCGTTACCGATCCGAAGAGGTTCCGCACCGAGTCCTGCGAGGCCAGCGAAATCGCAAGGCCCGCAATGCCGAGACCGGCCAGCCAAGCCGTAATGTCCACCCCGAAAACGTTCTGCGCCACGAACAGGACGAAGATGATGATGACGAAGATGCGCAGCGATTTGCGGATCAGCGGGGCGACCTGCGCAGCAAGCGCGCTCTCCCTCGCCGACACCCGCCGTTCAATCGCAATCTCCACGAGGTCAACGAGGTTGAAGACGGCCCACCCGATTGCCAGTATGTAAAAGAACTCCACCACCGTTGCGGCAAACCCCGCCAGGTCCTCCGGCATCACCACCGGCAGCAGCCCGATGTGAATGCCCCCCGTCAGGATCGCAAGCGATGTTGGACCCGCAACGTCACGCCAAACCCCCGCCCGGACCGAATGCCCGCGCTGCTCCGCCGACTTCCCCAGCCGATGAAACACCGACTGCACCACCCGTCCGGCGACGACTCCCAGGAGAATCCCCGCAAAGAGAACACCCCACGCCCACATCGGCGTCTCTGAGTACACCGAGCCGAACGACTCCACCACCGAATCGACGCTGATCGTCGCCGCCTCCTCCTCCTCACCCTCTGCAGAAGGGTCGGCCGGCGGCGTCTGCATCTCCGCCTCAGCCGCCTCGGCCTCTGCGGGCCGCTGCGTCTCATCGGGTTGCGCTGCGACGGCGATCGCTGAAAAGGTGATCAGGGATGCGAGAGCAAGAAGAACAAAGCGAGGGCGAATCACGAGTCAATCTCTCCTGAAGTGAGTGGGGGGCATACTAGGCGATCGGTTCCGCCGTGCGGACCGCGTGGCGCAGGATGGGATAAGCGAAGCGCATCCCACCGGTGCCAGTGCAAGT
>CAZPFK010000060.1:0-2886 GCA_964585855.1 uncultured Vicinamibacteraceae bacterium
GGTTGAATCCGGGCCCGGATGAAGGAGGCCGGGCCGGAGAATGTCGCGCGCCATGCTTACGATGCGAGAGGGAGAGCGGGCCGGCGACCGGGAGCGGAGCCGGCCGGAGCGATCCGATTCCCGCGCGAGGGTCGGCATGGCGCAGGATGTTCGACTCAAGGTGCTTTCGCCGGTTGAGCAGCGGCACCACCGCTATGCGCGGTTCCGGGTGCTGACGCAGGGGATCACGATCGGGGTGCTCTTTGCCGTTCCGATCAGCGGGGCGGCGCGGCTTGATCTGTACGGCGGGGCGCACCGGATGGCCTTTGCGGAGGCGACGTGGCGGGAGGGGCTTGCGGCAGTGATCCTGGGAATCGCCGCGATGTACATCGTGACGTTTCTGATCAACTTCGGGCTGGGGCGGATGTTCTGCGGGTGGGGCTGCCCGGTGGGGTTTCTCAACCGCCTCTGCGACGTCTCGGAACTGAAGACCAGGAAAGGCGTTGCGGCGTGGAAGCGGCATCGGGACCGGCTGGGGCCGTGGGCGCACGCCTTTCTGCTGTCGTTCTCGTGCGTGCTGTGGTGGACCTCGGCGGAGGCGTTTGCGGCGATTGACTCGCCCCGGGCGCTGGCGGCGTCGTGGGGGGTGACAGCCGGCGGGGTTGCGCTGCTGTGGGGGCTGGGGAAGTACTGGCGGTGGGGCTTCTGCATGCGGGCGTGCCCGGTGGGGCTGTACTACTCGTTTATCGCGCCGTCGGATGCTTTCGGGATCAACTTCCGCGAGGCGACGGCGGACGGGAAGAAGGATGCGTGCCTGCACTGCGATGCGTGCATTCGCGTCTGCCCGGTGGATCTGAACCCGATGGACCTGATGCAGCCGGTGCCGGCGCGCGGGGGTGTGAGCATCAGCGATGCACCGGCGAACAACCATTGTCTGAAGTGCGGCGACTGCATCCAGGCGTGCGAGATGATGATCGAGGGGGCGGCGGCTCGGCGGGGCATCGCCGAGGTTCCGCTGCGATTCGGCTTCTACGACGGCGCGCAGCGGGTGACGCGGGGGGTTGCAGAGCCCGCGGAAGTTGGTAGATTGGCGGCAGGCGGCCCGGCGGCGTCGCGGGCCGGCGCGGCAGAGTCTTCGAGGATGAACTCCGATGAGTGATCGCAACACCCTGCTTCGGGAACTGGAGATGCACCGTCGCGAGGAGGCGCGGATTCGCGAGCAGCTGAGCCGGGAGGCGCTTGGCGACTGGCGGCCTCCGGGTTTCTACCTGATGTATCACCTGATGGCGGGGGTGACGCTTGGGGGGATCGGTGCGGCGGCGAGTCTGTTGTGGAACGTGCTCGGGGCGACGCTGATGCTGCCGGAGGAGCATCCGCTGTACATCATCCAGGTGTATCTGACCTTCGGGATGGGCGAGGCAGCGCTCTCGATGGAGCCGGGGGCCAACCGGGCGCTGCTGCTCTTTGCCGGGTCGATTCTGTATCTGGCGACGGGTGGGCTTTTCGGCGTGCTGCTGCACCTGATGCTCGCGGGGTGGATGAGCGGGATGGGCGCAGCGCTGCGCGGCCTTGCAGCGCTTGGCTTCGGTGCGGCGCTGTGGCTGGTGAACTTCAAGGTGCTCCTGCCGTGGCTGCAGCCGCAGCTCTTCGGCGGCAACTGGATTGCGGAATTGACGCCGTGGTACGTCGGGCTCTCGACGCACCTGGTGTTTGCGGCGGTGGTTTTCCTGCTGCAGTCGTGGGGGCGGTTCGATCAGGCACGGGAGTTCGCCGCGTGGGATGTGCCGGCCGGGCCGGCGTCGGAGTTGGGGGCCGGTGAGTCAATCAGCGGAACCGGAGCGTGAGGATGAAGCGGATGGATGGATGTGAATACATCGTTCGAGTGATCGCCGCGGGGGCCGTTGCGTGTGCCGTGGGTCTTGTCGGAGGGTGCTCGCGCGACACGGAGGCGACGGAGACGGTGGCGACGATTGCGGAGCTGCCCGGGGGGATCCGGGCGCAGGTGGAGTCGGACTCGACGCTGAAACTCGGGTTTGCGGTTTACTCGCGCAACTGCGTGGGGTGTCACGGGATCAACGGGGACGGGCAGGGGCCGGCGGCGGCTCGGCTGATGATCCAGCCGCGCGACTTCACGGCGGGGATCTTCAAGTTCCGCTCGACGCCCAACGGACAGCTGCCGCTGGATTCGGACCTGGACCGGACGCTGCGGCAGGGGCTCAAGGGCAGCTCGATGCCGGAGTTCAGTCTGCTTCCGGACCGGGAGCGCGAGGCGGTCATCGAGTTCATCAAGCTGTACTCGGATCGGTGGACGAAGGCGGATGAGACGATCACGCCGGTTCCGCTGCCGGCCCGTGCGCCCGAGGACCTGCTGACGGAGGAGCGGGTATGGCGAGGGCGGTTTGCGTACGTGGCGATGTCGTGTCACAGCTGTCACGGGATGACCGGCTACGGCGACGGGCCGAGCTCGTTCACGCTGAAGGATGACTGGGGCCTGCCGGTGCGGGCGTACAACTACCACGAGGGGGCGCCGAAGGGCGGTTCCGATCCGCTGGATATCTACCGCACCTTCCGGACGGGGGTGACGCCGATGCCGATGTACGAGGCGTCGACGCTGAGTCTGGTGACGCGGGACCGCAAGGAGCAGGCGTTCTTCAACCTGCATGAGGCGGAGGAGGCGCTGATTGAGCCCTGGGTTGACGCGCTGCCGACGGATGCGGAGGTGCAGGGGTGGAAGGAAAGCGCGCCGGAGCGATACGAGCGATACAGCGATGAGCGAGCGTGGGACCTCGTCGCCTACACGCTGTGGCTGCGCGAGAAGGGTAAACCGACTGAGGAGTACGCGGCGGCAATCTGGCCCCGGGAGAAGTCCACGCTTGTTCCGATGAAGGGCCAGGAGGAGGCGGCTGA
>CAZPFK010000060.1:2986-16222 GCA_964585855.1 uncultured Vicinamibacteraceae bacterium
CTGACCCGTGATGCTGAAGGAATTGCGATGGCACAACTGACGACGGAACTGATTGCACCGAGGGTGGAGACCGACGGCCGGACACGGGCGCTGGTGGATGTGTTCTGCGCGCGGTGGCACCTGCTGGCGGGGTTTCTGTGGATCGGGATCGGGCTTGTGGCCGGCTTCCTGTATTCGCTGGTGTTTCTGCGGATGTATCCGCATGAGGGAGTTGAGCTGCTGAGCCCGGGTCGGGTGCGGATGGTGCACACGAACCTGATGGCCTACGGGTTTCTGGTCAACGCCTTTATCGGGATGCTGCACTGGACGATTCCGCGCCTCACGGGGCAGCCAGTGCTGAGCGAATGGCTCTCGAAGATCATCCTGGTTGCGTGGAATGCGATCGTCGCGGCGGCGATGGCGGGGATTCTGCTGGGACACGGCCAGGCGATCGAGTGGGGCGAGACGCCCTTCTGGTCTGACCACCTTGTCGTCGTCGGTGTCGCGCTGGTGGTGGTGAACTTCTGCTGGTCGATTGCGCGATCGAAAGAAAAGGCGATGTACGTCTCGCTGTGGTACTTCACGGCGGCCTTTGTCTGGACGCCGCTGGTCTACATCATGGGCAACTACCTGCCGCAGACGCTGGTTCCCGGGACCGGGGGGGCGGCGCTGGTGGGCCTGTACATTCACGATCTCGTGGGGCTGTTTGTCACCCCGCTGGGCTGGGGGCTGATGTACTTCTTCGTCCCGGTGATCGCGAAGCGGCCGATCTACTCGCACGCGATCAGTCTTGTGGGGTTCTGGGGGCTTGCGTTCTTCTATCCGCTCAACGGGGTGCATCATTTCCTGTGGTCTCCGATTCCGATGTTTGCGCAGTACGGGGCGGTGATCTCGACGATTGCGGTGGAGATCGTGGTGACGACGGTGGTGGTGAACTTTGTGCTGACGATGCGCGGGGAGTGGCACCAGCTGCGGGACAAGCTCTCGCTGCGGTGGTTCATGACGGGCATGGTGTGCTACTTCATCACCTGCCTGCAGTGCGCCTTCCAGACAACGCTGACGATGCAGAAGCTCATCCACTTCACCGACTGGGTGGTCGGGCACTCACACCTGGTGATGTTCGGCGTCTTCACCTTCTGGCTGGCCGGCACCGTCGAGCACCTCTGGCCGAGACTGACAGGCAAAGCGTGGTGGTCGCGGCGACTGAACGTGTGGCACTTCTGGCTGTGGACGCTCGGGGTGTTTCTGATGTTTGCCGACCTGACGGTCATCGGCCTGGTGCAGGGCATGTTGTGGGACGGGCTGAGGCCGTGGGAGGAATCGATCCGGCACTCGATGCCGGGGTGGTACATCCGCACCTTCTCGGGCGTGATGATCCTGCTGGGCTTTGCGTTCGTGCTGGTCAACATGGTGATGACGATGCTCTCGACGAAGCCGTACGAGGCCGAGACGGAGTATGCGCCGCAGTTTGTGGAAGGGGGCGCGGGCCGGTAAGGCCCCGGAGGCAGCAGGCATGGAACGTTTCAATTTCATTTTCGTGGTTGCGGGCGTGCTCTTCTTCGGGCTGGCGTTTGTGATCATGGGGGCGTTGCCGATGGTTCAGTATCAGAACATCGGCGTTGTCTCGATGGAGACGCTCAGCCAGGATGTGCCGTACCAGTTCCGGATGCTGGCGCGCGACTACCCGGAGGCCTTTGCGAAGGCCTTCGGGACGACCGAAGCGAACGCGGAGACGTTTCGCGAGGCGCTGGACACCGGGCGGGCGGCGTACATCGCCGAAGCGTGCTGGCACTGCCACTCGCAGCAGATCCGGCGGATCGACCCCAACACGGGAACCTTCGTCGGCAACGACGCCGTGCGCTTTGCGCCAAAGGACAAGACGCCCTCGGTGGCCGAGGAGTACCACAACGAGATGAACTACCCGCACCTCTTCGGGACGCGGCGGGTGGGGCCGGACCTGATCCGGCAATCCGGGGTTCACTCCAACGACTGGCACCTGGCGCACTTCTGGCATCCGCGGGAGGTCACGCCGTACTCGGTGATGCCCCGCTACACCTGGTTCTTCGAGGATGAGCAGGGACTCGTGCCCAACAAGATCGGTCTCTCGATGGTGGCGTACATGCAGTGGCTGGGATCGTGGCATGAGCAGTTCGCCCCCAGCGAATATGAGGAGATTCCGCAGCTGCCCTTTGACGACTCCTGGTATCCGCCGTATGTGCCGCCGACGGAGGAGGAGTTTGAGGAGGAGGGTTACGACGATGACGGCTACGGCGGGTACGGTGAGGATGAGGGGTACGGCGACGACTCGGGCTACGGCGATGAGGGCGGGTAAGCGACCCGGATAAGGAGCGCCTCAGATGAGAACGGATGGACCGGACTTTGTGAATCGACACGACAGGGAGCCGAAGCGGCAGGGCAACCCGCTGTGGGTGTGGGCCTTCATGTGGACGGTGGTGGGGCTGGCCGGCGCGGGCTTTCTCTTCAAACTGGTTGAGTTCACGCTGGCGGCGGTGACGACCGACGGGCTGGGCTTTGCGCTTGTGCCTGTCGTCTCCTACGTGGCGGTGGCGCTGGGCTTCACCTGCATCTTCCTGTGGTCGTTTACACGGGGCGAGTATCGCGATGTGGAGGAGCCGAAGCACCGGATGCTTCGGATGCAGGAGGAGTTCGACCGGGCAGAGTCGATCGGAAAGGGGACCCCGTCATGAGGTTGTTCCGGCGGCAGCCGTTTCACACCTACGAGGGCTATCGGTTTCCGTGGTTTATCATGCTGATGTGGATCACGTACTTCTCAGCGGCAGTGTGGTACCTGGTAAAGTTCCTGCTGCTCTCACCGGCGGGGAGCTGAGCCGGGCTTCGGAGCGATTCTGATGGGCGAGCGGGAGGCGATGACCGGGGGATCGTGCGCTCATTGCGGGCTGCCGGTTCCGGGCGGGTCGGGGGAGGCGTACTGCTGCGCGGGGTGTCGCCTTGTTCATGAACTGCTGGAGGCACGGCGGGATGCGCCGGGGCTGAACGCGGCCTTCGTGCGCGTCGGCCTTGGCGTCTTCTTTGCCTTCAACGTGATGGCCTTCTCTTTTGCCTTTTACGGCGTTGAGGTCTTCGGCGCCGAGGGCGTGGGTGAGGAGGCGTCGCTGCTGGACGGTCTGCTGCGGTGGCTGCTGCTGGCGCTGACCGGCGGCGTCATGGCGACCTTGTGGGTTCCGCAGGCGGAGATGGCGGCGGCGCGGCTGCGCGAGGGCGCGGTCTCAGCGTCGCTGCTGATTGCGCTGGGGGTGCTGGGTGCGTTTGTGCTCAGCGCTGCGTCGGTGCTGCGGGGCAGCGGACCGATGTACTTCGACTCAGCCTCTGCGATCCTGCTGCTGGTCACCGTCGGGCAGTTCCTCGAAGCGAGGATGAAGAGCTCGGCATTGCGGTCGGCCTCTGCGACGCTGCTCTCGCTTCCCGATGAGGCGGCTGTTGAGCGGAACGGGCGCGTCGAGCGTGTTGTGCCGGAGACGGTTGCGCTCGGTGAGCGGGTGATCGTCGCATCCGGGCAGGCGATCCCGGTGGACGGGCGGATCGTCAGCGGCGAGGGCTCGGTGGAGGAGGCGATGCTGACCGGCGAGGCGGCCGGTCGCGCGGTGCGGGCCGGGGATGAGGTCTGGGCGGGGACGATCCTTTCCGACGGGGCGGTGACGGTGGAGGCCACCGAAGTCGGGAGCGGACGGCGGATGGCGGTGATCCTTGATGCGCTTCGGCACTCGATGACGGCCACGACAGCGACGACGCGGCTGGCGGACCGCGCGGCGGCGATCTTCGTGCCGCTGGTCCTTGCGGTGGCAACAGTGTGCATCGTCGTGCAGCTCTGGCAGGGGGGAGGAGTTGAGGAGGGCGTGAGCCGGGCCCTGGCGGTGGCGCTGATTGCCTGTCCGTGTGCGCTGGGGCTTGCGGGGCCGCTTGCGATCTCGCGGGTCTCGTCGGCGCTTGCGGCACGAGGGATCGTGGTGCGCAGCGCTGCCGGGCTGGAGCGTGCGGGGCGGATCCGCGTGATCGCCTTCGACAAGACAGGCACGCTGACGACGGGGCGGCTGCGGGTCGATGCGGTGGCGCGAATCGCGGATGCCGGCGTTGATCCGATTGAGGCGGCGGCCGCGCTGGAGCGGTACAGCGCGCATCCGGCAGCGCGCGCCATTGTCGAAGCCGCGCACAACACCCTGCACGCCGACGAGGTGCGAACACTCGACAGGCGCGGAATGCGCGGAAGAATCAATGGAGCCGACTTCGTCATCGAGCCGTTGCGGGCCGATGAAGACAAAGTGGCTCTGCCGGATGCCTTTGACGAGTTGCATCCTATTGTTCTTCGGCTGGGCGACAGACCCGTCGCCGTCTTCGGGCTGCGAGAGGAGCTTCGGCGCGACGCTCCGAACGTGCTGAAGCTCCTCCGCTCCCGCGGCCTTTCCCCCATCGTGCTGACCGGCGACGCTTCACCCTTTGCGCTGTCACTCTCGGAGGCGCTTGGCGTTCCCGTCGAGGTCGGCATGTCGCCCGAAGTCAAACGGGGGCGAATCCGATCGCTGCAGTCGCAGCGGGGTGAGCCGGTGGCGTTCGTCGGCGACGGTGTGAACGATGCGCCGGCGCTTGCGGCGGCCGACCTCGGCGTGGCCGTGGCGCGCGGCAGCGACCTGGCGCACGCCGGCGCGGCGGTCAGTCTGCTGCGTGAGGGGCTGGAGCCGGTCGTGGAACTGATCGATGCCTCGCGTCATCTTCGGCGGCGGATCGTGCTGTCGCTCTCGTGGGCCTTCGGCTACAACACCATCGGCGTCACCGCAGCCGCGGCGGGACTGTTGACTCCAGTGATCGCCGCGCTGCTGATGGCGGGCTCGAGTCTCGTGGTGATCGCGATCGCAACGCGACCGCTCCCTGACCTCGGAGCCGAGCCGGACGTGAAGCGTGAAATCTCAGGCCACCCTGAAGGCATTCCGGCTGGAGCGGCGGCATGACCGGCGAGACGGGCATCTATCTCGGTTTCCTGACGGCGGGTCTTCTCGGAAGTCTGCACTGCATCGGCATGTGCGGGCCGATTGTGGTTGCCGTCTGCGGGGCGCAGCAAAGCGTGCCGGTCACTGTGGAGGGCCGGCGCAGCGCCGGCGAGGCGGCGCGGACGGCGGCCGGCGCGCTGTGGTATCACGCGGGACGGGTGCTCACCTATGCGCTGCTGGGGGCGACGGCGGGGATGCTGGGGTTGGCGCTGCAGGAGGCATCGGCCTTTGCCGGTGTGCAGGGATGGGTCGGGCTTGTGCTGGGCCTTGCGACGGTTGCGGCCGGGCTGGCCGCGCTGATTCTTCCGCGCCGGTGCGGGAGTCGGGAGTCGCAGGGTCGGCTTTCGCGCGGAGCAGCGCGGATGACCTCGCTGGTCGGGTCGCTGACGGGAGCGAGGAGCCCATCCGCGCGGATGCTGCTGGGAGGCATCATGGGGTTTCTTCCCTGTGGGCTGGTCTATGCGATGCTGATCGGTGCGTCAGCGCTGGCGCATCCGGTACGCAGCGCGGCGGCGATGATCTGCTTCGGGCTCGGAACGCTGCCGGCGCTTTCTGCCGTTGCGGCGGCGAGCGTGCTGGCGCCCCTGCCGGTGCGGAAGTACGGCAATCAACTGGCGGCGATCGCGGTGATCGTGGTCGGTGGCGTCTTCGCCTGGCGGGGGTGGATCGTCGTCGGCTCGCATGACCACGAGGCAACACCGACGTGTCCCCTCTGCGAGCCCGGGAC
Organism: uncultured Vicinamibacteraceae bacterium; assembly: GCA_964585855.1. Taxonomy (GTDB): domain Bacteria; phylum Planctomycetota; class Phycisphaerae; order Phycisphaerales; family UBA5793; genus CAZPFK01. The sequence goes on from CAZPFK010000060.1 coordinate 8,714, forward strand.
GATGGCGGCGGCTCCGGAGTCACCATGAACACCGCGCGGGCCTACATCCTGGCGGGCGGGCGGAGTTCGCGCTTCGGCTCGGACAAGGCGCGGGCATTGATCAGCGGGCGGCCGCTGATTGCACGACTGGCAACCGACCTTCGCGGCTGCGGGCGTGAGGCGGTTGCGGTGGCGGGGGAAGCGGGGGCGTATGACGATCTCGGCGTGCCGACGATTGCCGACAGTCGGCCCGGCCTCGGTCCGCTGGCGGGAGTTGAGTCAGCATTACGCGATGGAACAGAGCGGGGCCTTGAGCGCGTCGTGATCGTCACCTGCGACATGGTGATGGTGCGTCACGGCTGGCTGGCGGCCCTTGAGTTTGCGCTGGGCCGCTGCGATGCAGCGCACTTTGCCGACGACCGGCGGTGGATGCCCTTCCCGGCAGTGGTTCGGACGGCGACGTGCGCCTCGGTGACGGCGTTTCTTGACAAGGGCGGACGGGCAGTGAAGGAGTGGTTGCGGGAGGTGAGCACCGCGTGCGTTTCCTTCCCGCCCGACTGGCCCGAGCCGGCGCAGATCAACACGCGGCGTGATCTTGAGGCGGCGGAGCGGGTGCTGCGGTCAGCGCTCGATCGTGACGGCGATGTTCTTGAATGAGGGCGTGCGGGAGGCGGGGTCGGAGCGGCGGGGCACGAGGATGTTGGCCTCGGGGTAGTACATCGCGGCGTTGCCTGCTCGGATGTCTGCCTCGCGCACAAGGATTCCGGTCATCACCCCGGCTTCGCTGCGGATGGTGACGGGCTGATTGACGGTGAAACCGAGGCGGCGGATGTCGTCGGCGTTCATGAGAATGACGTCGCGACGTTCGGTTCCGCGGTAGAGGTCGTAGTCTTCGTAGACGACGGTGTTGAACTGTCCCTCGCTGCGCAGCGTCATCAGGCGCAGCCCATTGTCGGGCAGCGGAGTCTGACGCGGCAGTGTGATGCGGTGGAAGACCGCGCGGCCGGAGTCGGTCGGGAACATCGGTTCGTGGAAGGTGCGGCCTGAGATGTGAAACTCACGGCCGGTCTGGTCGATCGTCGCCATCGCCTCGAAGCCGGGAACCACCTGCGCGATGGCGCGGCGGATGTTTCCGGATTCTCGCATGGAGGCCCAGTCCAGCGGAGCCTCGGGGCCGAGCACACGCTCGGCAAGATCGGCAATCACATCGATCTCACTGCGCGGACCCTCATGGCGCGGCTCGCCACCTTCTGAGAGCCGGACGAAACTGAACATCGATTCCTGCGTGGTGCGGTGCGGCTCCTCATCGCGGGCCAGAACCGGCAGGATGAGGGTCTCCCGGCCCCGGCCCAGGACGTGGCCGGTGTTGAGCGTCGTGGAGAGGAAGACTATGGTGTCGATGTTGCCGAGCGCTTTGGCCGCATAGGCGGCATCGGGATTGGACCCGTAGAGGTTGCCGCCGAGACAGAGGGCGAAGCGCATCCGGCCGGCGGCGGCCGCTTCGACGCAGGCGAGGGTGTCGAGGCCGGGCGTTGTGGGCAGGGTGACGTTGAAGGTTTCCTGCACGCTGTCGAAGATGGCCTGCCTGAGCTGCGGCGTGGCGCCGATAGAGCCGATGCCCTGCACGTTGGAGTGGCCGCGCAGCGGGAGCAGACCGGCGCCGGGCTTTCCGAGCATGCCGCGCATCATCGCCAGCGCGCCGATGGCCTGGACATTCTCCACGCCGTGCTCATGGTGTGTGATCCCCATGGCCCATGCAAAGACGGTGCGCTGCGAGCGGCTGTAGACCTCCGCCACCTCGCGGAAGACCTCGCGCTCAAGGCCGCTTGCCTGCTCGATGGCTTTCCAGTCGAGCCGACGGACGCTCTCCTCAAACTCGGCAAAGCCAATCGTGGCGTTGTCGATGAAGGCGCGGTCGATGCGGCCGGTCTCGAGCAGCCGCTTTGCAACACCTGCGAGGAAGGCGATGTCGCCGCCGATGTGGGGCTGGATGTAGAGGTCGGCGATGCGCGAGCCGAAGAGGAGACTGCGAACGTCGGAGGGAACCTTGAAGCGGGTGAGGCCGAGTTCCCGCAGCGGGTTGACGACGATGACCTTGCCGCCCCGCCGGCGCAGCTCCATCAGGGTGCGCATGAAGCGGGGATGGTTGGAGGCGGGGTTGCCGCCGATCAGGAAGATCAGGTCGGTCTTGTCAAGGTCCTCGAGGACGATCGTTGCCGTGCCGGAGCCGGTGACGGAGGCGAGGCCGACGCCGGAGGCCTGATGGCAGTAAAAAGAGCAGTTATTGACGTTGTTGGTGCCGTAGAAGCGGGCGACCAGCTGCAGCAGGAAGCCGGCCTCGTTGGAGGAGCGGCCGGAGAAGTAGAAGAAGGATTCCTGCGGCGCGGTTCGGCGCATCTTCGCGGCGATCTTCTCCATCGCCTCATCCCAGGAGAGGGTGCGGAAGTGGGAATCGAGGGGGCCGGCGTAGAGGGGGTGGGTGATTCGGCCGAGGTGCTCAAGTTCGCGTGGGGTGAGGGTCTGGAGCTGGGCGATGGAGGTGTCGGTGAAGAGTTGCTCGGGAATCGCGCCCTGCATGTCGGCGGTCATGGCCTGGATGGACTTCTTGCAGACTTCGGGCCACTTCCCGGCCTCGTTGCGCATGCCCCCCTGCTGCCCGCCCATGCCCAGGGCGCAGGTCTTGCAGGCGTTCTTCGTGGAAAGCGCGCGATAGAGGCGCATGACGCCGCCGGCCTCACGGCCTTTCTTCCAGGAGTACCAGATGGCGGGCCAGCCGCCGCCGGCGGAGGGCTTGCGCATGAGCGACCTCATTGGTGGGCGGCAACGGCGGGCCGGCGCTCCTGCGCGGCGGGAGTAAGCCAGCGGCCGTTGACGCAGACATCGGCGATGGGTCCGTTGCCGGAACCAAAGATGAAGGCGTCGATGAGGGTGTCGTCGTCGCAGCCGGCCAGCGACGGGGAGTGGAGGTCAATCGTGAAGAAGTCGGCGAGGTTGCCGGCGGCGATGGAGCCGGCGTCGAGGGCCAGGGCGCGGGCACCGTTGACGGTGGCGATGCGAAGGAGGCGGGCGCCGACCTGTCCTGTGGGTTCATCGCGGAAGACGCCGCGGGTCTGGTGATTGAGGCGTTGCGCATATTCGAGCCAGCGCATTTCTTCGGCAAAGGAGAGGCGGACATTGGAGTCGGTGCCGAGACAGATCTTTGCGCCCCTTTCGAGCATGAGGGGCACAGCGGGGATGCCGTCGCCGAGGTTGGCCTCGGTCGTCGGGCAGAGGCAGACGTTGCCGCCGGCTGCGAGGTACTTCTCCATATCGGCACGGACGGTGTGGGTGCAGTGGATGGCGGTGAAACGCTCGGAGATCTTGAGGCGCTCGCAGATGAGGGCCATCGGCGTCATCTCGTAGTTGGCTTCACAGGACTTCACTTCCTGAATCTGCTCTTCAACGTGCATGTGGAAGGGCAGGTCGCGCTTGAGTGCGCCGGCGTGCAGGGCGGTGAGGTCGTCCAGCGGCACGGCCCGGATGGAGTGGGCGACGGCGCCGAGCGTCTGCGTGCTGCCGCGCAGACGCTTGTGCAGATAGTCCATCTGCGTCCAGTAGTCATCCACGTTAGGCGTGTTGAAGCGGACCTGTCCGCCGGCAAGGGGCTGGCCGATGCCCCCGGTCTTGTAAAAGGTGTTCAGGAGCACGATGCGGATGCCGACGTCGGCGGCGGCGCGGAGCATCAGTTCGTCGAAGGCGAAATCGAGTTCCGAGGAGACGCGGTGGTGCAGATAGTGAAACTCCCCGACGGTGGTGATGCCCGCGGCGAGCATCTCCGAGAAGGCCTGCACGCTCAGCGCATACAGCGATTCCTCGTCCACGGTTTTCACCAGGTCGTACATCGCCTCGCGCCAGGTCCAGAACGTGCCGCCGCCGACGGCCCCGGAGGCTTCCGCAGACGCGGGGAAGCGCTCGCCCTTGCCGCGCAGGCCGCGCTGAAAGGCGTGGCTGTGGACGTTGACAAAACCGGGCAGCAATGCGCGGTTGCGCAGGCGGAGCGTCGGGCGTCCGGCCCCGGTCGGGTCCAGGCGGGTGATGCGGCCGAGTTCGTTGACATGAACCTGTACGCCCGACTGGAATCGTTCGTCGATCCAGGTGAGGTCGGCTTCGATGATCTGGGCAACGGCCGGTTCTGGCATGCTCACGCTCCCTGTGGGCTGCGGCGGCAGCGGGCGTCTATCAGTTGATCGAGCAGTTCGCCGCCCCGGTGCAGGTCGGCTGCGTCGATGTATTCATCCGGCTGGTGGGCGACGTCGATGCTGCCGGGACCAAACAGTACGCATTCCAGCCCGAGGTCGCGGGCGAGAATGCCGGCATCGCTGGAGAAGGAGACTCCCCTGCTCTCGCGCTGATTCACGAGTTCCGCGACCTGCCGGTACCAGCGCGACTCCTCGCCGAGCAGAAACGCGGGGTTGTCGTTGACGAGCGCGACGCTCGCCTTCCAGGGGCCGTCGTCGCAGCGGGCGACGGCTTCCGTCAGTTGATCGACGAGCGTCTGCGACTCCATGCCGGGAAGGGGGCGCAGGCCGACATCGATGATGCAGGATTCGGGGATGACGTTGAAGGCGGAGCCGCCGGCGATGCGGGCGATGTTCAGCGCAGGCCAGGGCGTCTGCGGAAAACAGTCGCTGCTCTGGACGCGCTGCGATTCGAGCTCCTCCCGAAGGTCGGTCAGGACGGCGAGAACGCGGCCGGCGTGTTCGATCGCATTGCGCCCCAGATGGGGGAAGCCGCTGTGGGCGGAGCGGCCCGGGCAGGTGATGCGAAGTTTCAGATGGCCCTTGTGCATGCGGACGGCCCTGAGGCCCGTCGGCTCGCCGACGAGGACACATCGCGGCAGCGGCGATTCGTCGGCCGGCCAGTTCGCTGCAAGGTGGGCGGCGCCGAGGGAGCCGACTTCCTCGTCGAAGGTGAGCAGGAGCGTCAGTTCGGACGTCAGCGATGCCGGGTCGAGGGCGGCGAGGCGATTGACGGCCAGCGCGACAAAGCCCTTCATGTCGCAGGCGCCGCGCGCGGTGAGCCGGCCGTTGCGATCGGTCAGCGTAAAGGGATCGCTGCTCCAGCCGGGCTCATCGGCGGGGACGACATCCATATGGCCGTTGAGCGTGAGGCCGTCAGCGGTCTCGGAGTCGGGTCCGAGGCGGACGAGGAGATTCTCCTTGCCGGGCTGCGGGCCGGGAAGACGCCGGAGGGAAAGACCCGGGCGGTCGAGGTAGTCGCAGAGGAAATCGACCAGGGGCGTGACGGGTTGGGCCGAGACGGTCGGGAAGGCGACGAGGCGGCTCAGGAGGTCAACATCGGAGAGGAGGCGGGGCATGGGGCGGATTGTAGGGAGGGGGCGGGGAACGCCTGCGAACGCTACGCCGCGGCGGAACCGGCAACCGGCCCGCACGAGGCCATGAAGGCCTCCATGATGCGCGCGACAACCTCGGGGCGGACGTGGCGGCCATCCTCCTCCCAGGGATCGACCTCAACCTCGCGGACCATCTCGAAGGAAGGAAAGTAGACGACCTCCGGATGGCGGGTGACAAACTCATCAATCGCAACCCGCAGACGGGCCTTGCTGGAGCAGTCGGCGACGATGCAGTCGGCTGACGTGAAGGTGCGGTTGAGGGGGACCGGCGAGAGCGTCACGACCAGTTGCAGTCGGGGGTTCTTGCTGCGCAGCAGCGCGTAGGCCGTCTCAAGGTTGGAGTGGTTCTCCGCCACGCTCAGCACGTGAAACTCATGGCGGCGCGGGTCGTAGTCGATCGGCATCATCGCAAAGACCGAGCCGTCAGCCCGGCTTCGCCAGACCTCGGAGAAGCCCAGGGTGACAATCAGCACATCGGCCTGACGGATCATCCGGGCGATCGCCTCGGCATGCTGTGCGCGCTCGCGACGGGCGGCATCCTCATCGGGCCAGAGAATGCGGCTGCGGTAGGGGTCGGCGGGGCAGCCGTCGAGGGTCCAGAACTCCTCGACGGGATGGAAGCGCCCGTGGGCGTGCTCGATGATCTGCCGGAGACAGGCGGTGCTGTAGACCTCGCCGACGCGCACGGAACTGTTGAAGGCGCCGGGGCCCTCCTCACACTGAAGATATGGATACCCGTTCTCCACCAGCCAGCGCTTGATGTTGCCGGCAAAACACGAGCCGATCGAGGCCACCTTCGTCTCCCGCGTGATCAGCCCCGGCCGGCCCGGCCAGGTCAGCAGCGACTCACGAAGGCGCGGGCCGGGATGGTGCTGGGCCGGATGCGCGGCCGGGACGGCGACACCCCGGCGGGGTATCGGCCCGGAAACCCAGCCCAGGGAGCGGTCCGGCTCAAACTCGACTCTGTACCGCGCATCGGCCATGGACAGGGAGTATCGGCTCAATCGGGCCCCCCGCATACACAGGATCGGCGACGAAGGGGGGATCGGGGCGGAGCACGCCGGAAGGGGTGTTTGCGACCGAATTCCGGGGTCGATCGGGCCGATGGAAGGGAGAGACCCTGCGTGACCCATTTTTCTCCGAGAGGTGACCTGTGAATCCGAACTCCCGCCTGACCGCGCTCTTTGTCGCATCGCTGGCCTTCGGCTCCTTTGTCGTGCTGAAGGCCGTCTTCTTCCCGACGCCGCTGGAGGAGGTGGTCGCCAACCCGCAGCCGCGGCCGACGAAGGTGGAGACGCCGACCTGGCGCGACTCGGGGATGCCCTCGGCGGAGTTGCTCTCGGACCGGCAGATCGAGGAGATCCGCCAGCGCGCGGAGGCGGGCGACCCGACGGCGCAGTACAACTACGCGGCCGTCTTCGTCAAGCACGGAGACAACGCGACGGCCTTTGAGTGGTATCGCAAGGCGGCGGACCTGGGGCTGCCGGCGGCGATGTCGGTGCTGGGCGAGTGTTACGACCGGGGGCTGGGCGTGGCGCCCGATCAGAACGAGGCGCAATTCTGGTTCACGAAGGCAGCACAGGCGGGGCACGCCCCGGCACAGGCGACGCTGGGGGCGCGCTTTGCCTCGGGGTACGGCGTGGCGGCTGACTCGGGCCAGGCGCTGCACTGGCTGGAGCGGGCGGCGGAGCAGGGCGACCCGGACGGGCTGCACAACCTGGCGACGATGTATTACGAGGGACAGGGGGTTCCGCAGGATTATCTGCTGGCGGCCCGTCTGATGCGGCAGTCGGCGGAGAAGGGGCACGTGCAGGCGCAGAACCTGATGGGGTTTTACTACGCGACGGGCCAGGGGGTGTCGAAGAACTACGCGGAGGCGGAGCGGTGGTGGCGGATGGCGGCGGAGGGGGGCGACATGCGGGCGCAGTACAACCTCGGGGGGATGTATTCGCGTGGTCTGTCGGAGACGCTGACGCGTGAGGAAGCGATGGGGTGGTTGCGGAAGGCGGCGCAGCAGGGCCACAGCGGCGCGGCGGAGGAGTTGGAGGCGCTGATGTCGGGCGGGTGAGGGGTGTTTCGGGGCTGGGAACGGGGTTGAGCAGGGGCGGCATGATCAAAGTGTTCCACGTGGAACACTC
>CAZPFK010000061.1:0-15691 GCA_964585855.1 uncultured Vicinamibacteraceae bacterium
CGCAACCGGGTACAATCTCCCACTCACTTGATCCATTCATCCGGATAAACGGATGAAAGACCCGCCGGGTGCACATCCGCCCGGCCCGCAACGGGAGCATCTCCACATGGCCGGCTATCTCTTCACCAGCGAATCCGTCAGCATGGGCCACCCCGACAAGGTTGCCGACCAGATCTCAGACGCCATTCTCGACGAGATGCTCAAGCAGGACCCCAACTCCCGTGTCGCCTGCGAAACGCTCGTCACCACCGGAATGGCCCTCGTTGCCGGCGAGGTCACCACCGAGGCCTACGTCGAAATCCGCGATGTCGTCAAAGACACCATCCGCGAGATCGGCTACACCGATCCCGGAGCCGGCTTCGACTACGAAAACTGCGCTGTCCTCGTCACCATCGGCAAGCAGTCCCCCGACATCGCCATGGGCGTCGATACCGGCGGTGCCGGCGACCAGGGCATGATGTTCGGCTTTGCCTGCCGCGAAACCGACACCCTCATGCCGCTGCCGATCCACCTCGCCCACCGCCTCGTCGAGCGCCAGGCCCAGGTTCGGCGCGAGGGCATCATCAAGGGCCTCCGCCCCGACGCCAAGAGCCAGGTCACCGTCGAATACGCCGACGACACCGACCTCCCGGTCCGCCTCAACGCCGTCGTCCTCTCCACCCAGCACACCCCCGCCTGGTCCCCCCGCAACAAGCAGGCCGAACTGCGCGACCTCGTCCGCGAGCACATCATCAGGCCCGTCCTCGATGAATGGTGGAACGAGGACATCACCCTCCACATCAACCCCACCGGAAACTTCGAAGTCGGCGGGCCCCACGGCGACTGCGGACTCACAGGCCGCAAAATCATCGTCGATACCTACGGCGGCCGCGGCCGTCACGGCGGTGGCGCCTTCTCCGGCAAGGATCCGACCAAGGTCGATCGCTCCGCCGCCTACATGGCCCGCTACATCGCCAAGAACATCGTCTCGGCCGAACTCGCCGACGAGTGCGAAGTGCAGCTGAGTTACGCCATCGGCGTTGCCGAGCCCGTCAGCGTCCACGTCAACACCTACGGCTCCGGCAAGGTCAGCGAGCATCAGCTCGAGCGCGCCATCCGCGAGGTCTTCCCCCTCACTCCCGCCGGCATCATCAGGCACCTGGGCCTCCGCGCCCCCATCTACCGCCAGACCGCCCGCCACGGCCACTTCGGCCGCATCCCCGGGCAGGATGGCTCCTTCTCCTGGGAAAGGGTGGACAAGGTCGCCGACCTGCAGAACTTTCTGAGCCAGCAGTCAACGCCGCGCACCGCCGTGGCGAAGTCGTAGCCGCCTCCCGCGACGCGCTACACTCTGACCGCCATGGATTGGTGGGTTGCCGATGCTCTCGCAGTCAGTCCGGTCGTGCTCTTCGCATGGCTGTGGTGGGTGCCGTTTTCCATCGTCCTCCACGAACTCGGCCACGGCTTTGCCGCTATCTGGCAGGGCGATGAGACGCCGATCGTCCTCGACCGCATCACCCTGAACCCGTTGGTCCACATGGGCACGGCCTCGCTGCTGGTCTTCCTCTTCATCGGGGTCGCCTGGGGCGTCATGCCCGTCACCCCCGGCCGCTTCCGCATGGGGCGCACCGGCGAGGCCCTCGTCTCCCTGGCAGGCCCGCTGGTCAATCTCATCCTCGCCCTCCTCTGCATCACCGCCGCCGCCTTCTGGATCCGCTTCGGCCCCGCCGCGTCCGGAACCGACTGGGTCTGGGCTGTTAGGACCTTCCTCACCCTCGGTGGCCTGCTCAACTTCGCCCTGCTGGTCCTCAACCTCCTGCCCATCCCGCCGCTGGACGGCTCGACCATCCTCCGCTCCCTCTCCTGGCGCGTTGAATCGTGGTACAACCACCCCAACGCCGAGACTGTGACCTACGGCATCCTCCTGCTGGTCTTCTTCTTCGGCGGACGGTTCATCTGGGGAGCGGCCGATGCCGCCAGTGACGCCGTGCTCAACGGCTGGCTCCGCATCCTCGGGTAACACCCCTGCTGCCGACACCCGCCGCCGCGACGCTACCATCACCGATTCCCGGGCCGGAGACCCCCTCCGCCCCCTTCGCACGGCACGATCGAGAGAGGGTTGCGAGATGTTTCTGAAGCGAACGCACACCTGCGGAGAACTCCGCAAGAACCACATCAACACACAGGTCGCCCTCAACGGCTGGGTCCAGAGCACCCGCGACCACGGCGGCCTCCTCTTCGTTGACCTCCGCGACGGCTTCGGCACCACACAGGTCATCGTCGACCCCGAGGAGTGCGGCGCAGAGGCCCACGAGCTCGCCTCCCGCCTGCGCCATGAAGACGTCATCGCCGTCAGCGGCACCGTCGCCCCGCGCGCCTCGGTGAACCCGAAGATGGCCACCGGAGAGATCGAGGTCCGCGCTGCGTCGATGGAAATGCTCAACCGCGCGGAGACCCCGCCCATCCTTCCCGACGACCCCGAAGGTGAGGCGAAAGAGGAACTGCGCCTCAAGTACCGCTACCTCGAACTCCGCCGGCCGAAGATGCAGAAGATCCTGCGCACCCGACACCAGGTCATGCAGATCATGCGACGGACGCTGACCGACCTCGGCTTCTGCGAGATCGAGACCCCCTACCTCTGCAAGTCCACCCCCGAGGGCGCCCGCGACTTCCTCGTCCCCTCCCGCGTCAACAAGGGCTCCTTCTACGCCCTTCCCCAGAGCCCGCAGATCCTCAAGCAGATTCTCATGATGAGCGGCTTCGACCGCTACTTCCAGATCGTCCGCTGCTTCCGCGATGAAGACCTCCGCGCCGATCGCCAGCCCGAATTCACCCAGCTCGACGTCGAACTCAGCTTTGCCGAAGAAGACCAGATTTTCGCCGCCTTCGAGGCCGTCTTCCGCGCCCTCTGGAAGGAGGTCGCCGGCGTGAGCGTCGCCGAGACCATCGAACGCCTCACCTACACCGACGTCACGGAGCGCTACGGCAGCGACAAGCCCGATCGCCGCTTCGGCGTCGAACTCACCGACGTCTCCGCCATCGCCGCCCGCAGCGACTTCCGCGTCTTCCACGCCGCGCTCGAGAAAGACGGCGGCATCGTCAAGGCCATCTGCGTGCCCGGCGCTGCCTCCCTCTCCCGCAAGCAGGTCGATGAGCTCGCCGAGTGGGTCAAGCAGTTCGGCGCAGGCGGCCTCCCCACCGTCAAAGTCACCGACAACGGCTCCCTCGACGGAGGAATCGCAAAGTTTCTCACCGGCGACGTCGCCGCCGACCTCATCCGCACGATGAATGCCTCCCCGGGCGACCTCATCTGCTTCGCCGCCGACCGGCGCAAGGTCGTCAACCGCGTGCTCGGCGAACTGCGCATCCGTCTCGGCCGTGACCTCCGCCTCATCGACGAGAGCCGCTGGGACTATTTCTGGGTCGTGGACTTTCCGATGTTTGAGTGGAACGAAGAGGAGAGCCGCTTCGAGCCCTCTCACCACCCCTTCACCGCCGCTAAGGATGAACACCTCGAGCTCCTCGAAACCGATCCCGGCGCCGCCCTCTCCCGCGCCTACGACTTTGTCATCAACGGGCGCGAGACCCTCAGCGGCTCCGTTCGTATCCACCGCTCCGAGATGCAGCAGGCCATCTTCTCGCGCCTCGGCCTTACCGAAGAGGAGGCGAAGGTGAAGTTCGGCTTCCTCCTCGACGCCCTGAAGTACGGCTGCCCGCCGATGGGCGGATTTGCCGTCGGCATCGACCGCGTCGTCATGCTGCTGACCGGAACCGACAACATCCGCGACGTCATCGCCTTCCCCAAGACCGCCACCGGCGCCGACCTCATGCAGGAAACTCCCTCGGCCGTCGACGAACGCCAGCTGCGCGAACTCGGCATCGCGCTGGCCGCGCCCCCGAAGCCCTAGCGCACCGCCGCGCCCCCCGATATGATGCCGCACCACCATGTGCGGCTTTACCGGAATCGTCTGCTTCGACGGGCGGCCACTGGCCGAGGCAATGCTTGCGCGCAGCAGCGACCGCCTCGAACATCGCGGCCCCGACGGTCGCGGCCTCTTCCTCCACACCCCCAAGCCCGGCGCTGCCCCCGTCTCGCTTGCCCTCCTGCACCACCGCCTCGCGATCATCGATCCCGCAGACGGCGCGCAGCCCATGATCGCCCACACCCCCGACGGCCCCGTCGCCGTCGCCTTCAACGGCTGCATCTACAACCACCGCACCCTCCGCCGAACCCTCGAATCCCGGGGTTGCCGCTTCGCCACCGACCACAGCGACACCGAGACCATCCTCCAGGGATACCTCGAGTTCGGGACCGACATCGCCGCGCGACTCGACGGCATGTTCGCCATCGCCATCTTCGACAGCCGCACCGGCGCCATCCACCTCATCCGCGACCGCGCCGGCGAGAAGCCCCTCTACCTCTGGACCGGAAGCGCCGGCCCCTCCCCTTCCGCCGTCTTCGCCAGCACCATCCCCGCCCTGCTCGAGGCCGTCACCGCCCTGCGCGGAACTCCGCCCGATCCCTCGCCGAAACCCTGGTGGGCCTCGATGCTCCGCCGGGGCGTCTGCGTCAATGGCGACCTCCCCTGGAGCGACCTCACCCAGGTCGCCCCCGCAACCCTGATCACGCTCGGCCCGAACGCGCCGACCCAATCCAGCACTTTCGCAGCACCCGCACAGCGCACCGGGCCGGCCCCCACTGTCGAGGCCTTCGAATCAATGCTCGAGGCCTCCGTCGGCGAGCGCCTCGACGCCGATGTTCCCCTCGGCTGCTTTCTCTCCGGCGGCATCGACTCGGCGCTTGTCGCCTTCTTCGCCCAGCACCTTCTCCGGCAGCAGGGGCGCACCCTGCAGACCTTCACGATGGCGATGCCCGACCCCGCCTGGGATGAATCCGCCGCCGCCGCTGAAACCGCTGCCTTCCTCGACACACAACACACCACCCTCACCGTTGAGCCGAAACCCGTCGACGACCTCGCCCGCCTCATCGGCCGCCTCGGCCTGCCCTTCGGAGACTCCTCCATCCTCCCCACCTGCTGGATCGCGCGCGAGGCCCGCCAAAGCGTCAAGGTCGTCCTCACCGGAGACGGCGGCGATGAACTCTTCCTCGGCTACGACCGCTACCGCGTCGCCGACCTCCTCGCCCGCCGACGCCGCCTCCTGGCCATGATCCCCGCCTCAATCGGGGTCCGTGCCGGCGAGAAGTCCCTCCGCAGCCGCGCTGCACGATTGGCGCAAGCGTCCCGCCACGCCGGATACCTCGACCTCGTGAGCACCTTCCCCACCTGGGAGCTCGCCCGCCTCTGCCCCGAGGCCGCAGCAGCCGAGCCGCCCACCCCAACTGGCCTCGCCGAGGCCGTCGCCGACGACCTGGCCATCTACCTCCCCGATGACCTGCTCCGCAAGGTGGACACCGCCACGATGGCCGTCGCCCTTGAAAGCCGCGCCCCCCTCCTGGCCGGCCCGATCATGGATGCCGCCCTCCGCGCTCCCCTCGACTCGCTGATGATCGACAGTCAACCCAAGGGCTTCCTCCGCCAGGTCGCCGCCCGCCTCCTGCCCCGCGACGTCGCCCTCCGACCGAAATCCGGCTTCGCCCTCCCCCTGGGCGAGTGGTTCCGCAGCGATTACGGCGGCCTCACCACCGCCTTCCGCGATGGACTCGCTTCGGCCGATCCCTTCGGCCCCGTTCCGGTTCGGGCCGCCGCCGCGCAGCGTCTGCTCGATGAACACACCGCGAAACGGTCCGACCACGGCCAGCGCCTGTTTACCCTGCTCTCCCTGATGCAGTGGCGGCAGGCCTTCGCCTGACGCCGGGATTCCCGTAAGATGGTGCAGACTCTGCGCACGGGAATTCACCCTCATGGCCTATCTCTTTCTGCTCATCGCTGTCGTCGGGCTCGGCGCCGTCGGGTGGTGGCGCGGCTTCCTCCGCGTCGGAACGGCCCTGCTTCCCCTCCTCTGCGCCTCCCTGCTCCTGTGGCTCTTCGGCGGGCTCCTCTATCGCGTCGACGCCCTCCGAGGCATGGGGCTCCTCTGGCCCGGAACCATCCTTCTCTTTCTCGGCCTCGCCGCCGGCTACACCGCCCGCTACTTCCTCAAGCGCCGCTTCGAGACCGAGATCGCCCTGTGGGACCGCATCAGCGGCTCCGTCCTCGGCGTGCTTCTTGGCCTCATGGTCACGTGGCTGGGATTGGTCTATTTCAACGTCCGCGCTGCCTCCCAGCACAAGCCCATGTCCGAGACCAGCGCCGGCATGGCCCGCGCCCTCAACGACGGGTTTGTCCGCTGGATTCCCGGAATCGGCGCCGGCAGCATGGCCATGACCAGCATGATGGAGATCGCCTCCGCCGATGAAGAGGTCCGCCAGCGCGCCGTCGAACTCCTCGACATCGACGACCTCGCCGACTCACCCGCCATCGGCCGCATGATGGATGACCCCGCCACCAGCGCCGACATCGAGGCCGCCTCGCGCGGAAGCGTCGGAGCCCTCTACCGACTCCAGAAGAACCCGCTCGTCCTGGGCCTTGCCGACGATGAGGAGTTCATGACCGCCGTCCGCCGCCTCACTCTCGACGAAATGGTCCGAGCGGTCCGACAGGCAGAAGAGGAAACCCACGGCCAGGACCCCTGAGAACCATGTCGCTTGCTCACCGACTCCGCACCCGTATCATGGACGACACAGGCGCGATCGTGACTCTCACGGGGCCGCCCCTGTTTCCGGCTTCCTGCCCGCGGCCCCCGACTGCCCGGAACCCACTCGGAAATCAACGCTTATGACCGAAGAGCACTCCGCAGAGGCTCAGGAGACTCTTCCCGTACCTCCTGCCGACGACGCCACCGCCGCTGCACCGACACCGCCGGTCCGCCGGCCACGGCCGATGACCGTGGCGCTCACCGGGGCCACCGGGTTTGTCGGCTCGGCCCTGTGCCGCGCCCTTCTGGAACGCGGACACACCGTCCGCGCGCTGGTTCGCAGCCGCGACAAGGCCGCCCGACTGCCCAAATCCGTGCAGATTGTCGAGGGCGACGTTCTGCAGCGCGACTCTCTGGATGACTTCGTCTTCGACGTTGACGCCTGCATCCACCTCGTCGGCATCATCATGGAGAATCACGCCCGGCAGATCACCTTCGACCGCCTCCACACCGGCGCGACCGCCAACATCGTCGACGCCTGCGAAGCCGCCGGCGTCCAGCGCTACCTCCACATGTCCGCCCTCGGCTCCCGCCCCGCCGCCCCGGCCGACTACCACCGCACCAAGTTCGAGGCCGAGCAGATCGTTCGCCGAAGCCGGCTGGCCTGGACCATCATCCGCCCGTCGCTGATCCACGGCCCCGACGGCGAGTTCACGGAGATGGTCGTGAAGTGGGCGAAGGGTCACGCCCCGCCCTTCCTCTTCATGCCCTACTTCGGTGCCGGTCCCCTCGGCACGGGCCGCAAGTATCTCATCCAGCCCGTCTTCATCGGCGACGTCTGCGAGTGCTTCTGCCGCGCCCTGGAGTACCCCGACACCGTCCGCGAGGTCTATCCGTTGGGCGGCCAATCCCGCCACACCTGGCCTGAGATGCTCACCCTCTTCCGCGATGCCATCCCGCGCGGCCCCCGCTGGCGCAAGCCCGTCCCGATTCCCGCGTGGTACGCGCTGGGCCTCGCCCGCACCGTGCAGTGGCTGGGCCTCGAGTCCCTCGTGCCCTTCAACGCCAGCCAGGTCCTCATGAGCCAGGAAGACTCCGTCTGCGACATCGCCAAAGTCCGGGCCGACATGGAGCTCGATCCCCGTTCATTCCCCGATTCGCTTGCAGAATACGCCTCCGCGCTCTAGGCTCTGACGCATCGACTCGACACCGATCGATCCGCACGCGCCCTCAACGAGGAGGCCATCCATGAACTCTCGTGGCCACCGGCTGCTCAACGCCCTCATCCTGATCGGCCTCGTCGCCGGCGTTGTCGTCGGCTTCCTGCTCTTCCGCTCCTACCAGCAGCAGGCCCTGAGCAGCGATGAGATCGCCTCCCGCATTCAGTGGATGTACGACCTCGGCGACCTCCTCCTGGTCCGCCCGCTGAAGATGATGATCATCCCGCTGGTCTTCACCAGCGTCGTCGTCGGCATCACCTCCATCGGCGACCCCTCCAAACTCGGGAAAGTCGGCGGCGCCACCCTCCTCTACTACTTCGCCACCATGCTGATCGCCGCCGTCCTCGGCGTCGTCCTCGTCACATCGTTCTCTCCCGGCGTCGGCGTCGAAGGCCTCGACCTCGCCCGCTCCGAAGCCCAGTACGAAAACATCCGTCAGACCGTCGAAGGCGCTCCGAAGGAACTCGAGAGCGTCTGGATCAACATCCTCCACCAGCTCCTCCCCACCAACGTCTTCGAAGCCGCCGCCCAGGGTCAGCCCCTCCCCATCATCTCCTTTTCCATCCTCTTTGGCCTTGCACTCGCCACGATCGGCCCGAAGGGCGAGCCCGTCGTCCGGGTCATTAACGCCGCCTTCGAGGCCGTCATGACCCTCGTCGGCTGGATCCTCTGGATGACCCCCATCGGCGTCTTCCTGCTGGTCACCTGGACGATGGGCAAACTCGGCGGCGAAGCCATTCAGTCCGTCGGCAAATACATGGGAACCGTCTTCGTCGGCCTCGCCATCCACGGCTTCATCACCCTGCCGCTTGTCCTCTGGATCTTCGGCCGCACCAACCCCCTCCGCTTCCTCTGGCTGATGCGCCCCGCGCTGGTCACTGCATTCGGTACCGACTCCAGCAGCGCCACCCTCCCGGTGACGATGGAAACCGCCGAGGAGTACGGCGAGGTCAGCAAACGCGCCTCCGGCTTCGTCCTCCCCCTCGGCTCGACCATTAACATGGACGGAACCGCCCTCTACGAGGCCGTCGCCGTCATCTTCCTCTTCCAGTTGTACGGCATTGAGCTCGGCATCGGCCAGGTCGCCGTCGTCGCGCTGACCGCCACCCTCGCCGCCGTCGGCGCCGCCGGCATCCCCTCGGCCGGCCTGGTCACGATGGTCATCGTCATCGAGGCCGTCAACTCCACGTTTGCCCACGACCCGACGATTCCCATCCTCCCGCTGACTGCCATCGGCGTGATCATCGGGGTCGATCGCATCCTCGACATGTGCCGCACGACCGTCAACGTCTGGGGCGATCTCGTCGGCGCAAAAATCATCACGCGCATCGCGCCTGATGAGCCCGAACCGGTTCAGTCCTGAGTAACCTGCCTTTACGCCGGCCGGGGAACGATCCCCGAATCGGGCTCCTCGCCCTTCGGGTCCGTCTCACCGCTCTCGCTGCGCGACGGACGACGCGGGGCCGTCTTGCGGCGTTCGGCCTCCAGCAGGTCGCTGACCGTCGGCTTGTCCAGCGTGTCGCCGCGCATCAGGCGGTGCACCTCGTCGGCCGTCAGCGTCTCGTGCTTCAGCAGCGCCTCGGCCACACGCACCACCTTGTCCCAGTGCTCATCGAGAATCCGGCCGCAATCGGTAAACGCCTCATCGGCAAACCGCCGGATCTCCTCGTCGATGATCTGCGCCGTCTCGTCAGAGTAATCACGCCCGCCGAAGGCAAACTCGCCGCCCTCATCGCCGCCGTAACGCACGAACCCCAGCCGCTCGCTCATCCCCCACTCCACCACCATCAACCGAGCCATCTGCGTCACCTGCGCGATATCCTGCGCTGCGCCCGATGAAATGTCGCTCGTTGCACGCTTCTCGGCGATCCGGCCGCCGCACATCACGCGCATCGTGTCCAGCAGATACTTCAGGCCGAATCCGTAGCGGTCCTTCTCCGGCAGACTGAAGGTCGCCCCGCCGTATTGCCCGCGCGGAATGATCGTCACCTTGTGCAGCGGGTCGGCATTGGGCAGCAGCGCCTGCACCACCGCATGTCCCGCCTCGTGGTAGGCCGTCGCAATCCGCTCCTTCTCCTCGATCACCCGGCTCTTGCGCGCCCGGCCGAACTTGATCTTGTCCCGCGCCTCCTCCAGGTCCTCCAGTTCGACCTGGTCCTTCCCGCTCATCGTCGCGATGATCGCCGCCTCGTTGATGATCGCCGCCAGGTCTGCGCCGGAGAACATCGGCGTTCCCCGCGCCACCTTCTCCAGGTCGACGGCCGGGCTCAGCTTGATCTTCCGAGCGTGAACCTTCAGGATCTCCGTCCGACCCTTGATGTCCGGCAGCGGAACCATCACATGCCGGTCGAAGCGCCCGGGCCGCGTCAGCGCCGGGTCCAGCACGTCAGGCCGGTTCGTCGCCGCAATGACGATCACCTGGTCATTGGTTTCAAAGCCGTCCATCTCCACGAGGATGGCGTTGAGCGTCTGCTCGCGCTCATCGTTGCCGCCGGTCATGAAGGAACTGCCGCGCTTCCGGCCCACGGCGTCGATCTCATCAAGGAAGATGATGCACGGGCTGTTTTCCTTCGCCTGCTTGAAGAGGTCACGCACACGGCTGGCGCCCACGCCGACGAACATCTCCACGAAGTCCGAGCCAGAAATCGAGAAGAACGGCACATCCGCCTCGCCGGCGATCGCCTTGGCAAGCAGCGTCTTGCCGCACCCCGGCGCGCCCGAGAGCAGCACGCCGCGCGGAATCCGGCCCCCGAGGCGCGTGAACTTCTTCGGATTCTTCAGGAACTCGACGATCTCGTGCAGGTCTTCCTTCGCCTCGTCGATCCCCGCCACATCCTTGAAGGTGATGTTCGTGTGCTCCTTGGTCGTCACCTTGTGCCGGCTGCGCCCGAAGTTCCCGAACATCCCCCCCGACGCGCCCGCCGACCGCAGCGAGCGGAAGAGCACAAACCAGATCAACGCCAGGAAGAGAATCCACGGAATCAGCTGAAGCATCAGCGGAATCCAGATCGGCGTCCCTGCGCGATCCAGGAAGTTGTACGCCGTGAGCACCTTCAGATCGTCAATGTACGCCTCGGGGCGATGAATCGAAACCCGCACCGGCCCGGCCGGCACCCCCGGGTTGCCCGACTTCATCACCGCCTCGATCGTGTTGGCCCGAAGCACCACGCTGGACTCATCGATGTAGTGCTGCTGGTAATACTCCTTGAACTGGTAGAAGGTGATCTCCCGGCCGCGCTGATTGCCGCGCAGCACGAAGAAGACCACCAGGCCCAGCATGATCACCATGAACCACAGCAGAAACCCCCGCGTCAGCCGCATGTTCGGCGGCGGCGGAGGCGGAGCGTCTCCGCGGCGGGGGGTCTTCTTCCCGCCTTCGGGTCCGGTTTCGTGCTTCTGCGGTTCCTTGTCAACACTCACGTCGTCGTGCCTCGCTTAAGCGGCGCTCCCGCCTCGGTCCTGACACTCCATTATCGTCCGGTCAGGCCCCGAAACTGCGGTCGGTCCCGACACTTCCCCTCACCACTGCTCCTGCATCGTCTGCACGATGTCCCGCGCCAGCGACTCTGCAATCGCAAAATTCGCAAGGTCCGGCCGCTCTCCTACTCCGGACACCGGAATGTACACCTCGCTGCTCGAAAAGGACTCCCGCTGCACCAGAACCTTCCCGCTGCGCTGATCCGTCCACGTGAAATCGACGGTGATCGTCTGCAGCAGCTCCTGCACCAGCCCCGTCCCCCGCGCCTCGCTCAACTTCGCCGTCTCAACCCGCACGACCGTTCCCTTCAACGTCGTATCCGCTCCACCGGCCCCCACCACCCGGTACGGAGACCGGGCCTGAAGCTCCTTGATCAGCGCGTCGGTGATCTCTCTTTCTACGCCCGTGTATGCCGTACGGTTCTCGAATATCGGAACCTCCACCGACGCCACCTCCCCAGGAAACGTCGCATTCGCCTGGTAGCCCAGAAAACCGCCCTCCCCGCCGGCACACCCCGCCAGAAGGAGGAAAAACACCGCAATCGCCGCTCGCATCAGACCCCTCATCGGCCCTCCTCCGACGGCTCCACGGCCGACTCCTCGACCCCTCCGCCCTCATCGATCCCCTCCGTCCCCTCTTCGGGCTGGGCCCCAGGCAGAACCTCGCCGGTGGCGCTGCGGGCCGGCTCTTCAACCTCCCATCCCCGTTCGACCAGCATCCGGTACGCCTCCACCCCCGCCGCCGTCTCCGGATACCGCCGCAGCAGCCGCCGCAACTGGAATCGGCACGCCACCTCATCGCTCCGGTCGAGATACCACTTCGCCGTCGTCAGCATCCCCGAGGCATCCGACTCATCGATCCGCGCCCGCAGCGCGCTGATGCCCAGCTGCCGCGCCTCGCCCGGCGAGCGCGCCTCCAGCCGGTTGATGATCTCCCGCGCGTTGTACAGACTCGATGGATCATGCTCAGGCCCGCGATACATCGCAAGGTTGGAGTAGATCAGTCGGCTCATCGCCTCGGGCGTATCTTCAGCCGTCTGCCCGTGATTGATCAGGTAGATGTCATACGCCGTCGCCGCCATATCCATCTGCCGACGGGCGAAGTAGAGATCCGCAAGGGCCCTCCCCGCCTTCTGTGCCAGTCTGCTTCCCGGCGCTCGCTCCTGAATCCGGATCAGCAGCTCCTCCGCTTCGGTGTACGCCGTCGTGATCCGCATGCCCCACAACTTACGCCGATTCCCCTGCGCATACCACTGCGCAATCTCGAACTCACGCTCCAGCGCGATCGCAAACGCCTCGCTGCCGGCATACTGCTTGCAGATCGCCTCGTAGTCGTAGAGCGCCTTGTACTCATTCCCGCCGAGGTACGTCGCATCCGCCCGCACCAGGTACGCCTCCGGAACCAGCACGTGCGTCGGGTGCGCCTCCAGGAAGTCCGTCGCCGCCTCCCTCGCTGCACCGTAGTTCCGCTCCGCCAGCAGCCGACGCGCACGCGACAGGTCGAACTCCGCCGTCCCCTCCTCCGGCCCTGCCTGCATCGTCCACTCTCCATCCTCCGACAGCACGCGCGTCGTCTCCTGCGCAGGAGCGACACTCGGCGCAGCAAGGCCCAGGAAGGCAGAGAGCACGATCAGAATCCGATGGGGAATCGTCATGGCCGTCATCATAGTGCCCTCAACCGCGCCCGCCAGAAACGACAGCATCCGCCCCCGAGGGAGCGGACGCTGAGAATACTTGCAATCTGATCGGTCAGAACATCTCCGGCTCAGCCGCCGCACCGCCGCCCGCCCCCATCGCCTGCGCCTGCATGGCCAGGTCCACGATCGTGCGAATCATCGGGGCCGGCAGCACCATCCCCGCCTGCATTCCCTCACCGTGCACCGACAGTGCCATGCCGATCGGCGGCATTCCGGAGACTTCCTCCAGGTCAACCTCCAGCGGCATCATCATCTGCACCATCGGGATCGCCTGGTTCAGCAGCGTCCCGACCCCCAGATACACCCGCATCGAGGCATCGGCAGGGAGCATCTCGTCGATCGCCTTGATGGCGCCATCCTCGGAAAGCCCCGACGCCTCGCCACGCTCCACAGCCAGCAGCTGGGAAAGCAGCCGGCGGTTGCGGCTGGTCGTAATCAGCAGGCCATCGTCCATCTTCGCCACAAACCCGCGCATCCCCGCCCCGCCGATCATCATCGCCTGCATCTGCTGTACCTGCGCCATCTCCGGCGGGAACTGCTGCTGCACCTGGTACTGATCCACCGTCATGCCGTCAATCTCGACGGCCTGCGGTTCGTAACTCGTAATCGAGGTAATCCCCTGCGTCTCCATGCCGTTGAGGGCGGTGATCGACTCCTGCATCGCCGTCGCCAGCGTCTCGGCGTCACCTGACATCCACGAGACCGTCTGGCTCAGGAACCCCGCCATCATCCCACCAAGTGACGGATAGATCACCGTCGCCATCCCGTCGGTCCCCTTCATCATCATCGCCTGCATCGACTCCGGCCCCTCGCCCCCGCCGAGCGTCTCCAGGATCGCCGGGTCATGCCCCGCCTGCTCCAGCGCCGTCCGCATCGACTCATCAGCGGCCGACTTCACCGCCTCGAGGTTCAGACTCTTCAGGTCCATCGCCATCGCCAGCAGGAATGCATCTGAGGCAAAGTGCGAGAGCAGGTTCCGCGAGCCCCCTGCCTCGGCAAAGGCCGCCGCCATCCTCCCCTCCGGATTCCAGTTCAGCACCGCATCGGCAACCACGCCCTTGCCGCTCATCCGCATTCCCAGCACGGCGCTGCGCGTCTCGTTGAAGAAGAAGTTGCCCATCCCGTCAACCATCGCCGCCATCACCTCGGCATCGGGCATCGAGTCCATCCCCCCGCCCATGCCCCCCATCCCCATCTGCTGCATCATCACCATCTGACCCATCGCCTCGGCCGCCATCACCCGCAGCCCCGGCATGACCACCTCGCGCAGCCCGTCGAAGTCAACGATCACGCTCACTTCATCGCGCTCCACCACCTCACGACCCTGCTCCCCCATCATCGAGGCAAACGTTCCGCCCCCCTCAGCAGCCGCGTACCCCGCTACCAGCTCGCGGTCGGCTCCCATCACCGCATACCCGTCCAGTGAACGGCTATAGACCGGCTCGGGAACATTCGGGAACGTCACCGCATCGATCCCGCCTTCATTTGTGACCGGGAAGTTGGCGATCCACGCGGCGTAATCCGTCACCGGCATGAAGGCCAGCACCGGCGGCTCATCCGCCTCCCACCGGTCCTTCAGCATCGCCACGGCAAAGGTCCCGTCCCCGTCCATCGTCTCCGGGCCGAAACCGGCCATGGAGAAGAAGAACGATGGGCCGGGCACGCCGACCTGGTCCATCGCAATGGCCGTCAGGAACTGGTCCCACTGCCCCTGCAGCGCGTTGACCCCCTTGGCGCAGATGGCCAGCTGTGTGTCTTCCGGCAGCAGCGCCAGCACCTCATCGAGGTCGGCCTGAGCGGATGCGGGAAAGAGCATCGTGGTAATGGAGATTGAAGAGAGGGTGGCAAGACGACAGACCGACGGATTGAGCGTGAGGGTCACGAAAAAACTCCTGATCAATGTTTGGACTCGAAATCCGGGGAGGGCGGCAGGGCCCGCAGAATCGGCGCCGGCATCGGCCGCGCCCATGGCATACCCCCCCCTGCCAGATTATAGGGAGACGCGGCCGCGACGTTTCTCATCCCGCAGAGAGGCCGGAGGGTTCAGAAAAAGACAAGCCCCGCTGCCGTAGGGCAGCGGGGCGTTGTTTCTGATTGGCTCTGCCTTCCTCCCGAGGGAGGTCAGCAGCGTCCTTCAGCAGACCTGTCCAGAATTACTGGATGGTGCGGGTCTCGAGGTTCGAGTCGCACGGATCGGGGCAGGTGCCTGCACCGAAGGCCTGGAAGTTGACGGTCCGACCCAGGGCAGCGCCGGGGACCGGAACCGTGCAGGACTGATCGCCGGCGCCGTTGGCGGTGCCGGTGCAGATCTGGCCGTCGCCCGTCGCGGGACGGAGCTCGGTCTCAGCACAGAAGTTGCCCTGCTGGCCTGAGAGCGGAGCGCCGCTGCGGAAGGCGTACAGGATGGCCCGGAGCTGACCAGGAGCACCGGAGGTGCTGAAGGTCGCGGGTGAACCGGCAAACAGCGTCGGGACGGTCAGGGTGACGCAGTCGGACGGGCCCTGCGGGCTGTAGAAGGCGTACATCTTGTTGAGCGGATCCGGGCACAGACCGAAGAAGCCCGTGTAGCACTCGTCGGGCAGGGTGAACGTGCCGTCGGTGACGTTGTCGTCATCCCACGCGAACTCGTTGTACTCGCCGGTGCCGCCGACGCCGTCAACGATGCCCCACAGCATGTTCTGG
>CAZPFK010000062.1:0-7098 GCA_964585855.1 uncultured Vicinamibacteraceae bacterium
CTCCTCATCGTCGCCCCCACGGAAGTGCAGCCACAGATGACGTCCCCCTCGGCCCTCCCCCCCGCCGCCACCGTACAGACTGCCCCACCCCCCGCTGCGTGCCCCATCGTCGATTCACTCGGAGCGGCCCTTGCTGATCTCGCTTCGATGATCGAGGCCCTCAGCGATGAGGAGTATCGCCGGCCGTCGCGGGCCGGAAGTGCCGAAACTGTCGGGGCGCACGTTCGCCACAGCATCGACCACCTGCTGGCGCTGGTGGATGGAGCGGAGGAAGGGCTGATCGATTACGAAGCGCGGCATCGCGGTTCGCCGGTTGAGACATCGCGTCAGGCGGCGTGCGAGGCATTGGCGAGTGTGAGCGATCGGCTCGGCCGTATGGCGGGCCGACTTGACGTTGGCGTCGGCGTCGTCCTCTGCCTCAGTCCGGACCTTCCCAACCAGATGGTGCAGTCCACGCTGGGGCGCGAGGCGGCCTTTGTCCACAGCCACACGATCCACCATAACGCGTTGATGGCTGCCATGCTTCGAGCAGCCGGCGTTTCGGTTCCCGAGGCCTTCGGCTACGCTCCCTCAACGCTGGCCTTTCAGCGCGGCTCGTCATGTGCACACTGAGCATCATCCCCCTGCACGGTGAGGCCGAGTCTGAAGCGGCGGGGTTTCGCGTCGTCTGCAACCGCGATGAGTCGCGCCGTCGCCCGCCCGCCCTTCCGCCGGTGCGACGCGGCACTGCGGGGTTGATGGCATTGCTGCCGATCGATCCTGTCTCGCAGGGGACGTGGATTGCCGTCACACAGACCGGTTGCGTCCTCTCGCTGCTGAATGCGACGTCTGATCCTCCTGCGCGGCCGACCCCCGATGCACGCAGTCGCGGCGAGATCATCCCCGCGCTGGTGAGTCTGCCGAATGCGGCATCGATGATTCGCGCGGCCGAACGGATTGAGGCAGGGCGCTATCCGCTTTTTCGCCTGGTGATCGCCTCGGAGCACGGTGTTACGGTGCTGGCCTCTGACGGGAAAGAAGCGTCGATCGCTGAGGAGCATGATGCCGGCAGACCGGTCGTGCTCTCCTCCTCGGGCCTTGGCGACCACCTGGTGCATCCGCCCCGCCTGGCGCTCTTTGAGGAGATGGTCGGTTGCCGACGACCCGATCCCGGTCGGCAGGATGCGTTTCACGGCGTCTTCTGGCCCGATCGCCCCTCGCTGAGCCCGATGGTCAGGCGGGAGGGCGCACGGACAGTGAGCCGGACGACGATCGAAGTCCTTCCCACGGGCAGCATGATGGCCTACGAGGCGGTCGATGAGGAGGGATTGGCGAGTTCCCGGGTCCGCTGCATCCTGCCTATGGTCACCGGCCATGCCGCGCAGACCGCACGCTCGTCGAGGCCGTTGTGACCCGGTGCGTTCATGATTGAGCAGCTCGGTTCGTGGATCTCAGGGTTACCCGAGGGCCTCGACCTCACCGCGATGCACCCGGTTCTGCTGGTGCTGCTGGTGGCTGCGGCGACCTTCATCTCTGAAGACCTGACCTGCATCGGAGCCGGGCTGCTGGTGGCGCGAGGGGAGATTTCTCCGGGCGTCGGTGTGGCCGGTTGCCTGACGGGCATCTGGATCGGGGACCTTGGCCTCTGGGTGATCGGCTCGCTCTTTGCAGGCGGCATCGGGCGGCGCTTCGGCTTTGCCCGGTCGCTGGAGCAGCGGTCGCACGCCGTCCACGACTGGTTTGATCGCCACGGCCCCAAGGCCCTGCTGCTGGCGCGCTTCATTCCCGGTACGCGGGTGCCGGTGTATTTCACGGCCGGCCTGCTGCGCCTCGGCTTTGTGCGCTTTGCGCTCTGGACGCTGCTTGCGGTGGGAATCTGGTCGCCGCTGCTGGTGCTGTTGACAGCACAATTCGGCGAGGCCTTCATCGCCCCCTTCGAGCAATTCCTCGGCGGGGGCTGGATCGCCGTCGCCGTTGCGGCGGTGGTGCTCTATCTGCTTTTCCACATTGTGCTGCTCTCGCTGACGAGTCTTGGGCGAGCGAAGCTGCGTGCGATGGTCTCCCGTGTGTGGCGATGGGAGTTCTGGCCGATGTGGCTCTTCTACCTGCCGTTGCTTCCCGTCATCGCCCTGCTGGCTCTCCGCCATCGCGGCTTCATGACGATCTCGGCCGCCAACCCCGCCATCTACCTCGGCGGTATCGTCGGCGAGCGGAAGCGTGACATCCTGCGACTGATCGGGCCGGGCCTCACGCCGCCCTGGATCGTGCTGGAGCCCGGTGATGTGGAGATGCGACGGGCCCGCCTCTGTGAGGCGCTGGAACTGGGGGTGATTTCGCTGCCTTTGATTCTCAAGCCGGACATCGGCCAGCGCGGCGAGGGACTGCGATACGCCGACACCCTTGAAAAGGCCGAGGCCGCCCTGGAGGAAATCCCCGAAGCGCTGATCGTGCAGAACTACGACCCCGGACCGCACGAGGCCGGCATCTTCTACTACCGCTATCCCGATGAGCCGCGAGGGCGCATCTTCTCCATCACGCACAAGGTCTTCCCCGAGGTCATCGGCGACGGTCGCTCGACGCTGGAGGAGCTGATCTGCCGCCATCCGCGCTTTGCGATGCAGTCGGCCGTCTTTCTTGCCCGCCACGGCGATCACGCCCTTGCCGTCCCGGCCGAGGGTGAGCGAGTGCGGTTGGCGCGGGCGGGCAATCACTGTCAAGGAACGATGTTTCTCGACGGGGCGCATCTGATCACGCCGGCCCTCGAGGAGCGCATCGACGCCATCGCCCGGGGAATCGACGGTTTCTACTTCGGCCGCTTCGACATCCGCTACGCCGATGAGCGGGAGTTTCTGGCCGGGCGCGGGCTGACGATCATCGAGATCAACGGCGCGATGAGCGAATCGACCAACATCTACGATCCATCCCGGTCGCTGCGGCAGGCCTATGCAACGCTCATCGCGCAATGGCGGATTCTGTTTCGCATCGGCCGGCAGAACCGGCAGCGTGGCGTGCCCGTTGCGACATGGCGGATGCTCACCGCGGAGCTGTCGTCATTCTACCGACACCACCGTCCGCCCCGACTTGCCGACTGAGGCGACTGCAACCTCCGGGCGCCGCTCCGGGATCGCAACGCCGTGGAAGCGCAGGAAGGCGTCGGCTTTCTCGCGGCCGACGTAGCGGACGAGTATGGCGTACTCCACCTGCGTGAGATCGAGGAGCATCAGGGCGTCGAGCGTCTCCCCGAAGGCGGGGTCGATATTGAAGCCCAGCGTCCGCGCGTTGAGACGGACGTACTGCCGGATCAGGATCGGCACCTCTCGGCCCTCTGACTCGAGGTCTTCGACAAGATCGGCTACGTGGTCGAGGTCGCGGACGACACGCGAGATCAAGCCGGCCAGACGACGCGACGACCGGCTCAACTGCGGCGGCGTCCGGGCGATGATCAGCCGCGAGAGTTCCGGATCGAGGTGGTTGAGGCGAAGAAATTCAACGAAGAGGTCACGGGTGATTGAGCGGTAGCGATTGCTCACGCTGACGCAGCCGAACATCCGCTTGTATTGCGGGTGCGCCATGACAAAGAGCGAGACACCGCGCCACAGCAGCATCAACGGTGCGTAATCACGCTGATACTCCGAACGCACGAAGGCGCGGCCGACCTCGATGGCCGGGCCGATCTGTTGCAGCAATCGGTCGTCGTAATCAAAGAGCGTATGGGTGTAGAGCCCCGTCACGCCTCGATCACGCGTCACCTCATCGACGAGCCCGAGGCGATAGGCGCCGATGATCTCCCGCTTCTGCCGACACCACAGGATCAGATGCCGGTAGCGCGCGTCAAATTCGTCAAGGTCCCGTTCCGCCTCCGTGCCCTCGCCAGCCTCCCGATAGGTCATCTGCCGCAACCGGCCGATCTCCAGCAAGGCGGAGGGAATCTGATCGGCGAAGGCCCACACGACAACGCGCGACCCCGCCTCTGTGAGTCGCTGCTCGGGGGGCAGGGCGTCAATCTCGCGGGCAAGGACGTCGGCCGGCATCGCCTCAGCCAACGGCAGGCCGGCCGGCGGCACCGAATGCGACTGGGCCGGCGTGGAGGTGCGGGCCGGAGAGCGCACCTGGAGCATGCAGGTGCGCATGGAGAGGTAATCCATCATCTCCCGATCATCCATGCCCTTGAACCGCTCCGGAGGAATCAGCGAGCCGATCTCCATCCGGAAGGTCCCGCCCTGGTGCGCCAGCAGTTGCCGGGGCAGCAGCAGCGTCCGCAATCGGGGGTGGATCATGCCGGCAACGTGAAAGGGCGCACCGTTGCGACCGTGGAAAAACATCGGCAGCACCGGCGCTCTCGAAGCGCGAATGATGCGCCCGACGCTGGTCAGCCACGGTGGATCGATCACGCGGCGCGCCTTCAAGGAGAAACTCGAGACTTCACCGGAGGGGAAGATTCCCATCGACCCGCCGCTTCGCAGCCAGCGCACGGCATCTCGCGCCGCTTTGGCATTGAGATCGCGCGCCTCCGGGCCGCCGAAGGGATCGACCCAGAAGCAGAACTGGTGCATAGGCGGCATGACCGCCAGATAGAAAGTTGAGAGCAGCCGCACATCCTGGCGGACACGGCGGATGCCCGCCAGCTGCATCAGGCCGTCGATCCCTCCGAAGGGGTGATTGGAGACGACAACCAGCGGACCTGTCGGCGGAATCTTGGCAAGCACCTCCGGCGGGGTGTGAAACTCCACCTTCAGCAATCGAAGGGCCACTTCAGCAAAGTCCGGCCCCTTGATCTCCTCGCCGCCGGCTTCGTAGATGTCGTTGAGCCCCTCAAGGCCCATGAGGCGCTGCGCCATTGGAAAGAGGCGCGCATACCACGGCGGCCTGACGCCTGGTTCAAGTCCGGCACTGAGCCGGAACGGCCTGCTGATGTCCTCGACGACAACGTTCACGCCGGGCGGTCCCTTGCACCTTCTGATCCCCCTCCCACGGCCCATCCACCG
The DNA here is from genome assembly GCA_964585855.1 of uncultured Vicinamibacteraceae bacterium. GTDB lineage: Bacteria > Planctomycetota > Phycisphaerae > Phycisphaerales > UBA5793 > CAZPFK01. Next base: position 4,965 of record CAZPFK010000062.1, read on the forward strand.
CTCTTGTTGGGACTTGAGCGTGGCCGGATTCTAGATCGCCCGCGATTCGGGAAACACGGCTGACATGGACCTCATGATTTCTGAACCAACCCACGCTCCTCAAGGGCCTCCGCCAGCCGTCGCATCAGCCCGGCATCCCGTGCCGGCTCGAATGACCGCTGCGGGGCCGGGGGGTGGTACCGCCAGGGGCCATCCGTGGCGAACTCCGGCGGCTCATCGGCGAATCGGGGGATGACGTGGGCGTGCAGAGCCCGATCGAGGTTGCCCAGGATCATGTAGTTGATGCGGGCGGCGCCGGTGACCGAAAGCAGCGCACCGCCGATCCCCGCCATGTCGAGCAGGAAGCGGCCTCGAGCCGTCGGATCCAGGTCGTTGAGCGTCTCGACGACCGGGTCGGCCAGCAGAATGCAGTACCCCGCGAGATTCTGCGCGTCGGCCAGCACACACCAGCCGCTTGCCAGGCGGGCGACCACGTTGGGATTCTCGCCGCGACGTGCGGCCTCAACCCGGCGGTGGATGGAGGTCGTCATGGTCCCGGCTCCGACGCGGCAGCGGCCCAGGGAATGGCGTCGCCGCGCAGAACACGTTCGTAGGTCTCCATCAGCAGCGTCAGCTGGGCGATCATGATGTGGCGGTTCTCGACGAAGGCACGGGCCGCGATCGCCTTCTGCCAGGCCCCCTGCGGATCATCCAGAACGGCTCTGATTGCAGCATTCCATTCCAGCGCCCCGCCCCCCTCAACCAGCGTCGCGCAGCGATCGTCGTTGAGAATGTCTACATAGGGGTCGCGGCGAGCCAGGGTCATCATCGGCGCCGCCATCGCCTCAAGGACAAAACTCGTCGCCCGCTGCCCCGCCTCGGGGATGATCAACATCTCGGCCGTCGCAACAAGTTCCCGATGCCGGTCAATCGAGGGAATCATGCTGGTCTGGGCTGAGAGTCCGAACTTGCGGATTGCCCGCCAGGCGACACGGTGAATCGCCTCGGGAATGTCGAGGAAGAGCATCAGGTCCGGGTGCTTCACGACCGTCGGTGCCAATCCTTCAAGAAGATCGCGAATGCCGGCAGCCGAACAGCCCCGGCCATAGACCACCGCCGCCCCCCGCAATGACATCGAGGGTTGCGGCACCGGCCGAACCTCCTCAAGGTGAACCCCGACCGGCAGCACCTGCACCAGCGCCGGATCCATATGCGCCTGGAGATCGGCCGCGAGGCGCCCCGTCGCCGCCAGACAGACCGAGACTCGCTCCTGCCGCCGGGCCAACCCCGCCGCAGCCCGCACGTCGGCCGCAGACCAGACTTCGATCGCCACGGGACACTCAAGGATGGCCCCCAGCTGAACGGCCACAGGCCAGGACTTGCGCCCCGCCGCGTGAATGAGGTCGGGCGCATCGCTTCCGAATGATTTTGCCAGGGCCGCATAGAGCCGCGATCGCATCCACGGCACACGATCGACCTGGTACCAGACGGCGGGCGTCAGCGCGACGCGCTCGTCATCCAGCGCCCCCTGCGGCAGGACGCGGGTGACGTGAATGCCCGACGTCGCCAGACCGATGACGGTGCGGTTGAACCAGTCTCGCTCGTTGGCGAGGCGGCGTTCATCGATCAGGAATGCAACGTGCATCGGGCCTCCGCGAACTCCGCGAGCGGTCAGGGGTAATCAAAGCCCTCGATGACCTCCACCACCACCTCCAGCAGCCGGGTCAGCGATTCCGTCTGCATCCCCGGCATCGGCATCAGGATCACCGTATCGCCGAGCGGACGAATGATGACCCCCCGATCCCGCGCGGCCATGCAAACCGCATACCCGACCCTCGCCCTGGGATCGAAGGGCGTCCACGGGGAGCGCGAAGCAACCAACTCGATGCCCGTCATCAGCCCCCGCCTTCGGACGTCGCCCACGTGGGGATGCTCGCGCAGGACATCCAGCGCCTCAGCAATCATCCGGCCGTGGCGTTCCACCTTCTCCAGCACGCCATTGCGCTCAAAGAGATCAAGCGAGGCCAGGCCGGCAGCGCAGGCCAGCGGGTTGCCGGTGTAGGTGTGCCCGTGGTAGAGCGTCTTATGTTCCCACGGATCGCCGCAGAAGGCCTCCTCGATCTCATCCCGGCAGAGGGTGGCCGCAAGGGGGAGA
>CAZPFK010000062.1:7198-15180 GCA_964585855.1 uncultured Vicinamibacteraceae bacterium
GCCGCAGAAGGCCTCCTCGATCTCATCCCGGCAGAGGGTGGCCGCAAGGGGGAGATAGCCGCCGCTGAGCCCCTTCGCCAGACAGAGGATGTCCGGGACGACCCCCTCCTGCTCGCAGGCGAACATCGTTCCGGTCCGGCCGAAGCCGACCGCCACCTCGTCGGCAATCAGCAGCAGCCCGCGTTGTCGGCACCGTTCCGCCACGCCGGAAAGGAAGCCCTCAGGATGCGTGACAATGCCCGCCGCGCCCTGCACCAGCGGCTCGATGCAGACAGCAGCCACCGTGTCGCCCTCCCGGTCGAGCGTTTCATCCAGTGCCGCAAGGCAGCGATCGCGGACGGCCTCCCGGACCGTTCGATTGTGCCAGGGCCAGCCCGATCCGGCCTGTCGCGCCTCCGGGGAGTGTGTGACATCGGGAGCGGGAGCAAACGTCGTGTGAAAGACCATCGACGCATAGGGGCGGTGAAAGGTCTCGCTGTAGCCGACGCTCATCGCGCCGACGGTGTCGCCGTGGTAGGCCCCCGAAAAGGCGATGATCCGGTTCCGCTGCGGCCGCCCGCTGTGGTAGTGAAACCCGACGGCCATCTTGAAGGCCAGTTCGGTCGCCGTCGCCCCGGCATCGGAGTAGAAAACCTTGCTGAGCCGGCGGTCAGGGTCGGAAGCGCCCGGCGCGATTGCCGCGAGGCGGGCCGCCAGCTCGATTGAGGGTGTATTGGCCAGCCCCAGCAGCGTGGAGTGCGCCACGCGGTCCAGTTGCGATCGGATCGCCTCATCAATCTCCGGAACCCGATGACCGTGAACATTGCACCACAGCGAGCTGATCCCGTCGATGTACCGCCGGCCCCGGGTATCGATCAGTTCATCACCCTCGGCCGCGTCGATGATAATCGGCTCCCGCTCCCGCCACTGCCGCATCGGCGTAAAGGGATGCCAGACGTGCGCAAAGTCCAGCGCCGTCAGGTGCGCTGTGCGGCCGGCTGCCGATGGGGATTCTGAATGCGTCGATGGGCTCATGCGGTACTGTATTCGCCGCTGCAAGGCATCGCCTGCTACGATGGCGATCTGATGGCCGACGTGACCCCTCCACCACTCAGCCTTGCCCGCACGATCGTCCTCTACGACGGCTCCTGCGGCCTCTGCCGGCGCGGAGCGCACACGCTGCAGCGCCTCGACTGGTTTCACGCCCTCTCGATCCGCGACTTCTATCGGGCGCCGGCCGTTCTCGCCGAGCGCATCGATCCGGCCGCTTTTGCCGAGGGCATTCCCGTGCTGACCCGCGACGGCCGCCTGCTCATCGGCTTCGAGGGGCTGCGCCATGCCTTTCTGGCCACGCCGGTCGGCATGCTCGTCGGCTGGGTGCTGCTGATTCCGGGCATCTCGTACCTGGCGCGACGGCGTTACCGCCATATCGCGCAGACGCGCCACGCAACGTCCTGCTCGCTCAGCGGGGCTTGCGCGCGATGATCTCGTAGATCGGCGGCGTGCAGAAGAAGCAGTGCGGGTCGCGCTCCGCCTCCTCCCAGGCCCGGGCGAAGGCCTCCGCCTGCTCCGCCGACACCAGCCCCATCTCCTGCAGACGCGGAACAAAGATCGCAAAAAACGTCCGCGGCCAGCCCCACAACATCGAACCGGGCCGCGCCACCCGCGCAATCGGGCGGATCTCCTCGACGACAAGCCCGGCCTCAGCCAGCATGCGCGGCAGGTGCGCTGCAACGTCGAGGTCGCCGCCTGTTCGCTTCCACGACTCTTCGACCGCCGCGATGACCGGATCAAACTCGGGCCGGCGCGGCGCCAGCGTCAGCGAGGTGTAGTTGAAGTAGTCCTGTATGGCGAAGACGCCCCCGGGCCGAAGCGCCCGTGCGACGTGCGAAACCACCCGCTCCGGATCGGGAAGGAAACAGAGCACCCAGCGGGCGAACGCTCCGTGGACCGAAGCCGTCGGGTAGGCCGCTTCATCCCGGACATCGGCCTGGATGATCTCGATGTTCTCGGCTCCGGCTGTCAGCGGCAGGGTTCGGCGCAGGTGCTCGATGAACCGCTCCGCGTTGTCCACGGCGAGGATGCGCCCCTCCGGGCCGACGATGGCCGAGAGGTCGAGGGTCGCATAGCCCGGGCCGCAGCCGACGTCGAGAATCGTCTGCCCTCGTGCAAAGCCCGCTCGCTCCCACAGCGCGAGCGAATACGAGGCCCAGACGCGATGCTGGAAGCCGAGGCGTACCAGCTCCTCCTGCTCCGACCCGAGAACGTACTGATGCTTCATGCGAAGTACACACTTTCTGCCGCAACAGGCCTTGTGCCCGGCGGCCGCAAAGTGTATTCTGCCGACATCGTGGACCATCGTGGAGTTCGCCATGACTGATGAAGGCCAGGCCGTTTCCGGGATCGACCGCATTCGTTTCGATGAGCAGGGCAACCTCCTGGATGAGATTCCCTGCCGCAGCTGCGGGTACAACCTCAAGGGGCAGAACCCCGACCGCCCCTGTTCCGAGTGCGGAACGCCCATCGGACGATCCGTGCTCGGCAACCTGCTGCGCTACGCCGAGCCGAAGTGGATGGACACTGTGGCAAAGGGGACGGCGATCTATGCGATTTCGATGGTGCTCCTGATATTGAGTTCATGCCTCCTTGGAGCGTGGGTTCAACAGGCGGGGACGTCGGCCAGCACGATGATCGCTGAAGGCATGAGTCTGCTCTTTACGTTTCTGATGATGCTTGGTGCGTGGCTGATGACCACACCCGAAGCGACGGAGGGCGAAACCTCATCCTTAAGCAGTCGCAAAATCGCGCGGGCCGGCGTCGTTGCGGCCCTGATTGCAACGTTCCTCAATCTCGTGAGTTCGACCGTTCCGCTCAATCAGGGGCCGATGATCGCAATCCAGGCCGTCAACATGGTGCTGGCCCTGGTCTCTGCGGTCGGCACCGTCGCCATTTTCCTCTACCTCCGATCACTGGCGACACGGATCCCCGACGCCAAACTGGCCCGGCGAACGACGATCGTGGTCTGGGGCTTCGGGATCTTCTATGGAGCGGTCGTGATCTTCGGCGCCCTTGCTGCACTTACGGCGGTGCTTCCGGCTCCGGGCGGTGGAGCACCGGGCGGTGGCATGATGATCGGTGTAAGTTTTATGATGATCGCGGGGGTCGGCGTCATGATCTTCGGCCTCCTCGCCCTGCTCACCCTTGACCGCTACCGCCTCGCCCTCAAGGCCCAGGCAAAACTTGCCCGGGAAACCTGGGCTGCTTCACTCCCGGCATGACTTCGGCCCCGACTGTCCCCTCCCTGCACTTCCTCGTCTTTGCCGCCCCAAAGTCCGGCACGACCTGGATGCAGACCATGCTTTCCGCCCACCCCCGCCTCCACTGCGGAGAGACGCGCCCCTTCGGCCCGACCTTCAACCCCGCCAACCCCTCCTCCCCCTACATCACCCTGGAGGCCTTCGCGACAATCCTCCAGCGATACCTGAATCCACCGTCGGACGATCCGCAGTTCGCCGACGCCCTGCTTGCAGCCCTCTATGAAGCCGTTGCACGAACGGCACGCGACCGCAAACGGGCGCTTTCCGGTCACGACGAGGTCTTCTACGGCGAGAAGCTCACCCCGCCCTACGGGGCCGCCGAGGCCGTCGTCGATCGCCTCATCCGCCACTGCCCCCGCCTTCGCCTCATCCATCTGGTCCGCGACGGCCGCGACATGCTCGTCTCCGGCTACGCCCACACCGCCCGGCTGCGCCTGCAGGGCCTCCCCGACGAGCAGCGGAAGCGCGGCGAAGAGGCGATTGGCCGACACGAACTGCCCGAAACCGAGATCGCCTCCGTCGCACCCAACTGGGCCGCCATCGTCCGAGCCGGCCTCCGCGCTGAAACCTGCTTCCCCGACTCCCTCCGGTTGCGCTACGAGGACCTTCTGGCCGACACCCCTGCGCGGCTGGCCGAGGTTTTCACATTTCTCGGCGTTGAGAGCGATCCGGCCATTGTGGATGCCTGCGTCGAGGCCGGATCATTTCGACGCCTCTCCGGCGGCCGGGAGCCGGGCCAGGAAGATGCCTCGAGCTTCTTCCGCAAGGGTGTGGCCGGCGACTGGAAGACGTGGATGACGCCGGAAGCCGAAGCCGCCTTCGAGCGGCTGGCCGGCGCAGAGATGCGGGCGCTCGGCTACATCGGCCGGTAGTGGTCAATGGTCTTCTTGACGTCCATCGGCCTTGGAATGTGTGCAGCGCGAATCTCGATGCCATCCTGGCCGGCGCTGGAGATGCCGATGTCGCCGACGTTGAAGATGCGATTGAGAAATGACTGCTCCACCTGGATGTTGCGCACGTGGTCGTGGAGCACTTCGGAGAGATGCTTGGAGAAGAAGCCTCGCCGCCAGATCGTCCGCTTGTTGGTCACGTAGATGCGCTCGCCGAGATGGGAGAACCACAGAAACAGCGTTGCAATCCCCAGCGTGCACACCATCAGGATCGGATGCGCCCGCCACATCGACGGCCGAAGCACCAGCACGTTCACCTCCGGCCCGGAATCCGGCGGCAGCCCCGCCGCAGCGGCCCGATCCTGCGGCGCTGAGGCCGGCAGCACGTTGACATCGCCGCAGTCCGGGCAGCGCATCTTGCTTCCGCCCTGCTCCGGGGCGTACTCCAGCGTTCGTCCGCAGTTGTCGCAGGTCTTATGAGGCACGTGGGGGCATCTCCGTGTCGGGTCGTGGTCCGCCCATTGTAGTTGGGAAACCGCCCCCTCCCCTGTCGGCACGTGCCGGAGGGCTTCCGCCGGCGTCTACAATCGCCGCGATGTGGATCGTCACCTTCTTTCTCGGCGCTGCACTTGCTGCGGGCGCCGCCGCCCTCTGGTTCCAGCGCCGCGCCCAGCGAGATCGCGACCGCCTCTCCTCCGCCCTCCGCCGGGCCGTGGATGCCGAACGCCTCGCCGAGATCGGGGCAATGACCGGCGGCCTCGCACACGAGATCAAGAACCCGCTCTCGACCATCGGCCTCAATGCCCAGTTGCTGGCCGAAGACCTCGACCGCGCCGTTCCCGAGCAGGAAGACCGGGATCGGATTCATCGGCGCATCGACATCCTCCTCCGCGAGATCGACCGGCTCCGCTCCATCCTCGGCGACTTCCTGCAGTTCGCCGGCCGCATCCGCCTCGATCCCGAGCCGCAGGACCTCCGCAACGTCATCGACGAGCTCGTGGACTTCTTCCTGCCGCAGGCCCGCCGCCACAACGTCCAGCTGCGAACCGCGCTGCCCCCTGCCGAGGTCATTGCCCAGGTCGACGCCTCCCTCCTCAAGCAGGCCCTGCTCAACCTGATGCTCAACGCCGTCGAGGCGATGGCCGAGCCGCCCGCAACCGGCGAGGTTACTGCCCGCGAACTCATCATCCGCCTGACCGAGGAAGCCGGCAACGCCGTGATTCACGTCATCGACACCGGCCCCGGCATGGATGCCCGCACCGTCGAGCGCGTCTTTCACCCCTACTTCTCGACGAAACGCGGCGGCACAGGGCTGGGTCTCCCGACCGCCCGGCGGATCGTGCAGGAGCACGGCGGCGAGATGAATGTCCACTCCGAGCCCGGCCGCGGAACCGACTTCCGCATCAGTCTCCCCCTGCGCGGACCGGACAGGCCCGAGGCCGGGAAGACCGAGACGTAGCCGACAACAAAACGATCCGGCCGCCTTCGCGACCGGACCGTTCTTCGCCTTCCAGATTCGGTATCGGCGGGCTCGTCAGCCGCCGGGGCTCTCGTCAAGCATGGCCCGCTTGTCTTCGACTTCCTTGAACTGATCCGCCTCGGCCAGCGCATCCTTCTTCTCGGAAATCACCGGCCAGTCGGCCGCAAGCCGGGCGTTGATCTCGGTGTACTCGGCCCACTTCTCCGGCAAGTCCTCTTCGGGGAAGATGGCCTGCGTCGGACACTCTGGGACGCAGAGTCCGCAGTCGATGCAGGTATCGGGATCGATGACAAGAAAGTTGGCGCCCTCGTGGAAACAGTCCACCGGGCACACCTCGACGCAATCGGTGTACTTGCACCTGATGCACGGTTCGGCAACAACATGGGTCATCCGTTGAACTCCATTTCTTCCCCAGGGTTCCGCAGCGGGGCATCGTCGGTCATTATCGTCTGCAAGTCCACTCCGATTCTACTGCCCCGGCCGTGACAACGCAAAATCGCAATCTTTCAATCCTCAGTCCTCAGGACCTGACCTCGAAGACCCCCTCAACCTCCACCGTCGAACCCAGCGGCAACGCCACACTGCCCACCGCCGCCCGCGCATGCCGCCCCGCCTCGCCGAACACCTCCACCATCAGGTCGCTCGCCCCGTTGCCGATCTCCGGCTGCTCAAAAAACCCCGGCGCGCAGTGGACAAAAACCCCAAGCCGCACCACCCGCACCACCTTGTCCAGGTCGCCCCCCACCGCCTCATTGACCGCCGCCAGCATGTTCAGAGCGCAGACGCGGGCCGCCGTCTTCGCCTTGGTCGGGGCCACCTCGTCCGGAACCCGCCCGACGCACACCATCTGGCCCTCTACTCTCGGAATCTGCCCGCTCACGTACACCAGGTTCCCCGTACGCACCCACGGCACGTACGACGCCACCGGCCGCGCCACCTTCGGCAACGTCAGTCCCAGTTCTGCAAGCCTCGCGTTTACAGACATGCTCCATCACTCCTTCAGTCAGCGCGGCAACAGACCCGGCGATCACCTACAATCGCCTCAATGCGAATTCTCTTGACCAACGACGACGGAATCAAGGCGGCCGGCATCGCCGCGCTCCACACGCGCCTCACAGACCTCGGCGAGGTCTTCGCCGTCGCCCCCAAGGAGGTCCAGAGCGCTACCTCCCACGGCATCACCTTCCACGAACCGCTCATGATCCGCGATGTCCGCGTCAACGAGACGTTCAGGGGCGTCTCCGTTGCGGGCCGGCCCGCCGACTGCGTCAAACTCGCGCTGACCTCCCTCTGGCCCCAGCGCATGGGCGGCACGCCCGACCTCTGCGTCTCCGGCATCAACCTCGGAGCCAACGTCGGCATCCACATCTGCTACTCAGGCACCGTCGCCGCCGCCATCGAGGCCGCCTTCCTCGGCACGCCTGCGATCGCGCTGAGTCTGCACATCCGCCGCTACCCTGACGTCCGCTGGCGCATCGCCGCCGACTGGGCCGTCGAGGCCATTCGCCGCGTGATTGCCGAGGGTCTTCCGCAGCCGCGCGAGGTCATCAACATCAACCTCCCCGCCTGCGAATCCAACGATGAGACCTTCCCCGAGATGCGCGTCGTCCCCATGAACCTCTCACCCATCCGCGACCGCTTCGAGCAGCGCACCTCCCCGTCGGGTGACACCTACTTCTGGGCAGCAGGCGAGGGCCTCGACTTCCACGAAACCGCAAGCGGCTCTGACGTTGAGGCGATGTTCGAGGGCTGCATCGCGGTGACGCCCTTGAAATACGACCTCACCGATCATGCGATGATGCAGCACTGGCGCAGCCGGCTGGACTCCGCCGCCCCTACGCCGCCGCAGCCGACCCCCGGAACATGAAAAAGGCCGCCGCGATAAGGCAGAGGCCTGCCCAGAGGAAGTCGAGCTTCACCGGCTGCTTCATGTAGAGGATCGCAAAGGGCACGAAGACCGTGAGCGTGATGACCTCCTGCAGCACTTTCAGTTGCGGAAGACTGAGCGCTGTGTAGCCGATGCGGTTGGCCGGCACCTGCACCAGGTACTCAAAGAAGGCGATCCCCCAGGAGACAAGCGCGGCAATCAGCCACGGCTTCTCGCGCAGATCCTTCAGGTGTGCATACCACGCGAAGGTCATGAACACGTTGGAAAGCGTCAGCAGCAGCACCGTCTTGAGCACCACCGGCATGGGAAAGGTCTCCAGCGCGATAAGCCCGGCACGCCGGGGACCGCACACGCCGAACCTCGACGCCCGCCGATCGCGGCGGAAGTCTAGCGTCGCCCGTGCGGACTGCTTCGGGCGTAGGGTGGAA
>CAZPFK010000063.1:0-14611 GCA_964585855.1 uncultured Vicinamibacteraceae bacterium
ACCCCGAGTTCATCACCGGTCGGGAGGTCGGCAATCGAGGAGAGGCCGAAGACCTCCAGGAACTGGCGCGTCGTGCCGTAGAGCATCGGGCGGCCGACTTCCTCGGCGCGGCCGGTAATGCGGATGAGGTTGCGATCGAGGAGGCCGCGGAGGACTTCGCCGCAGGCAACACCGCGGATGGCTTCGAGGTCGGCGCGGGTGACGGGCTGGCGGTAGGCGATGACGGCGAGGGTTTCGAGGGCGGCCTGGCTGAGGCGGCCGGAGTCGTGCTTCTGGCGGATGCGTTCGAGGAGGGTTCCGAACTCGGGGAGGGTCATGACGCGGTAGCCGCCTGCGACTTTCTCGATGCGGAAGGAGCGATGCGTCTGCTCGTAGACCTGGTTGAGGGAGGCGATGGCGTCGGTGACGGCGTCGGGGCCGGCGGTGTCGAGGGTGAGGCCGAGGAGGTCGGCGAGTTTTCCGGCTGACAACGGGGCATCCTGGACCATAAGGAGGGCTTCGACGCGGGCCTGGAGGGGCGGGGCGTCGGTGGGGGCGGAGGCGGCGTGGTCGAGGGAGGAGGGTTCGGCGGTCATTGTCGTGAATTGTAGAGAAAAGGGGTGGCGTAAACAGGGGGGATGCTGCAGAATAGTGCGAACACAGGGTCCGGGGCGAATGAAACCGGAGCGAGGAGGCGACGATGGGCGGCAGGATGAAGGCGGTCGGGGTGAAGGGGGCGGCGACGCTTGCGATTGCGGGGGCGGCGTTTGCGACCAATGCGCGGCTTGGGAACACGCGGGAGAGCGTGAACCCGCTGGCAGTCGGGGCGGTGTTTTATGTGGACTTCTGGTTCCAGACCGACAGCGCGAGCGTGGGGGTGGCGGCGTCGGACCTGTTTATCACCTACTCGGGCGATCTGGAGGTAGTGGATGACCCGGTGACGGTGCTTTCCTCGGAGGCGACGGCAGCGCACGATGTGTACCTGTATGACGAGTTCGGGATTTTTGCAGAGGTGGAGAACAACGTTGCAGCGCAGCGGCTTGATCTTCGCGGCGGGGTGGATCTGCTGGGCGGGTCGCGCGGGGAGGGGCAGAGCGGGGTGAAGGCGAAGTTTGCGCGCGTGGCGTTCCGCAACCCGCAGGGCGGGGGCTTTACGATCCGGGTGGAGGGGAACATCGGGCTGTACGGCGAGATCGTGGAGTTTCACGACTGGCTGGGCGTGATCGGGGAGGGACCCAGCGGAAGCGTGACGTTTTCGGTGGCCGGGGGCGGCGAGGGGCTGCCGTGAGAGCGTGAGGGTCAGGGGCGGGGCTCGACGAGTTGCACATTCTCATACTGCGCGCGGACGGCGGCGTTGAAGACCTCGATGGTGTGCTCCCAGAGGGCGGAGGCGTCGGGGCGGATGTGCACGGGGTTGTCGGGGAGGAAGATGCCTGCGGGGTTGGCGTCGGAGTAACGCTGCCCGACGAGGAAGCGCTCCAGGGCGGGGGCGTCGGCGATGTCGTCTGCGCCGGGGAGGTCGAGGCGGATGCGGTAGTCGTCGTGGGCGGGGCCGAGGGATTCGACGGTGATGACCAGGGGGAGGTCGGGGAGGTCGTAGGGATCGATTTGTGCGGGGCTGAGGGAGGGGGGGAGATCGAGGAGGTAGATGGCTTCGCGGACGGCGAAGTTGGTCGTCAGCAGGAAGTACATCTGGAGGAGGAAGACGATGTCGATCATGGAGACGAGGTTGAGGGTCATGACGCTGCGGGCGCGGTTGGCGCGGCGGACGGGGGCGTGGAGGGCCTCTTCTCCGTCGGCGGTCGTCGGGATGAGGGGGGGCTGCGGGGCAGTCATGGGCGAGGCTCATCCTGCACGACGAGGTTGAGGCGGGGGACGCCTGCGGCGCGGACGGCCTCGAGGACGGGGTGGATCTGTCCGTAGGGGCTTCGGCGGTCAGCGCGGAGGTCGACGCTGAGCTCGGGCTGATCGCGGAGGGCAGCGCGGAGTTCTTCGGCGAGCGCTGCGAGGCCGGCCGGGTCGGGCGTGAAGGCGAGTGAGCCGAGGCGGAGGTTTCGGATGTCGCCTGTTGCGGGGTCGGGCATGGCGTTGAGGATGAGGCGATTGCCCTCACCGGGGGGCCTTGCGACGGAGGCGTCGGGGCGGGCCAGTTCGATTTCTTCGACGAACTGGACGTTGGTGATCTGCCCGACGAGGAGGAAGAAGACGATGAGCTGGAAGGTGACGTCGATGAGGGGAGTGAGATCGAGGCCGATCGTCGCGAGTCGTCGGGATGGGGAGGAGTCTCGTGCGGGCACGGGCGGAGCTCGCGTCTGGGGTCAGGCCTTGCGCGTGGGCGGGGGAGGCGGCGATGCGGGTCGCGCGGGGGGCGGGGGCATGGGCGCGGCGGCGCCGGGCTGGGGGCGGAAGCGGTTGGCGACTTCCTCGGCCTTGATGACGGCCTCGAGGGTGAGCGCGTCGATGGAGTTTCGGATCAGGGCGTAGGCGGCAAGGGAGGGGATGGCGACGATGAGGCCCCAGAAGGTGGTGATCAGCGCGGTGCCGATGCCTGCGGCGAGATCGACGGGATCGGGGCGGCCGCCGGCGTCGACGATGGCCTGGAAGGCAAGGATCATGCCGTAGACGGTTCCGAAGAGGCCGATCATGGGCGAGACGATGCCCAGGACGTTGAGGAACTCGATTCGGCGGAGGCGGCGGGAGATAAGTTCTTCGGCGGCTTGATCGATGGCGCGGAGGATGGCGGGGAAGCCGTGGGAGGCCTCGCTGAGACCGGCGGCGAGGATTCGGCCGAAGAAGGATCCCTCGCGTTCGGCGAAGGCGATGAGTTCGCGGTACTGCTTCATCTCGATGAGGCGGTGGACTTCTTCGATGGTTCGCGGCGGGAGGATGTTGATGCGTCGGTTGTTCCACCACATGAAGACGATGAGACTGAGACTGACCACCGAGAGGAGCAGGAGGAGCCAGATCAGCGCGGTTCCGAAGACGGAGCCGCGCGAGATGAAGAATGCGGCGGCGAAGGAGGTGGAGGAGGCGGCATCGGCGGCCGGGGGCTGGGCTGCGGCGGCGGTGAGGGGGGTCAGCGCGATGAGGAGGGGGGCGAGGGCGGCGGAGAGTTGTGGGGCGTGGCGACGCGGGTTGGGAACCGCCATGCGGAGCGCTCCTTCGGGATGCAGCGGGGAACGGGGGCAAGCGGCGCAGGGGAGAGTGTATCGTAACGGGGCGATGCGACGACCCTCGGGGGCGGGGACATCCAGCCAGACGCGGGAGAGCGGGCGCGGTTCCTGGGGACATTCGGGGGAACACCCCGGCGGCGACGCCCAACCTATGCTTGGACGCACGTATTTCCCGAGAGGAGCAATGCCCCATGGCGGTGAGCGCGAGCAGCAACGTTGAAGCCCAGGCCGGTCGATTCCGCGAGGATTACCAGAAGGTCCGGACGGAGGTGCAGAAGGCGATCGTCGGGCATGAGGAGATCATCGACGGGGTGCTGACGTGCCTGTTTGTAGGCGGGCATGTGCTGCTGGAGGGGGTGCCGGGGCTTGGCAAGACGCTGCTGATCCGTTCGCTGGCGCAGGCGCTGCAACTGGATTTTTCGCGCATCCAGTTCACGCCGGACCTGATGCCCGCAGACGTAACGGGAACGACGATCGTGGTCGAGGGGGAGCACGGGCGGGAGTTCCGCTTTCAGCGCGGGCCGATTTTTGCGCAGATGGTGCTTGCTGACGAGATCAACCGTGCAACGCCGAAGACGCAGTCGGCTCTGCTGGAGGCGATGCAGGAGAAGTCGGTGACGGTGGGCGGGGAGACGCACCAGCTGGAGCGGCCATTTTTCGTGATGGCGACGCAGAACCCGATTGAGCAGGAGGGGACGTATCCGCTTCCGGAGGCGCAGCTGGACCGGTTTCTCTTCAAACTGAACGTGGGGTATTCGGATCGGAAGGAACTGGCAGAGATTCTCAACCGGACGACTCGGGGGACGGAGGCGACGCTGACGCCGGTGCTGGACGGGCCGAAGATTCTTGAGTATCAGCACCTGGTGCGTCAGGTGGTGATTGCGCCGCACGTGCAGGATTACGCGGTGCGGTGCGTGCTGTCGACGCATCCGGGGGAGCAGTTTGCCACGCCGATGGTGAACCAGTTTCTGCGCTTCGGGGCGTCGCCTCGAGCGGCGCAGGCGCTGGTGCTTGCGGGGAAGGTCCGAGCGTTGCTTGAGGGTCGGGCGAACGTGGCGATCGAGGACATCCGGGCCAACGTGCTGGCGGCGCTTCGGCACCGCTGTCTGCTGAACTTCGAGGGGGAGGCGGAGGGGATCACGACCGACTCGGTGCTGACCAACATCGTGGAGACGCTGCCTGCGGATGTGGGGGCGGCGGCGTAAGGGGCTGAAGGTGGCGGGGCGGGGGGCGGGGCTGTATGCTTTGGACTCTTCCGGGCCTGGACCCGTCGGCGGGCGGACCTGTCGGTCCCGGTTGAAAGCCAGTTCTGTGTGCGGCCGGGGGGTGAGTGTATGGTCGGGCTGCATCTGAGGGTCCGGGGGTGAGTCCCTGCCCGGCAGCGAAGGTTGTCCGTGAGGAAGTCTGGAGGAGCATCGTGATCAAGTCTGCATACCCGGTGACGGATTTTGTTCCGGCCGATATCGATTGTTCGAAGTGGAGCGAGCTGGAGCCGCTTTTTGCGGATCTTGCAGCGCGTGATCTTTCGACGAAGGAGGCGCTGGAGCGGTGGCTGCTTGACCGGAGCGAGCTGTCGGCGGCGATCAGCGAGGCGCGGGCGACGCGGTACATCGCGATGACGTGCCACACGGACGATGAGGCGAAGCGGAAGGCGTTTCTGCAGTTCGTGGAGGAGATTGATCCGAAGGTCAAGCCGATGTGGTTTGCGCTGGACAAGAGGTACGTAGCAAGCCCGGCGCGTGGCGAGATGGAGCGGCCGCGATACGAGGTTCTGGACCGGGACACAGAGAATGATGTGAAGCTGTTCCGGGAGGAGAACGTGGCTCTGGAGACGGAGCTTGAGAAGCTGGAGCAGCAGTACTCGGAGCTGAGCGGGGCGCAGACGTGCGAGTTTGACGGCGCGACGCGGACGATGCCGCAGATGCAGAAGTACCTGGAGCGGACGGACCGCGACCTTCGGGAGAAGGCGTTCCTGACGATGACGGAGCGCCGCTTCGCCGACCACGCCACGATCAACAAACTCTTCGACAAGATGGTGGAGCTGCGGCACCAGGTGGCGCTCAACGCCGGCGAGGCGAACTACCGCGACTTCATGTTCAAGAAGTACCGCCGGTTCGACTACGGCCCTGCGGAGTGCGTGTCGTTTCACGAGGCGTGCGACATCATCATCGTTCCGATGCAGCGAAATCTGAACAAGCAGCGGAAGATGGCGCTTGGAGTGGAGCGTTTGAGGCCGTGGGATCTGAACGTGGACGTGAAGGGGCGGGGCCCGCTGGAGCCGTTTTCGACGGTTGCGGAGCTGGTGAACGGGACGGAGGCGATTTTCCGGAAGATGGACCCGGAACTGGGCGAGTTGTTCTCGAAGTTGCGCGAGCCGGGGTGCCTGGACCTTGAGTCGCGGAAGGGGAAGGCGCCCGGGGGCTACCAGTACAACCGTGACCGGGAGCGGAAACCCTTTATCTTCATGAACGCGGCGGGGCTGGCGCGGGATGTGGACACGCTGCTGCACGAGGGGGGCCATGCGTTTCACTCGATGCTGAGCGCAGATGAGCCGATCGTGCACTACCGGTGGTCGCCGATTGAGTTTGCGGAAGTGGCGTCGATGACAATGGAGTTGTTTGCGTTTCCGTTCCTGACGGAGTTTTACAGCCGTGAGGATGCGGACCGCGCGCGTCGGCGTCATCTTGAGGATCTGACGCGCCTGCTGCCGTGGATTGCCTGCATCGATGCGTACCAGCACTGGATCTATCTGAATCCGCAGCACGACCAGGCGGAGCGTGCGGAGATGTGGTACTGCTTCGAGGACCAGTACGGCCCGATGGTGCGGTGGGACGGTCTGGATGAGGAGATGCGGGAGACGAACTGGCAGAAGCAGCCGCACCTCTTCGGCGCGCCGTTCTACTACATCGAGTACGGGATTGCGCAGATCGGGGCACTGCAGTTGTGGAAGGTCTACCGCAGGAACCCGGGCGAGGCGCTGGCGCGCTACAAGCGAGCTCTGCGGCTGGGCGGTTCGCGGCCGCTGCCTGATCTCTTCGACGCGGCGGGGCTGAAGTTCACCTTCGGCCCGGAGATCGTCGAGGAGGTGATGGCGGACGTGAAAGAAGAGCTGGACCGGCTGCCGATGTGACGTACGGCGGATCAGGCGGCGGCGAGTTCACCCAGGAGGGGTTCGACGAGGTCCTTGACGGCGACGACGCCGAGCGGCTGCGCGGCGGAGCCGATGACGGCGAGCTGTTGTCCGCTTTCGCGGAGGGTGCGCAGGGCGGTGAGGGTTCCGGTGGCGGGGGCGAGGATGACGGGCCGGCGCATCACGGCGGTGGGCGGTGCGTTGTCGTCGCGGGCGAGCCATTCGATGAGGGAGACGACGCCGACAACGGCGCCGGTCTGCTGATCTACGACGGGGAAGCGGGCGTGGGCCGGGGCGGCGACGCGGCGACGGAAGTCGGCGGGGGTTTCGGTGTGGGAGACGGTCTGCACGCGGGGCCAGGGGACCATGTGGTCGCCGGCGACGCGGCGCTGACGGCCCAGGACGCGATCGACGATTTCGGTCTGCGCGACGGTGACAACGCCGGGGCCAAGTCCCTCGCGCATGAGGGAGGAGATGCGCCGGCGCTCGCTGGTGACGGTGGTGTGGGAGCCCGAGCCGAGGAGCCGATCGACGGCGCGGGAGTAGAGGATGATGACGGGGAGGAGGCCGACGGCGGTGAAGAGCCGGCGGATGAGGCGGAGGAGGGCGGCGGTTCGATAGCCGACGGCTTCGGAGTTGGCGCGGCTGAGCTCCTTGGGGACGGCCTCGCCGCAGATGAAGATGAGCGGTGTGAGGATGGTGGTCTGGACGGCGATGGATCCCCAGACGCCCAGGCCCATCGCCTCGGTGAGAAGGCCGGCAACACCGAACGAGGCGAGGAAGTTCATGACGTTGTTGCCGAGCAGGAGGGTTCCGAGGAGGTGGCTGGGACGATCGAGCTCCTGCTGGAGGATGGCGGCGCGGCGGTCGCCGCGGCCGGCGTTGAGGATGAGGCGGAGTCGGCTGACGGTGTAGACGGCGGTTTCGATGCCGCTGAAAGTGGCGGAGCCGGTGAGGCCGACGAGGAGACAGACGACGTAGATGAGTGTCTGCATGAGTGCGGAGTCGTCGGCGGGTGGAGGGACTGCGGCGAGGATCATGACCTTCGCTCCAGGTGAAGCGAGGCGATGCGGGCCTCGTCGACGGCGGTGACGGTGACGTTCCAGCCGCCGAACTGCACGGATTCGCCGACTTCGGGGATGCGGCCGAGGCGATCGAGGATGAGCCCGCCGACGGTTGAGTATCGAGCGTCCTCATCGATTTCAAAGTTGAAGGCGTCGGCGAGGGTGCGGATGCGGCAGTCGCCGTCGAGTTCCCAGAGGTTGTCAGCGCGGCGGACGATGCCGGCTTCGCTGAGCGCGGCTGGAGTGACGGTGCGCATTTCGAGGAGTTCGGCGAGGGTTTCGTAGAGGGTGACCTGGCCGGCGACCTGGCCGTACTCATCGACGACGACGGCGAGTTTCGTGTGTGTTGAGCGGAAGTGTTCGAGGAGCTGATCGACGGTGGCCTGTTCGGGGATGAAGGTTGGTTCGACGGCGCAATCGCGGGGCATGGCGGCTTCGCGAAGGAGGAATCGCTTGACGTCGAGGAGGCCGACGATGTCGTCGCCGTGTTCCCCTCGCAGCGCGATGAAGGGGAGTGGGCGATTGCGGATGAGGGCCAGCGCGTCGGAGCGGGAGGCACCGAGGGGGATTGTCGGCATGTGAACGCGGGGGGTCATGACCTGGCGGACCTTGTCATCGCTCATGCCGACGACGTGGCGGAGGATGGCGAGTTCTTCGGGCTGGAGGGCGCCCTGGCGTCCGGACCATTCGAGGACGTCTGCGAGTTCGCGGGTGGAGAGGGAGGTGGTGGCGCTGTCGGTGGCGATGAGACGCAGGAGGGGCTCGACAACGGCGCGGCTGAGCAGGGCGGTGAGGGGGCGGACGGCCTGCATGAAGGTGAACATGGGGATGGCCGACCAGCCGATCCAGCGGAGGTGGCCGTAGGCGGCGACCATTTTGGGCGCGATCTCGCCGAGGAGGATGAGGGCGAGGAGGAAGGCGGCGGAGGAGAGCGCGGCGACGAGGGCGCCTGTGGGCGAGTCTTCGAGGCGGAGGAGGAGTGCGGAACTGATGACGAAGTAGAGGGTGTTGACGATCATGTTGCCCAGCAGGAGGGTGACCAGAAGGAGGCGGGGCTGGGCGAGGAGGAGGGCGGCGGAGCGGGCCGCGGAATCGGCGCGGCGAGCGAGCATGGATCGCTCATGGGGGCGGAGGTCGAAAAATGCGGTTTCGGTGCCGCTGAAGAACCCGCTGAAGATCAGCAGGACCGGCAGAGCGAGGAAGAGGGGGAGGTCAACGGCGCTCCAGCCCATGGGACGTGGCGGCTCCTGCGGAAACCGGTCGACGACGGGGCGTCGGCGCGGATTCCAGGGTGCATCAGTCGGGCTTGGTGTTGCGGGACTGGAGGTCGAACCAGCCCTGCGTGGGGTCGTAGACGAACTTCAGCTGGCGTTTGCGGAACTGCTCGTACCAGTCGCTCCAGTCCATGAGTTCGAGGGGTTCGGGGGGGAGCCAGTCGGCCCCGCCGATTTTGATCCGGGAGGGGTCGCCCGGGACGTGTGCGGGCCAGTAACCTGCGGCCTGGCACCAGAGACGGATGGCGTGAAGGTTGGTGGTTTCGTAGTTTGTCATCGCGGGGAAGGATACGAGGGAGGGGTCGCCTGCTTCCACCGCCCGACGGCATTCACCGCGTGGTGACGGCGTAGAGGTAGCCGCCGGCGTCGAAGATGATGGCGCTGTCTACGGCCTGTGCGAGGTCGGAGCGGGGGCGGGCCTGGGCGTCTTCGGGGGCGATTTCGGTGGTGAAGCGGCGGCCGGTGTAATCGACGAAGTAGATGACGGGGGGCTCGGGGCCGAGTTCGCCGACGGGTTCGCGGGATTCGATGACGGCGATGCGATCGTCTCCGAGGGCAAGCGCGCGGATGTCCACATGGGGGGAGCCGCTGCGGGCGAGTTCGCCGATGAGGGTTCCCCAGGCGTCGTAGATATAGAGACCCCGGGAAGTTCGCAGGACGTAGCGGCCAAGATCGCGATAGAGGCGGTATTCGCCCCGGCCGATGCGCGCCGAGGCGATGTCGGGATCGAGGGCGGCCTGGCCGTCGAGAAGGTTGATTCGTGCGGGCTCTCCGCCGGCGCTGGTGGTCAGGAGGAGGGTGTCGCCGATGACTTCGACCCATGCGGCGTTGAGGAAGAGGGGGCGGTGGAGGGTCCAGCGGGTGACGCCCGCGGCGAGGTCGATGCAGCGGATCTCGCGGGAGGAGCCGATGCAGAAGCGGCCGGTTTCGGTGAGGACCATCCAGTTGAGGAGGTCGTCTGGTGCGAGGAGGTGTTCGAGTTCGACGGAGCCGTCGCGGGCATTGAGGAGGAGGACGGAGCCGCGGCGGGTCTGCTGGGCCTGGGGGTCGAGGTGGTGTCGTTCGCCTGCGACGGCGACGAGGTCGGCTCCGAGGGAGAGAGAGGTGAAGCTGTCAAACTCGAGGGCGCGCGACCAGCGGAGGGCGCCGTCGTCGCGGCCGACGGAGGAGAGCCGGCCGTTGACCTGTGCGAGGTAGACGGCGTCGTGGTCGGCGATGATGCGAATGAAGAGGTCGTCGGCCCCGCCGGTGGAGTCGGGGTGGACGAGGGCGGTGACGTTCTCGATGGTCCAGAGGGGAACGCCTGCGTCGAGACTGATGCTGGTGAGTTGCGGGGCGCGCCTGCGGGAGGTGATCCAGAAGAGGGCGGAGTGGGCATCGACGTGGAGGAGTTCGACGCTGTCGTCGCGGGAGTCCAGTTCCCAGGCCAGCGAGAGTTCCGGGGCGCGACGGCAGCGGACGGCCCCGGAGCCGCGGACCTGCGTGAAGAAGTAGAGGTGGTGGTTGGCACCGGCGCGGGGGGCGAGGAGGCGTTCGTCGGTGATGAGGCCGACGGAGGTTCCTTCGAAGTCGCCGAGGGCGGGCTGCCGGGGGTGGAGGTTTGAGCGATCTGCGCTTCGGGTTCGCCACTGGTGGGGCGTGACGAGGTCGCCGTCGGGATGCTGGAGGCGCATGTCGGGATAGCGCTGGCGCCAGCGGGCGATGTAGAACTCGAAGGCGTCGAAGGAGGCGGGGCGATCGAGGAGGATCAGGAGGCGGCCCCAGAGCGCAGCGCGGTCGGCGGGGTCGAGGTCGGAGGCGAGGGCGTCCTGGAGGACGCGGGCGGCCTGATCGGGGCGTTGCCGTGATTCGTAGAGGTCGGCAGCGCGGAGGGCGGCCTGCACGGCGGCGACGGAACGGGGGTAGGCGGAGGCGACGGCGAGAAGGTCGGCGGGTGAATCGCGGCGGGCTGCGCGCTGCAGGGCTTCGGCGGCGGCATCCTCCCAGGGCTGGTAGGCGGCGCGGCCGTGCTGTCGGAGCAGGGCGGCGAGTCGTGCGGCGGCGACGACGGAGGCGCGGGTGCGGAGGGAGTTTTCCTCAACGTAGGTGGAGGCGAGTTCGACGGAGGAGGCGATGGTCTGGAGTTGTTCGACGGCGGCTTCGGGGCGGCCGGCGCGGGTGAGGTATGCGGCGTGTGCAAAGAGGTAGGCGGCGCGCTGGTTGACGGTGGCGGTGAGGAGTCCGAGGCGGGTGAAGAGTTCGCGGGAGAAGGGGTCGTCGGCAGCGCGGGGGCGGGAGGCCATGTCGAGGAGTTGCTCGAAGAGGGCGGCCTGCGCGACTTCGAGTGAGGGATCGGTCCCGCGCAGGATGATCTGCATGGCGCTGTCAACAGCGTCGAGAACCTCATCGTTGTAGCCGTGCCGGTCGGCGACGCCGGCGAGACTGATTGCGGGAGTCGGGTCGGCGGGGTCGGCGGCCATACGGCGGCGGAGTTCGGCGGAGGCCTGTTCGTAGGTGATGTAGGAGTCGATGCCCTGCGCGGTGACGACGAGGATCTCGGCGTTGGTGAGGACGGGCAGGCCGGGGGATTCGAGCGGTCGGGCGTTGCGGGTGCGGCCGGACTCGGCGTCGATGAAGCTGAGGGCGGAGCGGGTGGGGACGGCGAGACCGTCATCGGTGAGGCGGACGCGTCCGAAGAGTGGATCGTCGGGGGGCTGGACCCAGAAGGTCTCGACGGTTTCGGGTCGGACGTCGTGCAGGGGGGCGCGGGAGATGAGGTTGCCGACGGCGTAGAGGTAGTGCTCATCGGCGAGGAGGTAGAGGGGGTTGTTGAGCGTGGTGCGGGTGATGTAGCCAAGCGGCGCACCGGTGTCGGCATCGAGGCGGTGGATGCTGCGGCAGTCGGGCGCGATGACGAAGAGGCCGTGGGCGGTGAGCACGGGCTGGGAGAACTCGAAGGGGCGATAGGTGACGTAGCGAAGGTAGCGCACATCGGACTCGAGCCGCACGAGCCAGCGGACGAGGCCGAGGGCGGGGTCGAGCGCGGCGACGGTTCCGGTGGGCGAGGTGATGTAGAGGGTTCCGTCGGAGATGACGCCGACGGTGGGCGGGAAGGTCTGGCTGAGATTTCGCGGGAGGCCGACGCTGGAAAGGTACTGCGACCAGAGGAGACCGCCGGTGTCGGCGTCGAAGGCGAGGAGGCGGTCGGTGACGAGTTGCTGCTGGATTTCGCGGAGGAGGATGATGATGCGTCCCTCGTGCAGGAGCGGAACGCCTGCAAAGCCGGCATCGGAGAAGGGCTCGGCGTAACTGCGCGGGGAAATCGACCAGCGGAGACTGCCGGTGCGGGCATCGACGGAGACGAGGGAGTTCGGACCCAGCCGCGCGACCTCCTGCCCAGAGCGGCGCAGGACGGCGAAGACGGAGCGGCCGTCGAGGGCGACGGCGGCGGGATCGAAGGAGTATCCGTCGAAGGCGGTGGTGCGGAGGTGGACGAGGGTGGCTGCGTCGAGGTCGGTCTGTGCGGCGTAGCGCCAGCGGGGGCGGCTGTCGAAGCGGTCGAGGGCGGTGAGGCGCACGCCGTCGGAGTAGTAGACGGCATCTTCGGAGACGAGGGGGAGACTGCGGAGGTAGTGTCCCTGCTCGAGGGAGGCGCGGAAGGCGTCGCGGCTGGTGGGATTCATGGACTCGCGCGCTTCGTCGTTGACCTCCTCATCGGGGGCGAACTGCCAGGTGGCGGAGTCGGAGGATTCGGGCGAGGGGAGCGGGGCGCGGGGGGAGAGGAGCTCGAAGCGGGCAGGCGCCAGCGGCGGCTCGAAACTGGCGAGGCGGCGGCGGAGGCCCTCGGCGGCTTCGTCGGCGTCCTGTTCGTCGAGGATGGCGACGGCTTCATCAAGCAGATCGGAGCGGTTGCCGTAGATGCCGACAAGACCGAGGGCAGCGGCCCAGCGAGTGCGGCGATCGCCGGTGAGTTCGGGCTGAATGCGGAGGTCGTCGAGGCGGGCGGCAGCACTGTCGAAGCGGGCGCGGCGGAGGTCCATCTCAGCGAGGTTGAGGGCGGCGTCGAGGCCTGCGGGGGTGAGGAGGAAGGAAAGGGCGGCGGTCTCAAGGTCTCCTGCGGCGACCGTCTCCTCGGAACGGGGGTCGGCGATGTCGCGGTAGCGGCGGAGGAGGTCGGGGGCGGCGAGGAGGCGGTCGTGAACGGTTTCCCGGACGGTGCGGAACTGGTCGAGGCCGGGATGGGTCTGTTCCCGGACCAGTCGCCGGGGGTGGAGACGGAGGAGCTCATCGTAAAGGCGGACGCTCTCGGAGGTGTTCCCGGCCTGTTCGTGTTCGGCGGCGCGGCGGAGGAGTTCGGCGGCTTCGGGTGAGTCGTCGGTGTAGACGGATTGCGGGGTCTGACCGAGAAGGGGCAGGGCGAGGGACAGCCAGGCCAGCAGCAGGGCGATCGCGGCGGCGGCCCGGCGGGGGGCCGGGAGATGGGGCGATCTGTGCGGGCTGGCGGGGTGGTAGGTCATCGGAGGGTTTCGCGGGCGGCTGGTTGGAGGCGTTGGGCTTTTCTGATCATCGAACGAAGGGGTGCGGGCCGATGAACAGGACGCCGGATTCCGCGACGACCGGCTGCGTGGTGTGTGAGCGGAAGATCAACGGCAGCAAGGGTGAGAACAGTGAACGCGACGATTCGATCAATGCTGACAGTGAGCCGGCCCGCGGCGGTGGAGGTGGCGCGTGCGCGGCGCGTGGTTCTGCTGGTGGGGGCGGTGGTGCTGTTGAGCGTGGGAGACCTTCTGGCGACGATGATGTGTCTGCGGTCGATGGGGATGCAGGAGATCAATCCCGTCGCGGAGTTCATCATCCGGCATAACAGCACTGCGGGTCTCATCCTCTTCAAGTTCGGCTCGGTGATGGCAAGTGTTTCCCTGCTTCTTCTGATTCGCCATCGGAGGCAGGGGGAAATCGGGGCGTGGATTGCGCTGCTGATTCTGACGGTTCTGACCGGATACTGGTACGTTTACTCGGATCAACTGTACCACAGCACCTCCAACGGTCTGCTGTGGGACCTTGACGATCATCCGGACTGGCACCGGCTCGTCGACCGCTGAGGCCCCTGTTCCTACTGTATCGTCCATGAACAGGGACGCTTCGCGAGGCACTTTCAGTCTGACTTCCGGGATCAAGCGCCCAGGCCGTGCAGCGGCGGTGGTTGCTGCGGGCATGGTTGCGGTTTTTTCGGGGTGTTCCTCGGTGCAGGCACCGAGTTGCGAGGTTCTGGGGGCCCGGGTGGTGGAGACGACTGAGGAAGCGACGCTGCTGGAGGTCGATCTGCGGTGGAGCAACGGAAACGCACAGCCGCTGCCGATGCGTGAGGCGGAGTACCAGTTTGCAGTCGATGGGGAGACGGTGTTTTCGACGCGGCGGGCGGTGGGGGCGACGATTCCGCAGAACGGGGAGCAGACGATTTCGCTGCCTGTCGTAATCCCGGCGGGGGTGCTGGACGTCTCGGGGGCGGTATCGGCGACGTACGGGTTGAGCGGGGTGATGGTGTACGAGGCGCCGGGGCAGATAGCCGAGACGCTTCTGGACACGGGGATACGGGTACCCCGGGTGCGGTTCTCGGGTCAGGGGGCGTTGCGGCGGGAGTGAGGGCGAGGGGGGCCACGCAGACGGAGATCGCGCGGCGATGAGTGAGCCTGCGGATCAGAGGTCAGACCGAAGCAGCGTTCCGCGGAGGCGTCGTCGTTTCGGTATCTGGGTGATGACCTGGTCAGTCCTTCTGGGGCTGATCGGGGCGGGTGCGGTGCTGGTGGGGAATGTTGATTACGAGTACTTCAGGTGGGCCTGGCGGCGTCCCTATCAGGTTCAACTGTTCTTCCTGGCCGATGGTGTGTCGTATGAAGGCATTCTTCGCTTTGAATCGTGGAACGTGCCTGACGTTGACTATCTGGCCACAGACCTAGCGATTACGATCTGGAGGGAGCGTAACGGGCCGCCCGCACCTCATGAACTCGTAAG
>CAZPFK010000064.1:0-14432 GCA_964585855.1 uncultured Vicinamibacteraceae bacterium
AAGAACATGATCACCGGCGCCGCCCAGATGGACGGGGCGATCCTCGTCGTCTCCGCCTCGGACGGCCCGATGCCGCAGACCCGCGAGCACATTCTCCTGGCCCGCCAGGTGAACGTGCCGTTCATCGTGGTCTTCCTGAACAAGTGCGACCTCGTGGATGACGAGGAACTTCTCGAACTCGTCGAGCTCGAAATCCGCGAGCTGCTCAACAAGTACGACTTCCCCGGCGATGACACGCCGGTGATCCGTGGAGCGGCCTTCCCGGCACTGGCCAACCCGACGGATCCCGAGAAGACCAAGTGCATCCAGGACCTGATGGATGCGCTGGACACCCACGTGCCCGAGCCGCAGCGTGAGACCGACAAGCCCTTCCTGATGTCCGTGGAAGACGTCTTCAGCATCAAGGGCCGCGGAACGGTGGCCACGGGCCGAATCGACCGCGGCAAGGTGAAGGTCGGCGAGCAGGTGGAGATCGTCGGCTTCCGTGATACGCAGAAGACGACCATCACCGGCGTCGAGATGTTCAACAAGACCCTCGACGAGGGCTTTGCCGGCGACAACGTCGGCTGCCTGCTGCGAGGCGTTGAAAAGGAGCAGATCGAGCGCGGACAGGTGCTCGCGGCTCCGGGCACGATCACCCCGCACACCAAGTTCAAGGGCGAGGTGTACGTCCTGACGAAGGAGGAAGGCGGCCGTCACACCCCCTTCTTCACCGGGTATCGTCCGCAGTTCTACTTCCGCACGACCGACGTGACGGGCAACGTGGAGCTGCTGGGCGGCGTCGAGATGTGCATGCCCGGCGACCACGTCGAGGTGTCCGTCGACCTGATGGGCAAGCCCATCGCAATGGAGCCTGGGCTGCGATTTGCAATCCGTGAAGGCGGCCGGACCGTCGGTTCGGGCGTCATCACCGAGATCGTTGAGTAATGTGAGCCAATTGCCCCTCGGGCGTGAAAGCGTCCGAGGGGTTTTATCGGATATCGAGACTGATTGAGCACCCTGCTGAGCCGGCACCGGCTCGAGGCGACCATGGCGAAAAAAGGACTGGCACGCGAGTACGTCTGGCTTCAATGCGAAGAGACAGGCGATCTGAACTACCGGACCCAGGTTAACGTCAAGGGCGGGATTCCGGAGAAACTCAAGGAAGGGCTGCGGAAGTACTCGCCCCGGCTGCGCAAGCACACCCTGCATAAGATCAAGCGGAAGTGACGCGGAGCATCCTCGCCCAGGCGTCAGAACCCGTACGGGCGTAGCTCAATTGGCAGAGCAGCCGATTCCAAATCGGCAGGTTGGGGGTTCGACTCCTCCCGCCCGTGTTTCAGGCAGACGAACCCATGAGCGCCATCTATAAACCATCCCAGGGCTACTACACCCGCGTCATCAGCGTCGCCGGCATCGGTCTGCTGGCCGCGACCGGCTCGGCGTGGCTGTGGCGGGAACTGGCGATCACCAACAACACCTACATCCAGGGCGTCGGAGCCGCGGTCCTTATGGTCCTGGCGGCAGCTCTCTGTTACTTCGTATACGGCTACAACCGGCGGAGCGTGGACTTCTTCATCGCCGTTGAGGGCGAGATGAAGAAGGTAAACTGGTCAACGAGGCGGGAGATCATCGGCTCGACCTGGGTCGTAATCATCGTGGCGCTGGCGATCGCGATGATCCTTTTTGTCGTTGACATCCTCTTCGCGGAGATCTTCAAACTCGTCGGCGTGCTGTATGGCGACAGCGCCGTGGTCGGGTTCTTCCGCGATCTCTTCAACTGACGCTCCGGCCGCCCGGTCCGGCCTGGCGGCACAAGACCTAGAATGACCCGGCTCGCGGCCTGACGGCTGCGAAGACCCGTCTTTTTCACCCTGCTGAGAGGCTGCTTCCGTGAGTTTCCCCTCCGAGTCTGATCCGAAGTCCACTGTGTCCGATCCCGCTCTCTCGGTCGATGCGGCCCATGCAGCGCCTGCGTCCGGCGATGCCGGCTCCGAGGAAGAGGAGCCGTTGACCCGCCCGGGCATGAACTGGTTCGTCCTCCGGGTAGCATCCAACAAGGAGGGCTCGGTCCGCGAGACGCTCCTGCGCAAGGTACAGATCGAGGGCATGACCGACCTGGTCGGCCGGATCCTCGTGCCGACGGAAAAGACCAAGTCGATGAAGGGGGGCAAGCAGCGGATCACCGAGACCAAGCTCTATCCGGGCTACGTCTTCGTTGAGATGCGACTCGAGCCCGACGGCCGAATTCCGCAGGACGTCTTCTTCCTGATCAAGGAGACGACAGGCGTCGGCGATTTCGTCGGCACCGCCGGAAGGCCGGCCCCGATGTCGCTCCCTGAAGTGGAGAAGATGCTCTACGACGCCCGCAAGCCCGAGGAAGGCCCGCAGGTGAAGATGGAGTACCAGAAGGGCGACCACGTGAAGATCACGGAAGGACCCTTCGAGAACTACGAGGGAACGGTGGATGAATTCTTCCCCGACAAGGGCGTCGTGCGGGTGCTGGTGACTATCTTCGGACGCCAGGCGCCGGTTGAAGTCGAGTACTGGACGCTCTCGCGGGCAGACGAATAGCCGCAACCGCATACAACAGCACACATGCAAAGAGCCCGGGCGCAGAGGCGTCCGGGCTCTCTCGTTTCAGACCGGGGCCCACTCATTATCGCCCCGTCAGTTCGCGGACTGCGGCGATGACCTCCTCCGGGTCCGCCCGCTTCGTGTAGTCCCAGTCGGCGTGGACCCATCGGATCACGCCGTCGGTGTCGATGACAAAGGTTGCCGGGGCCGGGAGCTCCCAGGTTCCGCTGACGTTGGCGGCGCCGACATCCAGGCCGTAGTCGCCGTAGCGGGCGCGAGTCTCATCATCGACGACGAAGTGGACGTTGAAGGCGTGCGCTGCTTCAAAGGCGCCGTCGCTGTAGACCTCGTAGTCGGCCTCGCTGCGCGCTTTCGTCTGCACCATGAGGTCAGGCTTCTCCGGCGTAAGGGCGACGAAGCGGCCGCCGGCGTTTTCGAGGTCGTCAAAGTGTTCGCTCCAGTCGGCCAGGGCGCGGACGCAGATCGGGCACCAGCCGCCGCGATAGAAAACCAGCACGACGGGGCCGTCGCTGTAGAGCGAGGCGAGACTGACGGGACGACCGTCCGAGGCGGTGACTGTCGCATCGGGCGCGACGGTTCCGACGGGAAGACCGGGTCCCTCGTGGTTCGAGGCCTCCGAGTTGACGGAGGTTGTCGAGCAGGCGGGCAGGAGCAGGAGGAGCGAGGCGGCCGCAAGGATGAAGAAGGAAGGGATGGTGTGCATTGAATGACCTCGAAAGTGACTGGAGGGTTCGACGGATTGTCATTGAACGCGGAGAGGGGGAAAGCGGTTCGCCGGACGCTACGCTAATACCTGACAATTGCCCCCCTGATTCCGGAACTGCTCCCATGCCGGCGGCGTTGACGGCCAACACGATTGCGGTGATTCTTGCGGTCATCTTTGCGGCCGTGGCGGTGATCGATCTCCCGCTTTTCCAGGACATCACGCGGAAGGATGATCTGGAGACGGCCGGGCTCGTCGAGCACCTGACGGTCGCCGCGCTGATTCCGGGGATTCTCGCGGCCATCTTCGCGCTTGTTCGATATCGCCGACGGTTTCCGTCAGCGGCGTCGTGGGGATGGCTGCTGCTGTGGACGCTGGCGTGCATCTACTTTGCCGGTGAGGAGTGCAGCTGGGGACAGTGGTACCTCGGGTACGAGACGCCCGAAGCACTGGCCGAGGTCAACGACCAGAACGAGGCGAATCTTCACAACATCAGTTCATGGCTGGATCAGAAGCCGCGGGCTGCGGTTGAGACCTTCATCATCCTTGCCGGACTGATTCTTCCCGTGGTGCTGTGGAAGCTCGGTAAGTCGCCTGCGCGCGACTCCCTGACTGCAACGGTGCTCGCGCCGGCGATGTGCTGGGGAGCGGCGGCGTGGTTCCTTGTCGTTCGATTCATCGATCAGATCGATACACCAATCACCATCGAGTACGGCACGAGCGAGTTCCGCGAGTTCGTGATCGCGTGGTTCCTCATGCTCTACCTGATGTCCTTCCCGATCCGGCTGGCGCGACGGCCGGCCGCGACTCCGCCGGTACCGTGAGTTCGCGCCCCAGCATCGAGAGGGCGTCGGCGAGGATGTCGATCGAACGCAGGTACTCGGCGATCTCAATGCGTTCCTCGGGCGTGTGGTCCAGGGCGCTGTCGCCCGGGCCGTAGGCGGCGATCGGACACTTCCAGGCCGGACCGACGACGTTGAGGTCGGCGGTTCCCGTCTTGAGTTTGGGCCGGGGCGACCCGCCGGCGGCACGGATGGCTGAGGAAAGGGCGCGGACGACGGGGTCGTTGCGGTCGGTTGCATGCGCGGGCGTGTGGCCCGCGAAGCGCAGCGAGATCCCGGGCGCGGTCAGTGCCGTCAGCGCGGCTTCGAGTTCGGCCGGCTCGAGGCCGGGCGGGAGGCGGAAGCCGGCAGTCATTGACGCAGAATCGGCAAGCCCGTCGGAGTCGGTGTGCATCGAACGGATTGAGGCCTGCAGTCGGTCGAAGAGGCCCTTCGCCGGGGCGTTTCGTTGCTCTGCATCATTGAGAACCGCACTCCACCAGGCGCAGAGCAGGTCGGCAGGCGAGGCCTCCGGGCCGGCGGTATGTGAACTCGGACGCGTGCAGGCGGCCTCAACGAGAAGACGTCCCTTGTAGCCGAGCGTGACGCCATCGCAGCCGCTGGGCTCGCCGATGATGCAGGCGGCGGGCGCAAGGCGATCGCGAACATAGGTTGCACCCGGTGAGTGGGGCGTCTCCTCGCCGACGGCGGCGATGACGATGAGCCGGACCTGCTCTCTGATCCGGGCGCGTGCGGCACCGAAGAGTAGAGCGGCCAGCGGTCCCTTGGCATCGACGGAGCCGCGACCGTGGAGCACTCCGTCGGTGAGTCGAACGGGAATGCGCCCCGGCACGGTATCGATGTGTCCGAGGAGGACGATTTCGATGGGGCCGTTGCCGCGCACCGCAATGCCGTTTCCGACGGCGTCGGTCTGTACGCTGAAGCCGAGGCGCTGCGCCTTCGTGACAAAGAGCGTCACGGCCGCCGCCTCATCGCCTGAGGTGCTGGGCACAGCGACGAGGCGATGCAGGAAGTCGACGGCTGCTGCATCGGTGATCACGCGGCCGCTCCCTCGAAGACGGTTCCGATTCCGGCCAGGGCGCGGGCGATCGCGCCGTAGCCCAGGGCGGAGCCGATGACGACCCGGGAGACGCCGCCGTTGATCGCCTCCTCGGCAGCGAGCACCTTGTTCTTCATCCTGCCCTGCGCGGCAGCGCGGACCGTTCCGATCTCCTCGACGCGGGAGAGGAGCGTTGAGGCATCCTTCGGATCAGCGAGGACACCCGGCACATTGGAGAGCAGCAGCAACGCGTCTGCCCTCAGAGCCACGGCCGTTGCGGCGGCCGCGCGATCGGCGTCAACGTTGATCGCTGTGCCGTCGGCCGTGATCGCCGGAGGCGTGAGGACGGGGGTCCGGCCGTCGTCGAGCAGGAGATTGAGCAGTCGGGCGTCGACGGAATCGACCCGACCGCTCAGATCGTCTCGGATCAGGATGGTTCGACCGTTCTCGACGGCTCGAATGGCTTCCTTACGCGTGCCAGTCCAGAGGCCGCCGTCGATGCCGCTGAGGCCGAGTGCATCCACGCCGAGGCGGCGCAGGCTTTCGACGATGCTCTTGTTGATCCGGCCGCAGTACACCATCTCGAAGATCTCAAGCGTCTGCCGATCGGTGCGTCGGCTGACTTGCCCGCCGGGGCTTTCGATGAAGCGCGGCGAGCAGCCGAGGCGTTCCGAGAGCACGTTGGTCTCGTGCGAGCCGCCGTGGACAAGGACGAGGCGCCGGCCGCTGCGGACCAGCCCGGAAACTTCTTCCAGCAGGGGCGGCAGTTCGATGCCCTCGCCGCCGCCGATCTTGATTACCAGAGTCTCTGACATGAGTGCGCACATCTCCTTCAGGCCGGGTGAAGGCCGGGAAAGGTCAGCCCGGCCCGTTCGTCGAGGCCGAGCGCGAGGTTCATGGACTGCACGGCCGAACCGGCCGCGCCCTTGACGAGGTTGTCAATGGCGCCCAGGGCGAGGATTCGCCCGGAGCGCTCATCAACGGCAAAGCCGACATCGGCGAAGTTTGAGCCGGCGAGGATGGAGGGATCGGGGAAACGGTGGAGGCCGGTGCGATCGCGGACGATGCGGACGAAGGGCTCATCAGCGTACGCCTCGCGGTAGAGCCGCCAGAGGTCGCGATCGTCGAGGCGCTGCGTGGGGCGAACATGGGCGGAGCAGAGAACGCCCCGGACCAGTTCGATGGCGGTGACGGTGACGTCCAGATCAATCTCGCCGAAGGCCTGCAGCACCTCGGCACTGTGGCGGTGGCCGGCGGCGCTGTAGGTGCGGACGGCGCGGGAGCGCTCGGGATGGTGGGAGGCGGGTGAGGCGGTCGCGCCTGCCTCGGAAGAGCCGACCTTGAGATCGCAGACGACCGATTCGATCAGGCCGGCACGGGCCAGGGGCAGGAGGGCGAGGATCATCGCGGTGGCGTTGCAACCGACGCCTGAGACGAGCCGGGCGCCGGGCAGCCGGCTGCGGGAGAGTTCGGGGAGACCGTAGACGGCCGATGCGAGGCGATCGGGGGCGGGGTGCGGCGATCCGTACCAGCGCTCGTAGGCGGCGGCATCGCGCAGACGGAAGTCGGCGGAGAGATCGACCACCAGCGGGGCGAGATCGAGGTAGCGCCCGATGTCGCCGGCCGCTTCGCCGTGGGGCATGCAGAGGAAGAGGACATCGGCGGGCTGAAGCTCGATTGGCGGACTGTAACAGAGATCGAAACAACCCCGCAGATTGGGATGATGGCGATGCACGGGTTGCCCGGCCTCGCTGCGGCTGGTGACCTGCGCCACTTCAGCTTCAGGATGGCCCAGCAGCAGGCGCAGCAACTCGCCGCCGGTGTAGCCGGTTCCGCCGACAATCGAGGCGCGGATCATGACGCCGCCCCCGCAAGCGCGGGCCGGGCCTCGGCCGTGGTGCAGATGAAGTCAGCGATGCGCCCGGGGATGTCCACGCCGGTCGTGTCGATGCTGTTGCGGAACTCCATGGAGTGGTTGATCTCGTTGACAAGCAGGCCCCGATGCGGGCACTCAAGCAGGTCCACAGCGGCGATGTCGGCCCCGACGGCGGCGACGGCGCGGGTGCAGAGGTCGGCGATCTCGGGAGATACGGTGTGGCCGGAGGCCTTGGCGCCCCGGGCGGTGTTGGTGACCCAGTGGTCGCTGGTGCGAACGATCGCGGCGATCGCCTCCCCGCCGACGATGAAGACGCGGATGTCACGGCCGGGCTTGTCGATGTACTCCTGCACGTAGTAGACGTGCTGCTGCGCCGAGCCGAGCGTCTCGCGGTGCTCCAGCACGGCCTCGGCCGCGTCGCGATCGTTGATGCGGGCCATGAGCCGGCCCCAGGAGCCGACGGTGGGCTTGAGCACGACGGGATAGCCCATTTCCTCGATGGCGCACAGCGCGGCCTCGACGCTGACGGCGATGCGCGTCTGCGGGGTGGGCACGCCGGCGCGGAGCAGGGCGAGAGTTGTGCGGAGCTTGTCGCTGCAGACGTCGATCGCCGAGGCGGCGTTGACGCAGCGCAGGCCGAGGGATTCGAGCACGCGAACAGCGGTGAGCGATCCGGTGAGACTGAGGCAGCGATCCAAAACGAGGTCGTACTCCGACCAGCGGCCGGCCGACTCCGGGTTCAGGATCACATCGCGCAGTTCGATGAGATCGACCTCGACACCGCGCTCCTGGAATCGCTCCAGGAGCAGTCTCTCCTCCACGCGCAGCCGCGCGTGGAGCATTGCCAGTTTCATGGCCATCCATCCTTCTCAGTGCGGGAAATTCGGGAAAGTCCTTGAGGCGGCGGGGTCACTCGCCCCAGTCTTCCTCGACTTCGGGGGCCAGTTCGACACGCAGCGGGCTGGTGGCGGTGACTTCGAGATCAGCGCTGCACTCGCGGCAGGAAACGACCTCGCTGCGGATCGGCGCCCGCTCGAAGCGAACGGCTCCCCCGCACTCCGGGCACTCCACGGCAGCAGCGGTATTGAGGGCAGTCATGGCAAAGGCTCCTTTCAGGACATGGTGAAAAAACAACATGCCCCCGGGCGACGCGTCCGGGGGCTCTGATCGGTTCTGTTCTACAGTGTCAGGTCGGGAGTCAGGCCAGCCCGGCTGCAGCAACAGCGATCGCCACGGACGCGTCCGCGCTTCGCTTAGCCTTGGCCTTCTTTCCGGTGGGCTGGAACAACATCATCTCAACCTTACGTATCGGCACTTTGCCGACTGGGCGTAAACTTATCCGCCTGCTGACACAAGTCAACCGTGAGCGTGAGCCAGCATCCATGACGCATTCCTGCGACAACCCGCCCGCCTGCACGACGTGCGGCTCTGCGCGCGTCGCCTGGGTCATGCAGGGGCTGCCGAACTTCGAGGATGAGGAGCTCATGCGGCTTGTGGACGAGAAGCGCGTGATTCTCGGCGGCTGCTGCGACGGAAGGTACTGGCGGTGCCTCGATTGTGATGCCGTGATGTACCCGCCGCGAGACTTCCCGCACCGTCGCCCCATCCTCCCCGACACCGACGCTCCAGCATGACCACGAACTCCCCCTTCATCGAGACCGGCGAGGCAACCGCCATCCTGCCGCTGCCGGACCATTCGCGCCCGGTAACGGTCATCGGAACCGAGGCGATCCGCCGGTCCTTCGACGCAGGATGCCTGGAGCAGACCGTCAACTCCGCCCTCGCGCCCGGCGTCTCCCGCGTCGTCCTCAACCCCGACGCCCATGTCGGCTTCGGCGCGCCGGTCGGCAGCGTTTTGACCAGCCGCAGTCACATCTACCCCGGCCCGGTCGGCGTGGACATCAAGTGCTCCATGAGTCTCCTGGCGCTGGACCTCGATGAGCAGGCAATCGCCGACCGATCCACCCGCCGGGCGCTCATTGACGCCATCTGCGAGCGCACCCCCACCGGGCCCGGACGCGGCCAGCGCCATGTCCGCAAGGGACGACCCGTTGATGCCGACACCGGCCGAGCGGCGATCACCGAGGGGGCCTCGCCCGAGGTCTGCGAGTCGCTGGGAATCCCGAGGGAGTGGGCCGATCGCTGCGAAGACAGCGCCCACGTCGGACATGACGGTTCGGCAGAGGCCCTTGCCCGGCGACTGAGCATTCACCTTCGTGACGAGCGCTTCGCCGGCGCTCTGCCGGAGAAGATCCGCCAGCTCGGCTCCTACGGGGGCGGCAACCACTTCGGCGAGTGCGAGATCGTTCGCCTGGCTGAGAGCGACCGCGCACGGCAGGTCGCTGAGGTCTTCGGGCTGCGCGACGGCAACGTGGCGTTTCTCTCCCACTGTGGCTCGCGGGGGCTCGGCCACACTCTTGCCTCTGCGCAGTTCCGCGCCCTGCAGGACCACTTCAAGACCTGGCGGATTCCCTATCCCGGCAATGACCGGCACCTCGTTCACGCGCCGCTGGGAACTCCGGAGGCCGACGCCTACCTCGACGACATGGCCATGGGGGCGAACTTCGCCACCGTCAACCACTTGCTCATCAACGCGCTGGTGCTGGAGGCCTTTCAGGAGGTCTTTCCAGGAATCACGGGCCGGCTCGTCTACTTCATCAGCCACAACATCGCCCGGCAGGAACCCATCGACAACCGCCTCGAATGGGTCCATCGCAAAGGCGCGACGAGGGCCTTCCCGGCCGGCCATCCGGGACTGAAGGCAACCCCCTTCTCCGAGACCGGCCATCCGATCCTGCTGCCGGGCAATCCCCAGGCGGGCTCGGCCGTGATGGTGGCCGATCCGGGGGCTGAACTCTCCTGCTACAGCGTCAACCACGGCGCGGGGCGGGCCATGGGCCGAAAGGCCGCAGCCCGGGCGCTCGACCAGGGGGCGGTAGACGCGTCCTTTGCCGACCGCGACATCCTCACCAATTGTCGCCGCTACCCCATCGACGAGGCACCGGCCGCCTACAAGGACTTCGACGAAGTGCTTCGCTCCGTCACGCTGGCGGGGCTGGCCTCGGAGGTCGCCCGGCTGGAGGCGCGGTTTGTCATCAAGGACTCCGACAAGGCCGACGACTGAACGCGCTACCGTTTCGATGCCGTGCCCCCGACCCTCGACATCCACTTCGGCGACAACCTGCCGATCCTGCGCACCCTTGCCGACGCATCGTTTCACCTGATCTACATCGATCCGCCCTTCAACACCGGCAGGGCGCAGCGACGGACGCACTACACCACCGCGCGGGATGAAGACGGCGACCGACGCGGCTTCTACGGCCTTCGTTACCGCACCACGGCCACCAACGGTGCCGCATACGACGATGCATTCAGCGACTACCCTGCATTTCTCGCTCCGCGACTTCTTGAAGCCCATCGCCTCCTGACGCCTGACGGCTCGCTCTTCGTGCACCTGGACTTCCGCGAAGTGCACTACATCAAGGTGCTGCTCGATCAGATCTTCGGACGGGAGTGCTTCATCAACGAGATCATCTGGGCCTACGACTACGGCGCGCGAACGCGCAGACGATGGTCTCCCAAGCACGACACCATCCTCTTCTACGCCCGCAATCCGAAGCGCTACACCTTCAACTATGAGGCAATTGACCGCATCCCCTACCTCGCGCCGCGACTGGTCACGCCGGAGAAGGCCCGGCGCGGCAAGACGCCGACGGACACATGGTGGCAGACGATCGTCAGCCCCACCGGGCGGGAGAAGACCGGCTACCCGACGCAGAAGCCGCTGGCGATTCTCAACCGCATCGTCCGCGTCCACTCCAACCCCGGCGATCGCCTCCTCGACTTCTTTGCCGGAAGCGGCACGACGGGCGAGGCGGCAGTTCGCAACAATCGAAGCGCCGTCCTCATCGACAACAACGCCGACGCCATCGCCGCCATGCGCACCCGACTGGCCTTCGCCGACCCGACCATCCACGGCGATCCCGCGCCGACCGCCGCCGTGACCCTCCCGAGAAAGAGAGGAGTTCAAACGTGACCGCCCTGCTGCTTGCCCTCGCCTCCGCGATCACCATGATGCAGCCCGGCCCCGAGACGCCGATGCGTACGCGTTTTGCCGATGATGTCTCCGCCGATCAGCCGCTGGCTGAGTATCCGCGACCGCAACTGGTCCGCGAGCAGTGGACCAACCTCAACGGCCCCTGGGAATACGCCCTCACCGACGGCGGCGCTGACCAACCCGCTGACTTCGAAGGCGAGATCCTGGTTCCCTTCCCCATCGAGTCGCACCTCAGCGGCGTGCAGCGATCCGTGCAACCCACGCAGTCGCTCTGGTATCGGCGGACCTTCGACTCTCCCGCTGCCGGACCCGGCCGACGTGTGCTGCTGCACTTCGGAGCCGTGGACTGGGAGACGACGGTCTTCGTGAACGGCACGGAGATCGGCCGACACCGCGGCGGCTACGACCCCTTCTCCTTCGACATCACCGACGCGCTGACCGGAACCGGCACGGAGACGCTGGTCGTGCGCGTCACCGACCCGACCGATCAGGGCGCGCAGCCGCGCGGCAAGCAGGTGCTCAGCCCGCAGGGAATCTTCTACACGGCCGTGACGGGCATCTGGCAGACGGTGTGGCTGGAAACCGTACCGGAGAATCACATCTCCCGTCTGCACATCACCCCCGAGTTCGAGAATCACTCCGTTACGATCCGCACGGAGACCTCAGAAGCAACGGACGTTTCGATTACAGTCTTCGACGGCGACCGGGAAGTCGCCTCGGCAGACGGCGTCAGCAATGAACCGATCCGCCTCGCCATCCCCGATGCAAAGGCGTGGTCGCCCGGCTCACCCTTCCTCTACGACCTGCGGATCACCGCCGGCGATGACGCCGTCGCCAGCTACTTCGGCCTGCGCGACATCGACGTTCGGATGGCCGATGACGGCTACGTGCGGCTCTTTCTCAACGGCAAGCCGACCTTTCACTTCGGCCTGCTGGATCAGGGCTGGTGGCCGGACGGTCTCTACACCGCGCCGACCGATGAAGCGCTGCGCTACGACATCGAGATGACGCTCGCGATGGGCTTCAACATGGCCCGCAAGCACGTGAAGGTCGAGCCCGCGCGGTGGTACTACTGGGCAGACCGCCTCGGATTGCTGGTCTGGCAGGACATGCCCTCCTTCTCACAGGCCGGCGAAGAGCATTTCCTGCGTCCCGGCTCGGCGTCGGACCTTGAAATCTCCGGCGAGACCAGCACCCAGTTCCGCACCGAATTGCGGGCGATGATTGATGCGCTGCGCAATCACCCCTCGATTGTCGTGTGGGTTCCCTTCAATGAGGGCTGGGGGCAGCACGACACGAATGAGATCCTGCAGTGGGTCATCGATTACGACCCCACCCGCCTCGTGGACGGCCCCAGCGGTTGGCAGGACTTCGGCGTCGGCCACATGCACGACATGCACAACTACCCCGGCCCCGGCGTCTTCGACCCCGTCGACGGGCGCGCGGCGGTGCTGGGCGAGTTCGGCGGGCTCGGCCTGCCGATGGAAGGCCACCTCTGGCAGCAGGACCGCAACTGGGGCTACCGCACCTTCGAGAGTGAGGCGGTCTTCGCGCGGGCGTACCGGGATCTGATCGTCAGCCTGCGCCTTCTGATTCCAGAGGGCCTCGCCGCGGCCGTCTACACGCAGACGACGGACGTCGAGGGTGAGGTCAACGGTCTGATGACCTACGACCGCGCGGTCACGAAGATCAGCCCCAACGTGCTCCGAAAACTGCATGCCGTGGTGTACGCACGCTCCCCTGTCGTTGATGCCGTGCTGCCCACCTCGCAACGCCGGGCCATGAACTGGCGGTACACAACGCAATCGCCCGGCGAGGGCTGGGAGCAGCCGGACTTCGACGACTCCGAATGGAAGTCAGGACCGGGCGGCTTCGGCACCGACGGCACACCCGGTGCCGTCGTCCGCACGACATGGGATTCGTCGGACATCTGGCTCCGACGATCCTTCAACGTGCCGGCGTCGGTGCTGCACAACGACGAGATCATGCTCTCCATCCACCACGATGAGGACGCCGAGGTCTATCTCAACGGCCAGCACGCCCTCTCGCTGCTCGGATACACGACCTCCTACCGCACGGCGGTGATCCCGGAGGGATTGCTGCGCCAGGGCGAGAACGTCATTGCGATCCACTGTCGGCAGACAACCGGCGGACAATACATCGACGCCGGGCTCCTGCAGATCACGGAACGCCGCTGAGCCCTCCCTCACCGGATCGGCACGAGGAAGCCGATGCGGTGGACCTGCGGGAAGGATGACTCGACGACGACCTCGACCGCGATGCGCCCCTGGTTGTCGATGGCGACGGCTGAGCCGACGTAGTCGTACTCCCCGTTGGCCTCGTCGATCAGGTCGTTGAGATCACTCAGTACGCCGTCCTGCCAGAGGAAACCATGTCCCTCAAGTTCCGGTGTGTTCGCCACACCGACGATCTGCCGCAGGTCGTTGAGGTCATGGGCGAAGGAATACGTTCCGCCGAGACCGCCGAGGGCGACCGTCGTCCCCTGGTCGGCAAACATCGCAATCGCCTCGATGGAGAAGTCCGCAAAGGAGGTCCGTCCCGCGAGATCGCCCATCTCGTTGATGGCGATCACTTCGCTGTTGATCCCGCCCGCAAGCGGCGCTACCGGCAGCGGCGCGGCGAAGGGATCATCCCAGCGCACGCCGACGAAGCCGAAACCGCCGATGCCCTCGATGACGCCGGCGATCTGGTTGTTCTCGTTGATCGCGTGGCAGACGCCGTTGCGCGAACCGCCGAGGCCCGTCAGGTGGACGCCGTAGGCGGCGGCGTTGGGCCAGGCGGCTGGAAACTGCCGGCCCGTGAAGTCGTTGTAGGTGACGCCGACGATCACTCCTGAGGCGTTGGCGTCGTTGGCGAAACCGGAGGGAAGGCCGCCGGCCGGTCGCAGGATGCGCGGCACGCCGCGCACCCAGGCGCAGGGTTGGTAGAGCGTCGTACCGGCGACAAGGGCGGGTGTGCCGATGCCGAGGGGAAAGTTGGAGGAGTCGGTCGCCGACGGTGCGATGAAGACCTGCTGCGTTGCCGTATTGACGGCAATCGGATCGGCGGTGGGGTCGAGCGGCTCGATGCCGGCATAGCCGACGATCAGCCCCTGCTCATTCATGTCGGTGGGGAAGGCGGAGGTGTGCCCGTCGGCCGGGGGGAGGATGACCAGGCGGTATCGCTCCTGGGCGAGGGAGGGGGAGGCGGAAAGGACGAGGGCCGAGAGGGGCACGATGAGTGCCTGGGCGGGGCGGCGGGGCATGGGGTGTTCTCCTGAAACGGCTGATGCCGCTACAGAAAACGCTGCGGGAGGCGTGCGGTTCCGTCAAAGGGGG
>CAZPFK010000065.1:0-1361 GCA_964585855.1 uncultured Vicinamibacteraceae bacterium
CCCTCGGGATCGAGACTTTCGCCCGCTCCGGCTTCGGCCGGGGCGGGTTGTCATTCCCGGCCCTGCAGGTCGCGTTCAGACCTCGCGCAGATTGCCTGTCTTGACAGGGAGGCAGCGAAGATTTTTCCAGAACCGAATAGTGGCCCGGGGCGTATTGTCGGGAGAGAATACCGGAATCGCTGCCGGGAGCCCCGAAATCTCCTCCGTGCGCACCGTGGAGGGGAATAGGAAGGGGACGGCGGCGGTTGATCGAGACACCCCATCGCCCTGTGCAACGGCCTGAAACGAAAGACCGGGGAACTGCATGATGCAGCCCGGTGGCTTGCGGCAGAGGGCGGGGAGGGGGAGTGATTCGGATTCGTGACCGGGAACTTGCAGACGTTCCGCGACGGCGGGGCGACGATTGACAGACGACATCCCTGAAAGGTGAAGCATCCATGGTGAGTCCCTCCTCTACGCGTACACGGAGCCGTTCGGCCTTCACGCTGATTGAGCTTCTGGTGGTGATTTCGATTATCGCGCTTCTGATCGGGCTGCTGCTTCCGGCCCTGTCGCGGGCGAGGGAGGCAGCTCGGGTGGGCAACTGCCTGAGCAACATGCGGCAGATCATGATCGCCAACGAGCTGTACGCCAACGACAACAACGACAGGATGCCGGCGGTGCCGCCGGGCAGCCGCGGCCTGAGCAGCTATACGCACGGCGGTCGGACACCCATCGAAGGCGGTATGGGCCTTACGTACGCCCCGTGGAGTTACAATCGCCCACTGAACGGGTATGCACACCCTGATCTTCCAGTTGGCAGTCCGACCATGTCAAACCGGAATGAACTGCGAGAACGTGGAAAGTACGAGTTCCCGATCTTCCAATGCCCGTCCGACACTGCCTACAACTACCAACTCAACGGCGGAAGCGGCAATATCAATGAAACGATGAGCGCGTACTACGCGGTCGGCACCACCTACATGTTCAACCTGTCGTGGTACGGGGGCGGAGACTTCCCGTACAGCGATCAGGCTGACGGCGTTGAGACCTTCGACCAGGGACTGAAACTCTTCGTCCGGGCGAAGAACACCTACGCCTCATCGTTCGTCGCCTACTTTGACGATTGTGCAGACTTCACCTTCTGGCAGCGCAAGGAGGCCGATCGCCCCCACCACGGCGCCAAGAACACGCACTCAATGGGCTTTATGGACGGCCACGCCGGCCAGGTGACTGTTGACCCTGACAAGGCGTACACGAGCGATTACTGGGTGCTCTTCCAGGAGCAGTGGAAGGACAACTGAACATCGGAGGCGAGAGATCGCCACCTCGAGGATCGAGATAACCCGTGCGAGGCCAAGCGCCTCGCCGGGTTTTTTCGT
>CAZPFK010000065.1:1461-14297 GCA_964585855.1 uncultured Vicinamibacteraceae bacterium
CGGTCCACACCGCGGACCCGACTACCATGCCGCACCATGAGCACTTCACTCAAACTGGAGCGGAACGACGCCACCGGCGTCTTCACCCTGTGGCTGGATCAACCCGGCAAACCCGTCGTCGTCCTCGACTCTCGCCTGCTGCGGGAGATTGATGCGGCCCTGCTGGAAATCGAGGCGGGGAGACCATCGGGAGTGATCCTGCGGTCGGCCTCGGATCGCGTCTTCGTCGCCGGGGCGGACCTCAACGAGATCGGCTCGCTGGATGATGTGGGGCTTGATGCGTACCTCGCCTTCGGGCAGGGGGTCTTCGACCGCATCGAGGCGCTGCAGTGTCCGACGGTGGCGGTGATCTCCGGCGATGCGCTGGGAGGCGGGCTGGAGATCTGCCTTGCGTGCAGCGCGCGGATCGCGGTCAAGCCGACAGGCCGGACCTACCAGATCGGGCTTCCGGAGGCGAAACTGGGGATTCTTCCGGGGTGGGGCGGGACGCAGCGGCTGGCTGCAATTACCGAGCCCGGAGCGGCCATCGGGCGGACGGCGACGGGGCGGACGATGACGCCCGCGCAGGCGCTACGCCTCGGCGTTGTCGACGCAGTTGTGGAGGCGGAGCGATTGCAGGAGGCGGCGGAGGCGATGATTGCCGGCGGCGTGCCGAAACGAGCCCGACGAATCCAGGAGCGATCGGCGCCGGTGGCGTCGTCGCTGGCGCGGATGCGGCGGGTCAGGACGCGGCCGGTGCGGCGTCTTCCGGCAGCACAGCGGGTGCTGGACGCGGTGGAGATCGGGCTGAGCGAGGGGTACGAGGCGGGGCTTGCCGCGGAGCGGCGGTTTCTGGTTGAGTTGCGCGCAACGCCTGAGAGCACGGGGATGCTCGAGGCGTTTTTTGCGCGCGGGTCGGTCGTGCGGAGCGAGATGAAGCGGCTTGCCGGCGAGGCGCGGCCGGCGACGACGGTCGCCGTGTACGGGCAGACGCCGGCGGCGGAGCGGCTTGCGAAGGGGCTATCGAAGAAGGCGACGGTGCAGCGGATCGGGCCGGAGACGACGGCGTGCGAGGCGGAGGTGTTTCTGGTTGCGGCGTCGGACGACCGGGTGGAGCAGGTTGCGGCGTTGCGGGCAGTCAGCGCGTATGCGTCGGAGGAGGCGGTGATCGCAAGCGTTCACCCGGTGCTGGGGATGGCGGAGGTCGCGGCCAGCGTTGCTAATGCGGAGCGTCTGGTGGGGTTTGTGCCGGCGGAGCCGGCGGGATCGGCGGCGATCGAGGTCATCCGGGGTGAGTTCACCAGCGACGGTGCGGTCGGGGCGGCATTGACGCTGGTCAAGGCGCTGGGCGGGGTACCGATCGTGCAGCGGGAGGGCGGGCCGAGTCTGCTGACTCGGCTCTTCGGGGCGGTGGCGATGGCGGCTTTGGAGAAGGCGCGGAGCACGGGCGATGCGGCAGCGGTGGATCGAGCGATGCGGCAGGAGGGCTTTTCGCAGGGGGCGATCGCGGTGCTGCGGCGTCTCGGGGGGCGGCGGTGCCTGGAACTGGTGGGGCGAGGGGCGGAGTGGCCCGAGGTGGAGCACATCCTCTATAATGCGGCCGAAACCGGTCAGACCGGCCCGGCGGAAGCCGATCGGGGCCGGCGTGCGACAGGGGGCGGGCGTCGATCGTCGGGCGATGCGGTGGGATCATTGTGTGCGGTTCTGCGGGATGCGGGGTCGCAGGCGATGGCGGAGGGGGTGGTCTTGAGCGGCTCGACGGTGCAGCACGCGGCGGTTTTCGGACTGGGGTTGGGGGCGTGGGTGTCTCTGGGACTGGAGGGGTGAGGCCGGGAACGGGTTGATCAACTGGAGCCGGAGTACGAAATGAGCACGACCGTCAGCGCAGCGGACAAACTGAAGAACATTTCCGAGGCCGATCGCAAGCAGATCCGTCAGGCGGAGGAGATGATCGGGCCAGACCCGGCACAGATGGGTCTGATCAAGAACTTCTTCTGGGGGCGGGTGCGGGAGGACCTGCTGTTTCCGTACCCGGTGAGCAGCGCGG
Source organism: uncultured Vicinamibacteraceae bacterium (assembly GCA_964585855.1). Lineage (GTDB taxonomy): Bacteria > Planctomycetota > Phycisphaerae > Phycisphaerales > UBA5793 > CAZPFK01. The sequence continues at coordinate 3,488 of CAZPFK010000065.1, forward strand.
AAGAGACGGCGCGCTGCGACCAGCTGCTGGCGGCCGTTGACGAGTACATGAAGACGGAGCACCCTGCGATCGAGATCGATCAGAAGCAGGAGATTCCGCAGTGGGTGATTGAGCGGCTCTTCAAACTGGGCGTGCTGGGGATGACGATCCCGAAGGAGTACGGCGGGGGCGGCTTCGGCATCACCAGTTACAACCGGATTCTGGCGCGGATCGGGGAGCAGTGCGGCTCGACGGCGGTGCTGGTTTCGGCGCACCAGTCGATCGGCTGCAAGGCGCTGATGCTCTTCGGCACCGAGGAGCAGAAGAAGCGGTGGCTGCCGCGCCTGGCCAACGACATGCTGAGCGCCTTCTGCCTGAGCGAGCCGGATGTCGGCTGCGACGCCGGCGGTCAGCAGACGCGGTGCACGGTGTCGGAGGACGGGCAGTACTACATTCTCAACGGGGAGAAGAAGTGGTCGACGTCGGCGGCGCTTTCGGGGCTGTTTACGGTCATGTGCAAGCAGCGTCTGACGGACCCGAAGACGGGCAAGGAGAAGGACCAGGTCACAGCGCTGATCGTCACGCCTGATATGGAGGGCGTGGAGATCTACAGCCGCAACCGCAGCAAGTGCGCGATCCGGGGAACGTGGCAGGGGCGGATTCACCTGCGCAACGTCCGGGTGCCGCGCGAGAACCTGCTGCACAAGGAGGGCAAGGGGCTTAACGTCGCGCTTTCGTGCCTGAACTTCGGCCGCTGCACGCTCAGCGCGGGGATGCTGGGCGGGGCGCGTGCGGCGTACCGGCAGGCGGCGAAGTGGGCGCAGACGCGGTACCAGTTTGAGCGGGCCATCGGCGACTTCGAGCTGGTGCAGGAGAACCTTGCGAACATGGCGGCGTGGACGTACGCGATGGACGCGATGCTCTTCTACACGACGGGCATCCTTGATCGTAAGGACTCCGACATCATGGTGGAGACCGCCGCGTGCAAGGTCTTCTGCTCGGAGTTCGGCTACCGCGCGGTGGATGCGGCGGTGCAGATCATGGGCGGCGAGTCGAACGTGACTGAAAACGACGTGGAGCGCATCTGGCGTGACAGCCGGCTGCAGACGATCGTCGAGGGCGCCAACGAGGTGATGCACTCGTTTATTTTCGCCTACGGCTCCAAGCAGCTGGGCGAGACGCTCATCGAGATCAAGGAGAACGCGATGCAGCCGAAGTACTGGAGCCAGGGGCTTCGGATCGGCGCGGAGCTTTTCCTGGGCATGCGCCGGCCGGCTCCGTCGGTGACGCACCTGAGCCCGGAACTGATCGAGGAGCAGACGATCTTCGAGAACATGATCCGCGACCTGAACCACGAGGTGAAGGTGGCGATGAAGGACCACGAGGACCAGATCGTGGTTCGCCAGTGCGTGCAGCGGCGGCTCTCGCTGTGCGCCATCTACCTGTACGCCTGCGGCGCCGTGCTCTCCCGGCTGGATCGCGACCTCCGGGCCGGCAACAACGGCCGCGAGGAACTCGCCTACGACCTCTCGGTGGCCAAGTACTTCATCCGCTGGGCGGAGCATGATTTCCGTCGGCAGATCCGCGACCTGCACGACAACATCGACGAATCGATGCGGCAGACGGCGGCGGCTGTGCGGAAGTATGCCGATTCTCTTCCCAACGGCGACTACATCATTCCCGAGTCCTCGCCGGTTGCGAAGGGCACGGGTCGGGTTCCGGATCAGAGTGCGATTCCGCAGTTCGGAAGCGGTTCGCTGATAGCCGGCACAGCGACATCGGGCTCCCGGTAAGCGTCGTCGATTCGACGGCTGCAACGTGTGCGGTTGTGTGGAGTTCCAGGCAGGGTCCGGGTTGCTCGGGCCAGAGATGAGAGGCAGCAGACATGGTATTTGAGCAGATGGCCGCACGCGGGCATGAACGGGTTCTCTTCGTGCAGGACGCTTCGTGCGGGCTGCGCGGCATCATCGCCATTCACAACACGCGGCTCGGCCCGGCGCTGGGCGGCGTGCGTCGATGGAACTACGCCACCGAGGAGGCGGCGCTGGAGGATGTGCTGCGGCTGTCGGAGGCGATGACCTACAAGGCGGCGGCGGCACATCTGCCGATGGGCGGAGCCAAGAGTGTCATCATGCTCGAGGAGGCGGGAGCGCGGCCCTCGGAGGAAGTCGCACGGGCGATGGGCCGGGCCGTCCACACGCTGCGCGGCGACTACATTGCGGCCGAGGATGTCGGCGTGGACACGCAGTACATCGACTGGATGGCGGCGGAGACGCCGTATGTGATGGGTGGAGAGACGATCTCGCGCGGGGGCGATCCCTCGCCGTACACGGCGCGGGGCGTGGCCAATGGAATGCGGGCGACACTGCGGCACAAGGGCCGTTCGCCTGAGTTCTCGGGTCTGCGGGTGGCACTGCAGGGACTCGGACATGTCGGCTTCAATCTCGCCTCGATCCTGCGGAACGAGGGGGCGACGGTGATCGCCACGGACATCAACCCCGACCGCGTCAGCCGGGCAAAGGATGAACTGGGCGTGACGATCACGACGCCGCAGGAGATTCTCTTTGCGGAGTGCGACATTCTCTGCCCCTGTGCGCTGGGCGGCGTGATCCGGGAAGACAACATCGGCGACCTGCGCTGCGAGATGCTGGTGCCGGCGGCCAACAATGTGCTGAACCGGCCCTTTGAGAATGCGCGGTCGCTGCTGGAGCGCGGCATCGCCTATGCACCGGATTTTGTCGTCAACGCGGGCGGACTGATCCAGCTGGCGGGGCTGTGGCTGAACTACAGCCAGACGGATCTGGACCGCAAAATCGCCCAGATCGAGGAGACGACGCTGACGATTCTCTCGCGGGCCGAGTCGGCCGGTTCGTCGTATGCGGCGGCGTTTGAATATGCGCAGGATGTGATCGGTCACGGTGTGAGCGAGAATGCGGACGTGAATGTGAAGGTGAAGGGAACGGTGCATGCCGGTTAAGACGATCTACAGGGCTTCGATCGACCACATCAGCATTCTGGATGAGAACGGCAAGTTCGACCGCAAACTGGGCGAGCGGCTGATTCCGAAGAAGGATGTCGTCGCGCTGTATGAGCACATGTCGGTGTGCCGCGAGTTTGATCTTGTGGCATTCAAACTGCAGCGCTCGGGGCGGATGGGAACCTACCCGCAGAACTGGGGGCAGGAGGCGACGAGCACGGCCGCAGCCTACTGCATGGAGCAGAAGGACTGGCTGGTGACGTGCTACCGGGAGAACGCGGGGCTGTTTCTGCGCGGCCTGCCGATGGAGTACATCCTGTGGCACTGGATGGGCGATGAGCGCGGCAACTGCTTCCCTGAGGCGCTGCGTGCAACACCGCTTGCCATTCCCATCGGGACGCAGATGCTGCACGCAACCGGCCTCGCCTGGGCGGGGAAACTCAAGGGCGAGAAGAACGTGGCCGTGACCTTCTTCGGAGACGGGGCTACGAGCGAGGGCGATTTCCACGAGGCGATCAACTTCGCCACGACGCTGAACCTGCCGGTCGTCTTCTGCTGCCAGAACAACGGCTGGGCCATCTCGACGCCGAACACGCGCAACAGCGCCGCAGAGACCTACGCGCAGCGCGGGCTGGCCTACGGCGCTGAATGCATCCAGTGCGACGGCAACGATCTCTTCGCCTGCGTCAAGGTGATGAAGGATGCCATCGCCAAAGCGCGGAAGGAATCGAAGGTTACCTTCATCGAGTTCCTGACCTACCGCCTGGGCGATCACACCACGGCCGACGATGCACGCCGGTATCGCGACTCGGAGGAGCTGGAGGCCTGGAAGAAGCGTGATCCGCTGCTTCGGCTGCGGAAGTGGCTGGAGGCCGAGGGGCTGTGGAACGAGAAGAAGGAAGAGGCGCTGCAGCAGCGCGCCAAGGAAGAGGTCGCGGCGGTCGTGCAGCGCTCTGAGGACATCGAGAAGCCGACCTTTGCCGACATGTTCAACTTCACCTTCGCCGATGCGCCTCCCGGACTGGTTTCACAGCGGGAGACAGGGCAGACGCACTCGCTTGGCGTCGAGGCGGCGCAGAGCCAACGGGCCTGATCAACGGGCCTCCGGCGGCGCATCGAGCAGAGCAAGGCAGCGCAGCAGTTCCGAGACCGACCAGGCCTGGGCGGCAGTCCCGCCGTGGCGTCGCGGCCGGTCTGGCGTGTCGTCGGCGTCGTAGACCTCGACGATCTGGCCGAGCGTGGGCGCACGCGGCGGCAGCATCTGTCGTCGAAGACCTTCGAGAAGGGATTTCGCTTCAGCCCGTACCTCGTCGGAGAAGTCGTTGGCACGAAGAAGCGCTTCGACGTAGGGGCCCATCAGCCACGGCCAGACGGTTCCCTGGTGGTAGGCGGAGTCACGGCTGGTCATGTCGCCCTCAAAGCGGGGGCGGTAGGCAGGGTGGGCGGGATCGAGGGTGCGCAGGCCGACCGGGGTGAGCAGTTTCCGCCGGGCGACCTCAACGACGGCGAGCCGGCGATCGGTCGGCAGGGGCGAGTGGCGCAGCGAGACGGCAAAGAGCATGTTGGGCCGGATCGCGCGATCCTGCGTCCATTGTGGGGGCCGGTGGGCGACGGCGGCGGGGCGCGGTGTCAGCAGATCGGCCAGACAGCCGTCGTCGGGGTTCCAGAAGAGGCGATTGAGACTGCGGCCGGCGCGGGCGGCCAGGGCGTTGAGACTGGAGGCGACATCGGGCTCATCATCCATGAGGGCCACGGCGACGCTGCGCAGGGCGTGGTGCCAGAGGGCGTTGATCTCGACGGGTTTGCCTCCGCGCGGGGTGAAGACCACGCCGTCGCGCGCTGCGTCCATCCAGGTCAGCTGCGTTGCGTCGTCGCCGGCAATGATGAGGGCGTCGAGGGGGTCCATACGGATGCCGAAGTCGGTGCCGTCTCGGTAGCGGACGAGGATCTCAAGGCAGGCGTCGCGGAGGTGTTCGGTGAACGCGGCCGTGTTGCCGCTGGTGCGCCGGTATTCGCAGGCGGCGTGGCAGAACCAGAGGGAGGCGTCAACGGTGTTGTAGTGGGCAGCGCCCTGCTGATCGTCGAAGAGGTTGGGGATCAGCCCGTTTCGGCAATGCGAGGCGAAGGCGCGCAGCACGTCGAGGGCCTCATCGAAGCGATGCGTCGTCAGCAGCAGTCCCGGCAGGGCGATCATGGTGTCGCGACCCCAGTCGGTAAACCACGGATAGCCGGCGATGATCGTCATCAGCGACTGCTCCCCCACTCTTCGCGGCACGACGAAGTCGTCGGCTGCGGCGAGCAGGTCCTGTCGGCAGGCCAGCGCGGGATTCGTCGCAGCAAGCGCCTCGCGGCAGAGGGTGAGGTGGCGTGAGCGCGGCTCCGAGGTGATCGTTGCAGGCGGCACGGCGTCGTTGAGCCAGGCCCGGAGTCGCGCGGGGCGATTGAGCTGCATGGGCCGGACAAACGCCCCGGGGCAGTAGAGACTTTCGCGATCCTCCTGTCCGCGATCGGTCTCCTGGCGGTAGTGAAAGTCACGCCACCAGTCCGGGTCGGGGGTGAAGGAGGCATTCGGACAGTGCAGGTGCAGGAGATGGGCCTCTCCCTTGGCGCGAAGGGTGAAGACATCTTCATCGAGGTCCAGTTGAAAGACCCGCGACTCATCAGTCGAGAGTTTGTGCATGTCGGCCAGCCGCAGCAGGGGTCGAAGCCGCAAAGTGACCGAGGCGGATTTCGGCAGCTCGCCGTCGAGCGACCAGGTGAGTTCCGCGCCGCCGCTGCGCCAGCCGAGGCGAAGTGTGCGTGTGATTGTGAGCGCATCATCGAGGCGATAGGTCCAGGCGCAGTGGCCCAGGCCCTTCTCGAAGCGAATCAGCCGGGTCGCGCCGTCAGGCGCAAGCGTTCCATCGCGGAACTGAAAGGTGCAGAGTGCGATCGTGCGAGCGGGCTGGCCCGGGGCGGCGATCACGACTTCATCGACGACGCCGTTGAGCGCCATGATCCTGCCGACCGGGGGCGTGGAGGCGGCGATGAGCAGCCCGTGATAGCGGCGGTCCGGCATGCCGGCCGCGTTGCCCATGGCGAAACCGCCGAAGCCGTCGACCAGCAGCCACTCGACGTCCCGCAGAACGGCGTCCTGCGGTGTGAGGGTGTACCAGACGGGCTCGGAGGCGGTGGTAGTCATGGCGCTTAGGCGAATCGGGCCCGGGCCAGCGCGGCAGCGCCGATGATGCCGGCGTTGTCGCGCAGAGCCGTCGGCACCAGGGCGCAGGCGCGGCACTGGTCGGGAAAGACGTAGCGATCGAAGGCGGTCCGCACACGGCGGAGGTAGGGTTCGCCGATGGTCTCAGTCACACCGCCGCCAAGGACGATGCAGTCGAGACCGAGCAGGGTAACGACGTTGGCGCAGGAAAGGCCGACGAGACGGGCGGAGTGGTCGATGAGTTCGCTGACCATGGCGTCGCCCTGCTCCAGTGCGTCGCGAAGGTGTGATATTGAGAGGGTGTCGAGTTGTCCGCCCACGAGGTCGGTGAGAATCGTGGCGTGATTGGCGCGGATCAGGCGTCGGGCGTTTTCAAGAAGCGAGGAGCGAGCGCCGTGCTGCTCGAGAATCTCCGCCGCCGGCCCCGCTTCGGGGGTCACGACGACGTGGCCGATCTCGCCGGCGGTTCCGGTTGAGCCGCGGAAAAGGCGGTCCTCGAGAACCAGGCCGCCGCCGATGCCGGTGCCGACCCAGACGCCCAGGACATTGCGATAGCCCCGGGCGGCGCCGGCCTGATGCTCGCCCCAGACGGCGACATTGACGTCGTTATCGAGCACGACCTGCACGCCCGGGAGGAGGTCTTCCATGCGGTCGGCAAAGGGCACATCGCGCCAGCGGAGATTCACGGCGTTGATGACGATGCGGCCGGTCGGGTCGATGGGGGCCGGGGCGCCGATTCCCAGGCCGGCGACCTCGGAGAGGGCCACGTCGGCATCGGCGCAGGCCTCATGGACGCCGGTCACAAGAGCGGCGAGCACGGCGTCGAGGCCGGCGGCGCCGGGGGTGAGGCCTCGGGCGCGGCCGAGAATGCGGTGATCGGGATCGACCAGGCCGATCTGGAAGTGGGTTCCGCCGAGGTCGATGCCGAGGACAAGGTTGGCCATCCGGAACTCCGAGGAGGTACGGCAAGAGGGCGGGCGGTCTACAGTAGGTCCATTCTTGCACGGGTCAGGAGGCGGCGTCGTCCGGATGTGAGGCATGTGGCGCAACAGAAGGGTGCTGACCAAGATCGTGGCGACGGTGGGGACTGCCTCGGCAGACGAGGAGACGCTGCGCCGGATCGCTGAGGCGGGGGCCTCGGTTTTTCGCCTCAACTTCAGCCACGGCACGCTCGAAGGCCATTCCGAGACGCTGGCCCGCATCCGAGTCGTTGAGGAGAAGGTCGGCCATCCCATCGGCGTGCTGGGCGACCTGAGCGGGCCGAAAATCCGCGTCGGGCAGGTCCAGCCGGGGGGCGTGGCGGTGGAGGCGGGGGACGACGTTATCTTCCGGCGGGGGTCGTTTGCGGCGACGGGGAAGGTCTTTTCCTCAACGTATGCGGGGCTGGTGGAGGATCTGGAGGCGGGGCACAAGGTGCTGATTGCCGACGGTGCCATCCGCATGCTGGTAGTGGAGAAGCGGTTGGATGAGGCGTTGTGCCGGGTGACGACCGGCGGCGTGATCTCGTCCGGCAAGGGCATCAACCTGCCGAACTCCAAACTGAACCTTGAAGCGATCACCGAAAAGGACTGGACGTGCCTGGCGTGGGCGATCGAGAACGACCTTGACCTGATCGCCATGTCCTTTGTCCGCCGGGCTGAGGACATCACGCGGCTGCGAGCCCGCATGGAGCAGTTGTGTGCGCAGCATGGCATCCGGCCGCTGCCGATTGTCGCCAAGATCGAACGGCCCGAGGCCCTTGAGAACATCGAGGAGATCCTGACCGAGACCGACGTCATCATGGTGGCGCGAGGCGACCTCGGTGTGGAGATGGACCTCGCAGCCGTTCCGACAATCCAGAAGCAGTTGATCAACCGGGCCCGGGCGCGGGGCGTGCCGTGCATCGTGGCGACCCAGATGCTCGAGAGCATGATGGAAAGCCCATCGCCGACTCGCGCTGAGGCCTCCGACGTCGCCAACGCGATCCTCGACGGAGCCGACGCCGTGATGCTCTCGGGGGAGACGGCCGTCGGGAAGTTTCCGGCGCTGGCGGTGGACACGATGTCGCGGATTGCCGAAGAGACCGAGAACTACGAGCGGACGCTGCCATGCAGGCCGGCCGAGCCGCGCAGCGGTCAGCAGATCGGCCACTGGACCGGGGCGATCACGCAGGGCGCGTGGCTGACGGCGCGGACGGTGCAGGCGAAGGTCGTCATCGCCTCCTCGCTGACGGGCATGACGGCGGTCTATCTCTCGCAGGGCAACTTCCGCCTGCCGATAGTCATCTGCTCCAGTGATGAGTCGACGCTGCGGCGGATCACAGTGCTGCGGTGCATTACCCCGGTGCGGATGCGCCTGCCCGGCTCGCTGGATGAGTTCACGCGGATGATCGACGAGATGCTGCTGCACCACGGCTGGGTGGAGCGCGGCGAGCCGATCGTCATGCTGGCGGGCCATCCGATCGGCAAGAGCGGGGCAACGAACTCGCTGGCCGTACACTATGTGGGCGATCCGACGACCGGTTATCGGGGTGATGATTGAGACCGGGAACGTGGACGGATGCAGCGGGAGTCGTGCGTCCCGGTAGGGGACGGGAGAGAATTGCGGAATCGAACTTTGGAGAGAATGCCATGCACAGCGTGAGAGGTCTGCCCAGCGTCATCCTTCTGGCTTCGGCCGCAGCGACGGCGACCGCCGATGTCCGCCTGCCGGCGATCCTCGGCGATCACATGGTTCTGCAGCAGCAGCGCGACGTGACGGTCTGGGGCTGGGCCGACCCGGAGGAGCGCGTCGTCGTCACCGCTACCTGGGCCGACGATGCCCGCGGCGAGACCGCCGCTGATGCTGAGGGCCGCTGGAGCGTGACGCTTCCGACGCCGGAGGCGGGCGGGCCCTACGAGGTGGCAATCGAGGGGCGCAACCGCATCGTGCTGGAGGATGTGCTCATCGGCGAGGTGTGGGTCTGCTCCGGGCAGTCAAACATGGAGTGGCCGATGACGGCCGTTGACGACGCGCAGGCGGAGATCGCCACCGCCTCGTCGTACCCGACGATCCGGCTCTTTGACATCCGCAACGAGTTTGCCGCCTCTCCGCGTGAGGACTGCACGGGACAGTGGGCCGTCTGCTCGCCCGAGTCGGTGGCAGGTTTCAGCGCGGTGGCCTACTTCTTCGGCCGGGAACTCGTCGATGAGCTCGACGTTCCAGTCGGGCTGATCAACAGCAGCTGGGGCGGGACGCCGAGCCAGTCGTGGACCAGCGAGGAGGCCCTGCGGACCAACGGGCAATTCAACCACGACCTGAACCTGTTGCGCGCCCATCGGGAGGCGGGAGACGATCCGGCCGAGCAGTTGCAGGCGCGCGTGGATGCGTGGTGGGAGAAGGCGGGTCGCCTCGACGAGGGTTCGCAGGGTGAGGAGCCGGCCTGGGCGCAGCCGGGCTTTGACGATTCAAAGTGGCGAGCCCACGAGTTGCCGGGTATCTGGGAATCACAGGGCGAGGAGGGCTTCGACGGCATCGGCTGGTATCGGCGGACCTTCAATGTCGGCCATGCCGGGGGCGGCCGCGCTGTGCTCTCGCTTGGGGCCATCGACGACATGGACACGGTGTGGATCAACGGCGTCCGGGTCGCGGGCACTGAAGTTCACGGCATGTGGGCGGCCAATCGGGAGTACACCATCGACGCTTCAGTGCTGCGGCAGGGCGAGAACACCATCGCCGTCCGCATCGTTGACACCGGAGGCGACGGAGGGTTCCGCAGCGAAGCCGAGCGGCTTTCGCTCTCGCTTTCCCACGGGAATCACGATCATCGCATCAGTCTTGCCGGTGAGTGGAAGTTCCGCCGGGGCGCGACGATGGAGCGGCTGGGGGCGTTTCCCACCGAGCAGTGGCCCAACGCCTGGACGCCCTCGACGCTGTACAACGCGATGATTGCGCCGCTGACGAAGTTTGCGGTTCGCGGAGCGATCTGGTACCAGGGTGAGAGCAACCGCAACCTGGCGTTTGACTACCGGGCGCACTTCCCGCTGCTGATCCGAGACTGGCGCGCGGCCTGGGGGCGATCCGATGAGGAGTTTCCCTTCTACTTCGTGCAGATCGCGCCCTTCACCTACCAGGGAGACACCGGAGAGGCCGCCGTCGTGCGTGAATCTCAACTGTTCACCCAGGCCAACGTGCCCAACACCGGCATGGTTGTGACGATGGACATCGGCAACCCGGCCGACATTCATCCGCGCAACAAGCAGGATGTCGGGAAGCGACTGGCGCACTGGGCCTTCTTCGGCACGTATGGAATGACCGACGTCACTCCGCACGGGCCGCGTTACGAGTGGCTGCGACCTGAAAACGGCAAGGTCCGCGTCAGCTTCACGCACGTCGCAGGCGGGCTTGCCACCAGCGACGGCGGACCGGTTCTCGGCATCGAGGTCGGCGACAAGGATGGAAACTTCTTCCCGGGCATGGCGGAGATTGTCAGCGAGACGGAGATGCTGGTCTGGAGCGAATGGGTCGAGCAGGCCATCACGGTGCGCTACGCCTGGGATGACGACATTGTGCCGAATCTCATTGACGGTAACGGCATGCCGGCCAGCCCCTTCCGGACGGACATGTACGCCGTGCCGACGCAGCCCCTCGATCCGTACGGCCGGCCGCTGATTCGACGGAGGCCGCCGGAGGAGTGA
>CAZPFK010000066.1:0-8575 GCA_964585855.1 uncultured Vicinamibacteraceae bacterium
TCGCCGAGGAGGGCGTAGAGGAGGAGGATGAACCCTGCGAGCAGGAGGAAGGGGATCGCCGTGGAGAGGGCGAACTCGAGCATGGGTGAGTGTATGAGTGAGCGCGGGTGCTCGCTTCGGGTCAGGGAGATTGCAGAAAGCAAGACACCCCGGAGGCGGTGAGCCCCCGGGGTGCCGGATCAATCTCAGCCCGGCTCAGGTCTGGTCAGGCGGCAAAGCGGTCAGAGCAGGAGGAGCCGTCGATGGTCGGCCGCGCCGGCGGCGGTGGATTCAACAGTGAGTCGAAGAGATCGGCCTGCTTCTGCGCATTGCGCCGTTTGATCTTGTGCAGCAGCCACGTGGTGCCGAAGCCGAATCCGAAGAAGAGCAGGCCCGCCATGAAGCCCGTCTGGTGGAGGGCGGCGACACCGGCGTTGTACTCCGCGGCGGTCTGATCGGTGAGGAGTCCGACGACGGCGGGTATGGAGAGCGACCCGAGTGCAAAGGCGATCTCGTGGTGCTCGCTCTGCGGGAGGGGCTTGAGCATGCCGGTGATCACACCGGTGCGCGCAATCTCGGCTTCGCGCTGCGCATCGACTTCGACGAAGAGCGTCGAGTCTGAATCCAGCAACGGCACGAGCGTGGAGCCGGATTCGACGGCGTTTTCGAACTCGGTCATGATGACGAGACTGGAGTCGGAGACGAGGACGCCCCAGGAGCGCATGATGTTGGCGATCTCCTCGGGGGACTTGGCCAGCCCGGAGGCGTTGCGGTCCATGTCCGCAAAGCGGGCGAGACGGCCGGTGAACGAGTCGCGTGCCAGCCAGGTCGATGAAGCGGCGTCCTGCGGGCCGAAGGAAGGCGAGAGGACAAAGAGCATGCCGTTGGTTCCGGGGACCGGCGCGATGTACTTCTCGCGGCTGACCTCGCCTTCCTCGACGCTCTGGCCATCCTCGACCCAGACGTGCTGGACCATGCCGATGGTGTCGGGGTTCAGGTGGGCGCTGACGCGCGCCATGCAGCCGCGGAACTCGTGAAGCGAGGCGGTCGGCGGGGCGTCAGGGCCGCTGAGGTTGACGATCTCGTGGGCCGGCAGGAGGCAGTAGGAGGGGTCGGCCAGGTGGGTGCGGTAGAGGCGGTTGGCGGTGTCGAGCGTGCCGCTGAGGGTGACGAAGGTGCGCTCCTCGTCGCCGGCCAGCCACTGCTGTGCCTGGGCGAGGGTGAAGTCTGTCGGCGATTCGTCGAGCGGTTTGTGGGTCAGCCAGGAGTGGGCGCTGGCGATCATCAGCAGGAGGCCGAAGATCATCATGCCCCAGCGGATCATTGTGCCGTTCATCTCTGCAAGCCCTCATTGCGGACCCGCAGAGCGCGACCGGCGCAACGGCGGGTCCCGTGATCAGAAGACCGGGACCGTGCGTCCGCATCGCGGCGGCCGATGGCGGTCGAGCCGCCGGAATCGGTAGTCGGCTCGCGCGGGGTCGGAGTGCAGCGGTGCGTCGGGGCATCGGCGCACCGGGGCGGAGAGTCTGCGGGTTGTAGGGATCGGGTGGGGGGCGGGCGGGTCAGTCGGCGGAGTCGCCGTGGCCGGCGAGGCGCAGGATCTGCCGGTAGTTTTCCCGGTAAAAGGTGGTCCAGGCGATGCGGTCGAGTTCGCGCAGGCGGCCGGAGGCGTCTGCGCTCCAGCGGGCGAGGATGGTCGGGAGGGCGACCGGATCGGCCAGCGCGACGTGTGTGCCGTCGTCGAGGGTGACTGTCGGCATGGCGTCGAAGAGGCGCTGCATCTCCGAGGCCCGCGGGTGGTCGGGGCCGGCGTCGTTGAGGGCGCGCCAGGCCTCGTTGAGGAGGTGCTGATTGTTGACGGCCATGCTTGAAAACAGGGGTGCGATGAAGGCGCGGTAATTGCGGTCCCAGCGATCGGGGGCCTCGGCATCGTCAAAGGGGCGGACCGGATCGGTGAATCGCTCGGTGTATTCACTGCGGGCGTAGATGGAACGGACCGCCGGCATGCGTCGCAACTCGAACTGTTGCGGTCCCAGCGGAAGCATGGCCGTGGCCGGTCCGTCGGCGGCGCGGACCAGCGCCGTCAGCGGGGAATCATCGACGCGAAACTGCCAGAGCGCCTGGCCGAAGTCGCTGAGGCAGAACTCGATGAACCGGACGGCCGTCTCGCGGTTGGGCGCGCCGCGGAGAAGACTGACCGGGTCGGGGTCGATGTCGGTCAGGCCCTTCGGATCGACGTAGCCGACGCGCTCGTTGCCGTCGGCGGTGCGCACGGCCTGCGCCTGGTAGCGGCCGTAGAAGTCGATGCACATGCCGGCGGCGGCTTCGCCCATGCTGACGTCGATGGGAACCTTGCTTGAGGAGGCGGCGGCGTAGCGGCTGTTGGCCGCAGCGCGGTGGAGGAGGCGCCAGCCCTCGGTCCAGCCGAGGCGCTGGAGGATGGTCTCGAAGGCGGTGGCGATGGAGCCGGACTGGGCGGGGTTGGCCAGTGCGACCCAGCCGGCCAGACGCGGATCGGCCAGATCGCTCCAGGTCTGCGGCATCCTGCCTCCGAGTTCCGGCCGGGCGAGGAGCTGGGAGTTGTAGACGATGCCGAAGGAGGAGAGGGCCGTGCCGAACCAGTGGAGGTCGGGGTCGTAGAGGGTGTTTCGGCCGATGGCGTTTGTGCCGTAGATCTCGTCGAGGCGGTCGGCGAGTTCGGGGACGGGTGCGGAGATGGGGGTAGCGCGCTGTTCGCCGTTGTCGAGGGTGATGGAGACGCCCTGCTTGATCTTGGTGTGCTCGTAACTGCCGCCTCCGAAGAGAAGGTCGTAGGACATGAGTTCGAGCGCGTTGTTGCGGAGGGCCGCTTCGTACTCGGCAGTGAGTTGCCGGCGGATGTCGGTGGTGCCGCCGGGAGTGCGCCAGTCGATGGCGACTTCGCGGCCGTAGCGTGCCTGGTGCCAGCGATTGAAGGCGTTGGCGAACTCAGCGCGAATCTGCTCGTTGTGGGGCGTGACGATGACCAGCGGCAGCGCATCGGGCGAACGCTGCGCCTCGGCCGGTCTGAAGAGGAATGGCACGCCGAGTATGACAGCCAGGGCGGCGGCGATGGCGATGATGGGGGTCGGACGGGTCACGGCCGAATGGTAGGAGGCGAGACGGAAAGGGTGTCGCGGTCGGCCGGTTGGGGCTTATGCGGGGGGCGGTGTTGGACGATGATGGCCGGACAGGGGGCCGGGGCGTGCAGGAAGGTGGATCTGATGGGCAGTTTTTCGCTTCGGCAGCGGATCGTTCTTGAGACCAACATGGCCCGCGACAAGGCGGAGCTGATGCTGACGGCGCTGCGCCGGGCGGAGCGGGCGGCGGAACGTCCTGAGAACCAGACGGCGGCTGGGCCGGTGCTGCCTTCAGACCAGTTGTCGGCGACGATCCGCCTGACGCAGCGGCTCATTGCCGAGCTCAATCGGGCGCTTCGCGATGCCGAGGCGGAACTGAGCCGCGAGGATCTGGCGGCTCTTGACGGCGTGGTGGACCTGCTGGCCGAGGAGACTGAGGAGGAGGCGCGGATCGACGAGATGATCGCCTCGGGGGAGATCGACGAACTGCCGCTGATCCGCTCACCGCGGAATGTGCCGGCAACGCAGCGTGAGGGCGAGGGGCAGTAGGATTCGCCTCAGGATTCGGTCAGGGACTGACCGTTGACGGACATCTTCGCCAGCTTGCGCGGACTGATCTTGTCTTCGCGCAGCACGGAGGCGGCCGATGTTCCGTAGGCGAAGGCGGCGGCCCCGCCGGTGCGGGTCTCTTCGATGAGGCGGCGGACCTCGGCGGGCCAGTCGTCGCCGGTGATGACGACCTCGAAGCCGGCATCGACGATCATGCGGATGGTTTCGAAGGTATCGGAGCCGCGCGTGAGCAGGTAGCCGTTGACAAAGAGACTGTTGGCCGGTTCCAGCGCGAGGGCCTGAAGACTTCGCAGATGGCCTTCGCGACCGGCGCCGATGCGCACCTCGGCGGTCGGGTTGGCGAAGCGGAAGAGGCAGAGGACGCGCAGCACGCGCTGGGGCGTGAGCGGGCGGCCGTCGAGCCCTGCGTCGGTGACGGGGTTGCCCTCGATGGGCACGAGGAAGTTGACGGGAATCGACTCGGCGCGCAGCGAGCGGAGTTCGAAGGCGACGTCGAGCAGGTCGGCGTGCGACTCGCCCATGCCCACGATCAGGCCGGAGCAGAGACTCAGCCCCGCGCGGCGGGCGGCCGAGAGGGTGTCGATGCGATCCTGGTAGGTGTGCGTGGAGCAGATCTCGGGGTAGTGCCGTCGCGAGGTGTTCAGGTTGTGATTGATGCGGTCCAGCCCCGCCTCCTTGAGCCGGCGGACCTGGTCGTCGCTCATCAGGCCGGCGGAGAGGCAGGTCTCCAGGCCGAACTGGGCCTTGACCTCGCGGATGCACTCGGCCATGTGCTCGATGTCGGCGTCGGAGGGGCCGCGTCCGGAGAGGACCATGCAGTAGCGATACGCACCGTTGTCGCGGGCCGTCTGCGCTTCGGCGATGATCTCTTCCCGGGGCTTGAGGCGATAGGGCTGGATCGGCGCGGTGGAGTCGCGCGACTGGCCGCAATACCCGCAATCCTCCGGACACGCGCCGGACTGGACGTTGTTGAGCTGGTGGACCTGCACGCGCAGGCCGTGGAAATGCCTCCGGACGACGCCTGCTGCCTGAACCAGCGGCAGGAGCGGAATCTCATCGGAGAGCAGGCGGAGCGCATCGTCGGGCGCGAGGGCGGCATCGGCGCAGCCGGCAGCGACGAGGCGGTCGAGGAAGGCGGAGACGGAGTCACTGGTCGTCGTCATGGTCGGGAACGATACGCGGGTCATCCTCCTCGGCGGCGACCAGGCCGAGGCGGATCGCCTCCAGGATGCGCTGTGCATCGGCGAGATCGGACTCGCGAACGACGATCTGCACGGGCATGGTCTGCTCGCTCCACCACCCGCCCATGTGGCCGCCGATGGTTGTGGCCTGCACGCCGTGTCGGCGCAGGGCGAGAACGAGGCTCTCGGCCTCGAACTCGGCTTTGCAGTCGGTCAGCGTAACGATGCGCGCGGGGTCACGAGTCATCGTCGCCGTTTCCATCATCGTCCAGGGCGTTTTCGTGGGATTCGGCGAGGATGCGGCGGGCCTCTTCGAGGTTGTCCTCGACGACGAGGATCTTCACCTCGCCGGGGGCTTCGGCGCGCATGCCGGAGGTGTAGACGCCCGAGGCCTCGGCGTGAATGCCGTTGTCGGCCAGCAGCGCGACGATGGAGGCGGCTTCGATCTCGCTGGCGCAGCTGGTCAGCGTGACGATCTTTGAGTGGGGTGAGGGCACGGTGTGGGTCTCCGTTGGCTCAGGGAGCCTCGATGGTGATGCGGAATGACGCGGTGGCGGGGGCAAGGCAGCGCTGGTCGTCGCACAACTGATAAGCGACCACGAAGCCGAAGGCGTCGGAGACGACATTCTCAGGCGCGATGCGGCGCAGCCGGACAGGCAGATGCAGCGTGCCCTCGTAGACGGCGAGTGTGTCGCCGGCAAGGGTGAGGGTGGAGGGTTCGGGGTAGTCGATCTCGATCTCCGCCCCCTCGCCGCTGAGCAGTTCGATGCTCAGACCGACGAGCCCCTCGACGCCGGGGTCGGGCGCGTTGAGGTGGAACCCCTCGGCGATCTCGATGATGAGCGTCGCCGTTGCGATGCCATCCTCGTTGAAGGCGACGGCCTGCGAAGCAAGACGCCAGGTGAGCGGGGCCGGCGAGTCACTCTCCACCGGAGGCGGGGGTTGCGGCGAACCGGCGCCGATCTCAGCCACACGCTCCGGCGCGAGGCCGAGCAGGCGGAGCAGGGCACGGGCGGAATTGGCGGCGGCCACGGGGTGCCGGGAGAGAACCGGTGAGATGGCCTCAAGAAGGTCAAGCGCGGAGTCGAGATACGCCGACTCACCGCTCGCTTCGTGAAGGTCGATGAGATTGTGCAGCATGACGCTGTTGGCGCTGGGCAGCGCGCCGTCACGAATGGAGCGCGGCCGCACGAAGAGGTCTGACGCGTCCTGTGCGACATCGCTGTAGCCGCCCCAGGAGGCGTCGAAGTATCGCGTTTGCGCCTCTTCGGCGAGCGTGCGCGCGGCGTCGAGGTACGCGGTGTCACCGGTTGCATCGTGCAGGCGCAGCAGGCCGTGAATGAGAAAGGCGTAGTCTTCGCAGAAGGCGGCGATGCGCCCCGGACCGTTTCGCCAGGAGCGGAGCAACGCCCCGGATTCATCGCGCATGTTGCCGTCGATGAATGTCCAGGCGGCTGCGGCGGCCTCGATGAGTTCGGGCCGCTCCAGCACGCGGCCGGAATCGGCGAGGCCGGCGATCATCAATCCGTTCCACGAGGCGAGGATCTTGTCGTCGGTGGCGGGCTGCTTTCGGCGCTGCCGGACCTGGAGGAGATGGGCGTTGACCTCCACGAGGCGGAAGTCCACCTCCTCGCGCGTGAGTTTGAGCTGCTCGGCCAGCGCCTGCGGATGCGAGCGCAACGCCAGCACCCACGAGGCCGGCTCTTCGGGTGCGTGCGGATCGCGGAAGTTGGCCGGCCCGTCAAGGTTGTAGACGTAGAGGGCGAACTCGACGAGATCGGCCCGGCCCGCGGCGACGAGGATGCGCTCGACTTCCTGCGGCGTCCACAGGTAGTTCTGCCCTTCGCGGTGATCGACCTCGGCGTCCTGCGCGCTGAAGAAGGCGCCACCTTCGTGGCGCATCTCGCGGAGCACGTAATCGCAGATCTCGCCGGCGATCTCGCCGAAATAGGCGTTGTCGGTCGCGTCGGCGGCCTCAGCGTAGAGCGAGGCGAGCTGGCCGTTGTCGTAGAGCATCTTTTCGAAGTGCGGCACGAGCCAGCGGGCGTCGGTGGAGTAGCGGTGGAAGCCGCCACCGACCTGGTCGTAGATACCGCCCATGGCCATGCGGTCGAGGGTGAGGGAGAGGATTGCGTCGATGGATTGCCGCCCCTCCTCCGACTCCACGCTGTCTCGAGCATCCATGAGCAACTGTGCGTAGACGGGCTGGGGAAACTTCGGGGCCGATCCGAATCCCCCGGTGGCGGAATCGGCGATGCGAAGCAGCGCGGAGAGGGCCGACGAGAGGTGTTCGCGTCCCAGCGAGCGCGGGGCGGCGGCGGTGTCCATCTCCTTTGTGACGGCCTCGGCGACGCGCGTCGCCTGCGTGAGCACGTCATCGCGGCGATCGCGCCAGGCGTCGGAGAGGGCTTCGAGGATCTGCGGGAAGCCCTGCATGCCGTCGCGCGGCTCGGGCGGGAAGTAGGTTCCGCCCCAGAATGGCTGCAGCCCCGTCCACGATTCGCCCTCGGGAGGTGGGGGCGTCAGGAAGACGCTCATGGGCCAGCCGCCGCGCCCGGTGAGCAGTTGCACGGCGGTCATGTAGAGGTCATCGACGTCGGGGCGCTCTTCGCGATCGACCTTGATGCAGACGAAGCGCTCGTTCATCACCGCCGCGATGTCGGGGTTCTCGAAGCACTCGCGCTCCATCACGTGGCACCAGTAGCAGGTGGAGTAGCCCACAGAGAGGAAGATCGGAACCTGTCGCTGCCGCGCGGCCTCGAAGGCCTCAGGGCCCCAGGGATACCACTCCACGGGGTTGCGGGCGTGCTGGAGGAGGTAGGGGCTTGATTCGTCCGCGAGGCGGTTGGTTCGTCCTGCGGGAACGACGGATCGACCGGACATGACGGTTCCTTCCGGAGGGCTGGCCTGCCGGGCCGGGACCGGCGCGGGGGCCAGCAGGAGGAGAATCGTGGCGAGGATGCGTTTCACGGATCGGGGACCGGTAGCATTGGCCTGTGCTCGCCGAAACCGGAGGCTACTGAGATGGTACGGGACGAATCGCAGGGAACCCACGAAGGGCCGGAGAATCCCGACTGGGAGCCCCTGGAAGACGAGATCCACGAGGCGCAGATTGCATGGTTGCTGCACACCGCGGCGGAAATGCACGAGTCATCGGGCCGCCCCGTGCGCATCCTCGAACTGGGCTGCGGCAGCGGCCGGGCCATTGTCCCGCTGGCACAGGCCGGGTACGAGTGCACCGGCATCGATCGCGATTCCGAGGCGATTGCCGCCTGTCGGGCGCGGCTCGGTGAGGCGGCCACGCTCATCGAGGCGGAGTTCACCGAGGGACTGCGGGCAGCCGGCGAGGGCTACGACCTGGTGCTCTGTCTCGGGCATACCTTCATGCTGGTGCACGATCCGCTCGAAGCGCTGGCTCTGCTCTGCAATGCCGCGCGGGCGCTGGCGCCAGGGGGTCGCATCGTGCTCGACGATATTGCCGGGGAGTTGTGGCCGAATGTGGCCGATGGTTCGTGGGTCACGGGGATGGCTGACGATGGGAGTTCGCAGTTGATCTGGGCGCAGCGCGACAACGTGCTGGCAGTGCGCGAGGGTGAGGCGGTCGATGAGGAGGCGGACTTTCTGCAGGAGGGCGATCGCCTGCTGCGGCTGTGGACATTCGGGGAGATGCGCCTGCTGGCTGCGGGCGCGGGCTTGAGCGAGCCGGTGGTGGAGGAGGGGGCGTGGGTAGTGTGGATGGGGAGGTGA
>CAZPFK010000066.1:8675-14269 GCA_964585855.1 uncultured Vicinamibacteraceae bacterium
GCCCACCGCCTACCCTCAACGACCATGCGAATTGCGCTGCTGACCTGTGCGGAACTTCCCGAGCCCGATCCCGATGAGCCGCTGCTGCTCGCGGCCCTGCGCCGTCTCGGCGTCAGCGCCTCCCTGCTGGCTTGGGATGATCCCGGCTCGCAGCCCGGCAACTTCGATCTCTGCATCCTCCGCTCCACCTGGAACTACTACCACCAGCCGCGCCGCTTCATCAACTGGCTTCGTCGCGCAGCCGATGAGTCGCGCCTGCTCAATCCCTTTGAGATCGTGCAGTGGAACCACGACAAGCGCTACCTTGAAACGCTTGCGGCAGCGGGCGTGCCGATCGTGCCGACGGCCTTTGTCGCGCGGGGTGAGACGCCTCGCCTCACTGACCTGCTGTCGGAGCGCGGCTGGGAGGATGTCGTCATCAAGCCGACCATCTCCGCCGCCTCGTGGAGCACGCGCCGATTCGGCCCGGGGACCCGGGAAGAGGCGCAGGCGTTTCTGGAGTCGATCGTTTCGGAGCGGGAGGCGATGGTGCAGCCGTACCTTCCCTCGGTGGAGAATGAGGGTGAGCGTTCGCTGATGTGGATCGACGGGCGATGGACGCATGCGATCCGCAAGTGCCCGCGCTTTGCCGGTCAGGAGGAGTCGGTTTCCGGGGCGCTGCCGGTAACGGAGGCGGAGCGGGCGCTGGGCGAGGCTGCGCTTGCCTGTGTGCCGGGCGCGGAGGAGTTGCTCTATGCGCGGGTGGATGTGATGCGCAGCGCTTCCGGCGAGGCGGTCATCTCGGAACTCGAACTGATCGAGCCCTCGCTCTTTCTGCTGCAGGATCAGGCAGCGCTGTCCCACTTTGCCGAAGCAATCGTGAAGCGCGTCCGGAGTTGATCAGTTCAGCAACAGACGCCGGAGTGCGGCCTCCATCCAGCGACGGCGCTGCTCGGGCAGAATCGAACCGATGCGGATCGTACGGTCGGCCTCGATGATGACGGCCACCTTCTGTTGATTGTCTTCGCTCCAGCCGGCATCGCCCGACCGGATGGAGCGCACGGCCGAGGCATCGAATCGGCGTGTCCATCCGAAAGGTCCGACGCCGGTGAAGGCGATGCCCTCCGGGCCGCGCAGTCGGACTTCACAGCGGCCGAGAAGTGTCGTCAGCACCATGGCGATGGCGGAGAGGCCGATTGCGACAAAGGGGATCAGGAAGAAGCACAGGAAGATGACCATTCCGATCGGCAAGGTCTGGCCCGAGCCTCCGCTGAATGGATGATGTGGGAACCATGCCGGAACAGCGCCGAGTGTGTGATAGAGGAGCCCTTCGATGGCGGGGAAGACAAGAACGGAGACAACGCCGTTCCAGAAGACCGCAAAGAAGATCATTCCGCCGGCGGAGGCGAGACTTCGCGGGCTGGCCGAGATGACGATCTGCGCCCCCTCATCGCGCATAGAGCATCCCGTCGGCGGGTCGGCGGGGTCCACATCGCTCAGATCGGCCGCCTCAAGCAGCGTTGCGAGGCGGTTGAGCGTGCGGCACTCCCGGCAATAGGCGATGCCCTCGGCGACGTTGATGTCGTCGGGAGCGATCGCACCACCGCACTGGGTACACAGGACCGGAACAGCCATGCTGCGGATTGTACAGAGAATCCACCCGCTGCGAAAGGGTCAATCCTCACCCTGCTCGGCCAGCCAGCGTTCAGCGTCGATCGCCGCCTTGCAGCCCATGCCCGCGGCGGTGACGGCCTGGCGATAGCGGGCGTCGGCGACGTCGCCGGCGGCAAAAACGCCGGGGATGTTCGTCTCGGACTGGTGGGGCACGGGGAGGCGGATGTAGCCCTTGTCATCCAATTCCACGCCGGAGCCCTCGAGGAATGCCGTGGCCGGGGTATGGCCGATGGCGACGAAGAGGCCCTTGACGGGCAGTTGTGAATGCTCACCCGTCACGCGGTTGTGCAGGGCCAGGCCGGTGATCTTCTCGTCGCCGAGCACATCGGTGACGACGGTGTTCCAGAGGACTTCGCACTTCGGATTGCCGAGGATGCGCTCCTGCATGACCTTGCTGGCGCGGAACTCATCGCGGCGATGGATGACGTAGACCTTGGAGCCGAACTTCGCCAGGTGCGAGGCCTCTTCCATGGCCGAATCGCCTCCGCCGACGACGGCCAGCGGCTGGTCGCGGAACATCGGCAGCGCCCCGTCGCAGACGGCGCAGGCCGAGACTCCGCCGCCGCTGCGGGCCAGCCGCATCTCGTTGGGAAGCCCGATCCAGTTGGCCGTCGCCCCCGTGGCGATGATTACCGTTTTTGCGCGCACCACGGCTCCGCCGGAGGTCTCCAGTTCAAAGGGCCGGCGGTCGAAGTGACACTTCACGATGTCCTCACCGAAGACCTCGGTCTCAAACCGCTCCGCCTGCTGCTGGAAGCGCATCATCATTTCCGGCCCCTCGATGCCTTCGGGGAAGCCGGGGTAGTTCTCCACATCAGTGGTGAGCATGAGCTGGCCGCCGGGCAGCACCGGGGCGGGGTCCTGCCTCGGCACGCCGATGTAGCAGACGGGTCTGAGGTTGGCGCGGGCTGCGTAGATGGCGGCGGTCCAGCCGGCGGGGCCGGAACCGATGATGACCACGTTTCGGACGGGGTGTGCGTCGCTCATGTTGGCCTTTGTCGGAAGGGGTCGGGAAACCGGGGGGTGATACTTCCGCAACACGCCTGCGGTTCGCGGAGGCGGCGGGAATCAGCGGCCGATCAGGTGCAGGGGCGGCCAGAGGTAGTAGTCCGTGCCTTGTCCGCCGAGGTTGGAGTGTGTGACGCCCTGGTCGTCGATGTTGTCGGGCCCGACGGAGTACAGAATGGGCCAGCCCTCCCAGAGCGTGACGGGGCCGGAGTCGGTCATCACGCTGAAGGTGGTCGTGGCCTGGCTGAGTCGTTCGCGATTGGTGACAACGTAATACTGGAACTTGTTACGGTTGGGGTTGTACGGGTCGGTCAGCTGCCGTTCGCTCGGGACGTGGGTCGGCTGAATCTGCGAGTAGGACTGCGGCGCAGCGCGGGTGACCTCGCCGGGCTCCAGCACCGCGCCGCCCTTGCGCATGTAGCCGGCAATGCCCGCTGCGGTCGCGGTGCCGTCGACGTTGAGGTGGGCGCGGGAGCGGTACTGCCACAGGTCGGGCAGGTCGCGCACCGCCGCATCGACCAGGGCGTAGCGAACCTTGTCCATCTGGTCATACTTGCGCGTCGTCGCGGCGACGATGGCCGAGCCGATCGGCAGCTTCCAGAAGGATTCGAGGTCGCCGACGACGTTGGAGAGTTCCCGAACTGTCTCGGCCTTGGAGGCGTGGCGGCCGACGAGCGTCTGCCACTTCGCAGCGGCCTCGAAGCGCTTCAGCGGCTGCCGGACGGACTCGAATCGCGCCAGCGAGGAGGCGAAGACATCAGGCGTGGGCGTGAGGTCGGTCTCGAAGACCTCTTCAATGAGTTGCTCGCCGATCAGCAGCGGCGTGTTGGGCAGGAGGATGCGATCGACGTAGAAGCGGTCGAGGTCCATCGCGATCGTGCGGTAGTCGGTATCGGTCAGGGCGTCGCGGTGGTGCCACATGAACTCGCGGAGGCGCAGCCCGGCATCGGCAAGGCGCTCCAGTCCTTCGCGCTTCTCCTCGGCGTAATTGCGGTCGCACAGCTGCCGCGCCATGCGCATCATCCCGATCATCGCCTCCACGCCGCCGGCGGTGTCCCCCTCCTCCACGCGGCGATTTGCCTCGGCGTAGAGCAGCGTCATCAGGTCGCGGTAATAGGGAAGGTAGGCGAACTCCGTGCGCCAGAGTTTGCCCTCTTCGACGTAGACGCAGAAGTCGTCAATGACCATCTCTTCGGGCACGGCCTCGAGGCCGTAGGGCAGGCCGAAGACTTCGCGCTCGGTGGCATTGCGCCCGGTGGCGGAGCTGCGTCCGAGCAGGATTTCAACGGCGGTCTGGCTGCCGGGGTCGGCAGCGAAGGCGATGGCGTCGTCGTAGCCGGCCTGTCCCGGGGCGAGGTGGATGTCCGGAGCGGGGAGGCGCGGGTCGGTGAGGTCGAGGTGGGTCAGCGCCTCGTAGTAGATGGTGTAGGACTGGTTGTCGCGGGAGATGGCGAGGATGGGCCGATTGAGTTCGCCGAGGAAGTCCCGCTGGCCGGGCTGGGCGGCGCCTGCGGCGCTGAGGGTCGGCAGGCAGAGGAAGGCGGCGAGGGCGGCGGTGAGCAGTCGGGGGCGTGCAGACTTCATCATGCGAGGATTCCGGAGGGCCTGGGGGTCCGCGTTGAGGGTCGCCGGCAGCGCGCTGCGGCGTGCAGTGGCGATTCTAGCCCGGATTTCGCAGGCCAAGCCGCATCGGCCGCCTCAGGAGGCGCTGTCGGACTCGCGGTAGGTGCTGGGGCTGCGCCCGACGAGCCGCTTGAAGGTCGAGGTGAAGTGGCCATGGCTGGCAAAACCGGCGGCCGTCGCGATGCGGGAGATGGGCGTGCGCTGCGAGCGGAGCATCCACCGGGCCATCTGCACCTGCCGGCGGAGAACATACTGCTTGGGCGTGATGCCGACGAGCTTGGAGAAGAGGCGGTGGAAGTGGAAGGGACTGACGTGGACGGCCGCGGCGATCTGGTTGAGCGTCGGCGAGGTCCCGAAGTTGTCGTGAATGTATCCCAGCGCCTGGCCGATGCGGTCATCCTCAACGACGCCGATGGTGATGAACTCATCGGGCTGGAGCGGGCGAAGTTCGACGTACCAATAGCCCGCCCGGTCGTCGGAGACGGCGCGGCGGCGGTGGAAGCGGATCCACCAGGGCTGGCCGGAGAGCTCCAGCGCAATGTCGTGCATGGAGTCGAAGTCCAGCGAGGGCCAGCGCTGCTGCGCGGTCTGCGTCAGTTCATCCATCATCGTTCCGACCAGGACGCCGCGATCCAGCAGCAGCTGCTCGCCGTGGGGGTCGGCATGAATGAGGCGATGATCCGAGCCGACCAGCAGCCGCGCCATATTCACCTCGCGCGGCCGGTTGAACTGGCTCTTCCACTGCCGAAGCAGGAGGCCGACGGCTTCCAGCTCGTCGCCGGCGAATTCGCCCTCGGTGCGGCCCACGGCGGCGAACCACCAGCGGCTGCGCGACATCGAGTCGGGAATCATGTGGTAGGCGACCCAGCCCTTCGGCCGAACCTCGCCGTTGCACCAGGCGCTCTCGGCCCAGGGGCCGCAGGCGGCGCCGTCGCGCATGGCGGAGCGATACATGGAGTCGGCCTGGTGTCCGCCGTCGAGCCAGCGGGAGACAGCGTGGTCGTCAAAGCCGGCACCGAGGAGGATCTCGTCGGGTCGGGGCTGGCGGCCGTCGAAGACGGCGATCAGGGCGCGGTCAACGCCGTCGACGCGCGACGTGATGGTCTGCATGAACTGGGGGGTGGGTCCGGCCCAGGGAGCGATGGACGATCCGGGAACCTTCTCCGGCGACGGGTTCTTCTGCATGAGGGCGCCTCGAGATCCGCTTTCAGATACAGGTCTCTCCCCTCCGGGGGTGCAGCGCTGAAGACACAGCGCCGGCTCATCCGCCCGATGGTCGAGGATACTAGGCACGCGCGACCCCTCCATCA
>CAZPFK010000067.1:0-14035 GCA_964585855.1 uncultured Vicinamibacteraceae bacterium
GTTGTACTCGCCGGTGCCGCCGACGCCGTCAACGATGCCCCACAGCATGTTCTGGACCGGGCCGGGGGAGAGGAACAGCGTGCCGCCGGTGCCCTGGCTCTGAGCGAACACCGTGGTCACCATCGCGAACTGGCCCGAAGGCAGCGGAATGCTCAGGGCATTGTCGCACAGGTCGACGTCGGTGAAGTAGTAACCCGTACCGGCAGCCAGCGTACCGAAGTTCAGGATGATGCCGCCGAGGAAAGCGCCGCTGAGGGGATCAGTCAGGCAGTCCTTGACATTGGCGGGCGTCTCGGTGAACTGGGTCAGGATCAGGCAGGTGTCGGTCAGGTTCCAGGACCACGCCAGCTGGTAGCGATCGACATCGCCCTGGGCGCCGTTGAAGCCGGCCTTGAAGGCGTTCAGCGGGTTGTGGTAGGTCGCACCGAAGAACCAACGGCTGCTGGGCTGGAACGTGGGAACGCACAGCTCGCCGCCGATGGGGCTCTTGGTGGTCGGATCGGGCCAGAACGAGTCGAAGACCAGCGTGTTGGAGCAGTTGCTGCCCGTGCCGGCCGTGCCCTGGTTGTAGTCATACCACGGGGTGATCCGCTTGCCGGACGCATCGACGCCGGCGATCTGGAGGGGCTGCACGAACGTGCCATTCATGGCGCGCTGGATTTCGGGCTTCTCGCCGGCAAAACCGAAGCTGCAGACTGCCAGACCTGCTGACAAACAGAAGAACTTACGTGTCATATCTCGAATCCTCCTAAAAGGTCACGCGATTCACGAAACACAAATCGTCGGTAAAGCGGCCCCGGCACACGCCGGAGATACCCGCTCAACCCACACGAACAGTCGGTGGTGAAGCGGACGCATTCGCCTGCTCCAGGAAACGCAAACGCTTCCCGGCTTCGACGGATGCGCCGAACGTCTACTCTTCTTTTCTCATACCTTCGAGGTGCATGGTGCGCGATATGCCCGACCGTTGCAGCCGAGCAGATCTTGTTCAAATCACAAATCGATTCCGCGTCCAGTTTACACGAAGCACGAAACTCCGCAAGTGCTTTTCTCGCAATTTCGCGGTTTTCGACGCCGGAGACCCCCACTCAGCGTCCCCGCAAACAACGTCCGAAAATACCGCCCCCACTCCCCTCACATTCCGCCCCCACTCCCGTCCTATAAGCCGCTCCTCCCCTCCACTCGAACCGACACCGCCCCACTCCCTCGATGCTCGTGCCGCAACTGCCCGCATGCAGCCGCAATGTCCCTCCCCCGGCTGGCGCGAATATGCACATTCACCCCACGATCCCGCAGCACCGTCTGGAACGTCCGAACATCCTCATCCACGGGCCGTGCGAACTCCAGCCCCTCAACCTCGTTGTAGCGGATCAGGTTCACATGGCTCCGCAATCGCCGCGCCAGCGACGCCAGCTCCTGCGCATGTTCCCGCCGATCGTTCACCCCGCGCATCAGCGTGTACTCCAGCGTCACCTCACGGCCCGTCAGCGCGAAATACTCCCGGCACGCATCCAGCAACTCCTCGATCGTCGCATACTCCGCCCACGGGATCAGCCCCCGACGAATCTCGTCGTTGGGCGCGTGCAGACTCAACGCCAGCGTCACCTGCAACTCCTCACGCGCCAACCGACGGATCGCCGCCGGCAGCCCCACCGTCGAGATCGTAATCCGCCTTGCGCCGATCCCCATCCCCCACGGCGCGCTCAACGCCCGAACCGCATCAACCACGCTCTGGTAATTCGCAAGCGGCTCCCCCATCCCCATGAACACCACGTTCGTCAGCCGCTCACCCTGCCGCGACAGATCACGGTCCAGTCGCCACGCCTGCTCCACGATCCGGCCGCACGAAAGATTCCCGTCAAGTCCGCCGAGCCCCGATGCACAGAAGCGGCACCCCACCGGACACCCCACCTGCGATGAGAGGCACGCCGTCCGGCGCGGCTCGGCCGGAATCATCACGCACTCGGTCTCAAGACCCGACCCGCTCCACGCCCCGCCCGCCTCCGCCGGCGGCTGCAACCACTCCACCAGAAGCTTGCGCGTTGCATCGCCCGCCACCGCCTCGCGCACCACCCGCCCCGACTCAATGCACAACCCCGCCTCGCGCAACACCTCGCGATCCCGCCGCGACAGGTTCGTCATCCCCTCGACCTCCGCGCAGTGCCGCCGATACACCCACTGCAGCACCTGCTCGACCCGGTAGCGCGGCATGCCCAGCGGCTCGAGCCGGCTCTGCAACGCCTCCGGTGTCAGATCGAAGATGTGAAAGTCAGGCCCGCGCATGCCCCCGCCTCACCGTGCCCGCACCGAGGCCGGCGCTGAGATCGTCAGGCGCACCGGCTGCGCCGCCGCGCCCAGATCCTCAAGCCACGCATCAATCCCCGCGCTGTGATCCACCACGATCGACCGCCCGTCAGGGTTCACACCCCGGCTTCGCATCAATTCCTTCAGCGACGCCGGCAGGCCGAACTGCACGTGCTCATCGAAGATATCCGCCTGCTGCACCACTGCGCCGTGCCGCTCGACCAGCATTTCAATCAGCCCGCGCACCAGGTCCTCCGGCGCTGACGCCCCCGAGGTAATCAGCACCTGCTCCACCCCCTCCATCCACTCCGGACGCAGCTCTGTCGCATCGTCAAGCAGATACGCCGGCGTTCCCGCCGCCTGCGCAATCTCCGTCAGCCGCACCGAATTGGAACTGTTTTTCGACCCGATCACCAGCACCAGGTCGCACTGCGGCGCCAGCAGCCGCACCGCCGTCTGCCGGTTCGTCGTCGCGTAACAGATGTCCTCGCTCGGCGGCTCCTTGATCTGCGGAAACGCCTGCTTCAGCGCGGAGATGATCGTCTGCGCATCATCAAGACTCAGGGTCGTCTGCGTCAGGTAGACCAGCTTCGTCGGATCGTGGATCGTCAGCCGGGGAATGTCCGCCGCCGACTCCACCACCTGGATTGATTCCGGCGCCTCGCCCACCGTGCCGACCACCTCATCGTGTCCGGTGTGGCCCACGAGCAGAATCTGGTAGCCCTTGCGCGCGTAGCGGATCGCCTCCATGTGCACCTTCGTCACCAGCGGACACGTCGCATCCACGATCGCCAGCCGGCGCTTCCGCGCTGCCTCGCGGATCTCCGGGCTGATCCCGTGCGCCGAAAAAACCACGATGCTCCCGTGCGGAACCTCCGCGATGTCATCGACAAACGTCACGCCCCGCCGCTCAAACCGCTCCACCACGTGCCGGTTGTGCACGATCTCGTGATAGACATACACCGCCTGGTCCGGACACACCGACAGGACCTGGTCAACAACATCCACCGCCATGTACACGCCGGCGCAGAAACCCCTCGGATTGGCCAGAATCACTTTCACCGCAGCTGCACAACCTTTCATCGCGCCCTGCCCGCAACTGCCGCAATCCTAGGCGCTCCCCCACTGCACCCCGCCCCGCGCCCCTTGCGCGAATAACCTTCTGCAAGGACCATTCGCAATGCCCGCCGCCGCACAACCTCACGCCCGCCCGCACACCGACGTGCCCGCCTCCGACGTCGAGGCCCGCATTGCCCGCGCCGTCGTCGCCTGCCGCGAACTCGCCTCCACACACTACGAAAACTTCATGGTCCTCAGCCGCCTCCTCCCCGAGGCCTATCGCGATGACTTCGCCGCCGTCTACGCCTTCTGCCGCCGCGCTGACGACGCCGCCGATGAAATCGAAGACCCCGCCGCATCGCTGCGCGCCCTGGCCGACCTCCGCGCCGATGTCGACTCCGCCTTCACCGCAAACCCCGACGACCCCCACTTCCCCGCCCTGGCCCGCACCGTCGCGCAGCACCGCATCCCCCTGCGGCTCTTCAACAACCTCCTGAGCGCCTTCGAGCAGGACCGCCGCATCCTCGAATACAACGACTGGCCGCAACTGCTCGACTACTGCACCCGAAGCGCTGACCCTGTGGGCCGGCTCGTCCTCCACGTCACCGGACACTCTGACCGCCCCGACTTCGATCACCTCTGCGCCCTCAGCGATCGCACCTGCACCGCCCTGCAGCTCACCAACTTCTGGCAGGATGTCCACTCCGACTGGACCCGCCGCCGACGCCTCTACCTCCCGAAGGATCGCCTCGCCGCCGCCGGCCTCGATCGCGCTTCGCTGATCGCTCAGATCGAAGCCCGCCGCGCCGACGAGCGCTTCCGCGCCCTCATGCGCTGCCTCATCGCCGACACCCGCGACCTCTTCGCGCAAGGACGCCGGCTCCTCCCCCTCCTCAACGACGACATCAGGCCCCACATCGAAATGTTCAGCGCCGGCGGCGAACACATCCTCACAGCCATCGAACGGCAGGACTGCGACGTCTTGCGCCGACGCCCGACCCTCAGCAGCGCCACCCGGCTCACACTGCTTGCCCGCACCTGGTGGAAGAGCCGCGCCCCCCGCAGCCGGAGACCGACGCCATGACGCGGCTGCACCCTCCACCCACCCTCTCCGCCGCTGATCCGCACATTCTCGACGGCTACGAGCAGTGCCGCGCCCTCGCGCAGCGCCACGCCCGCAGCTTCGCGCTTGGTATGCGGCTCGCGCCGGAGCCGCAGCGCTCCGCCCTCTATGCCGTCTACGCCTGGATGCGCCGGGCCGACGACATCGCCGACGGCTCACTCCCCGATGCACAGCGCCGGGCGGAACTCGAATCGCTGCACGAAGCCACCCGCCGCGCCTTTGCCGGCTCAGCCCACGACCCCACCCTCGCCGCCCTCGCCGACGCCGTCGCCCGATTCAACATCCCGAAGCGCTGCTTCGACGACATGATCACGGGGCTGCGCGGCGACATCGGCCCCGTGCGCCTCCGCGATCACGAGGAACTCCTCCAGTACTGCGACCGCGTTGCCGCCACCGTCGGCCTCATCTGCATCTCCATCTGGGGCTACTCCGATCCACGCGCCCAACACCTCGCCGTCCGGCGCGGCCGCGCCTTCCAGATGACCAACATCCTCCGTGACATCCGCGAGGATGCGCAGCGCGACCGCATCTACCTCCCGCAATCGGCGCTGCAGCGCCACGGTCTCACCCTCGACGACCTTCTCGCCTGGCGCCGACCCGATGCAGCCGCCGCCCTCATCAGCGAACTCGCCGACGGCGCCCGCGCTGACTACGACGAATCCGCCGAACTCGAAACCCTCATTGGTCCCTCCGGCATCCGCCCGCTGACTGCCATGACGCGCGTCTACCGCTCACTGCTCGACCGCATCCTCACCCAGCCCGCGCTGGTCGTCTCCCCGCAGCGTCTCCGCCTCAGCCGCGCCCGCCGACTCTGGATCGCCGCCACCTGCATCCTCGATCCGCGCCCCGTCCGCCGCGCTGAGGCCACGCAGACGTGACCGCCGCACCGCCCGCTCGCACCCCCGAAACGGTTCTGATCGCAGGCGGGGGCCTCGCCGGCCTCGCCGCCGCACTGCGCCTCCGTGAGGCAGGCCTGCGCGTCACCCTCCTCGAGGCCCGCACCCGCCTCGGCGGACGCGCCTCCAGTTTTGAAGACCCCGCCGACGGCCGCCTCATCGACAACTGCCAGCACGTCCTCATGGGCTGCTGCACAAACCTGCTGGACTTCTACCGCCGACTCGGCGTCACCGACCGCATCGCCTGGCACGATCGCTACCACTTCCTGACCTCGGGGGGCCGACGTGAGACGCTGGCGATCGCGCCCCTCCCCGCTCCGCTGCACTTCGCACCTTCGATGCTGACCTTCCGCAGTTACTCGCTGCGTGAGAAGGTCGCGCTTGCGCGCGGCATGAACGCCCTCATCCGCGCCTCCCAGAAGGATTGCGAATCGCAGACCTTCGCGCAGTGGCTCGCACGCCATCGCCAGCCGCGCCGACTCATCGACCGCTTCTGGAACCCCGTGATCGTCAGCGCCTGCAACCTTCCCGTCTCCCGCGTCAGCGCTGCCCCTGCCATTCAGGTCTTCCGGCAGGGATTCCTCGCCAACCGAATCGCGCCGCGCCTCGGGCTGGCCACCTGCCCCCTGGCCGAGCTCTACGCCCCCGCCGCCTCCCACATCGACGACCTCCGCCTCCGAGCCCGCGTTGAACTCATCCTCGGCTCCGACCGCGTCGAGGGCGTGCGCCTGCGCGGCTCCGATGAGCCCCTCACCGCCGACGCCTACCTCTGCGCCCTACCCTTTGAGGCGATGGAAACCGTCCTCGACCCCGCCCTCATCGAGCGCGACCCGCAACTGGCCGCCCCCGCGCGACTGCAGCACAGCCCCATCCTCGGCGTCCACCTCTGGTTCGATCGTCCCCTCTCGGCCCTGCCCCACGCCGCTCTGCCCGATCACCAGGTGCAGTGGCTCTTCTTCCATGACGCCGGCCGCAGCGTCCACGCCGTCATCAGTGCAGCCGATGAGTGGATGCCGCGATCGCATGATGAGATTCTCGCCCGCGTCCTGCGCGATCTGTACGACGTCCTCCCCGACGCCGTCGAGGCCGACCTCCTCGACTCCCGCATCGTCAAGGAGCGCCGAGCCACCTTTGCGCCGACGCCCGGCTCAGCCGCCCTCCGTCCCGGCCCGCGCACCGCGGTTGACAACCTCTTTCTTGCCGGGGACTACTGCGAGACCGGCTGGCCCGCGACGATGGAAGGCGCTGTGCGAAGCGGATACCGCGCGGCCGCCGCCATCCTCGGTCTGGAGGACAGAGCCCTGCTCGCGCCCGATCTGCAGGCGCAGTGGGGTTTCCGGCTCCTGGGCGGAGGCGGGGCAACGACTACAGGTTGAAGTTGATCTCAGGCAGCGCGATGATGTACTTCAGGTTGAAGCCCCAGCGGCAGACCATCTTCACGGGCACCAGCGCCTGAATCAGGAACAACTGCGCCATCAGGTGATAGCGGACAAAGCCCATCTCCAGACGCAGCCGGCCGAAGAGCGGCCAGATCTTCTGCAGGAGCACCGGCAGCACGCCCAGCCAGAAGATGATGAAGACAAAGCCCGGCAACTCGCGGATCAGGCGGCTCTCCGGCATCGACGTATCGAGCAGGCCGAGGAAGATGATCTCGCTGAGGTTGATGTTGGTCAGCTTGTCCACTCGGTGGGGGTCCCACGCCTGGAAGGGACCGAAGAAGTTCCAGTTCGGACCTCGAAGGAACGTGCCGAAGACGATCAGCACCACCCAGAGAATCAGGTAGCCGAACATGAAGGTCAGGATCGCAAACTTGCGCTCCTTGAAGGTGTAGTAGCCGTTGCCCTTGGGGTTCACGTCGATGTACGGAAGTGCTGCCAGCCCGACGATGATCAGCCCCGGCAGCACCACGCCCGCCATCCACGGGTCGAAATACACCAGCAGTTCCTGAAGCCCGAGGAAGTACCACGGCGCCTTCGACGGGTTCGGCGGACCGGCGGGGTTGGCCGGTGACTCCAGCGGGGCCTTGAGGTAGTAGGACCAGATCATCAGCACGGCGGTGCAGAGCACCATCGCGATCAGTTCGGTGTACACGAGGTCCGGCCAGCACAGCACCTTGTCTTCGCGATCTTCCTCGATCAGCGGCTCGCCGACCTCCATCGCCCGGTCGTTGATGGCGGCCTGCCGCAGCGCCAGCCAGAGGAAGTAGATGGTCAGGAAGACCATCATCGTAATCGGCACGTTGTCGGGCTTGAGCAGGATCTTGGCGTAGTTGTAGTCCAGCGGGATAAACGCAAAGTAGACGATGGCAAAGAGGAGGAAGAGCGGCCAGAAGATCGCGGGCTTCGTCCACTGCCGGTAGAAGAGGAACATGCCCAGGAACAGAGGCGTGAAGATCAGCGGGAGACTGATCTCAGGCACGCTCAGCGAGTTCACCAGATGCTTGATCTGCTCCAGCATCGTCGGCGAGTGCTCCGCCATCGCCAGCGTCAAAGCCGTCAGGTTATCCGTTGCATCCCACATGGGTTGACCTTCTCGATCCTTGCCAGGGGCCTCAAAGCCCGACCACGCCGTTGCACATCACATGGGACCGCTGATGCCGCCGTCCTTGCGGATGCGCCAGAAGTGAACGCCGATCAGCGTCGCCACCGCCAGCGGAATCGCAATGCAGTGCAGCACGTAGAAACGCATCAGCGCCGCCTCGCCCACCGAACTGCCCGCAAGCAGCAGGAACTTCGCATCCGACGTCGGCGTAATCAGCGGAATCCCGCCCGGAAGCGCGAGCAGTTCCTTGCCAGGCCCGAGGTAGCCCGCAAAGGGCGTCGCCTCGGCCATCTTCGAACCGACGGTGATGGCCCAGATCGCCAGCTGGTCCCACGGCAGAAGGTAGCCGGTAAAGGACATCAGCATCGTCAGCACCAGCAGGATCACGCCGACGACCCAGTTGAACTCGCGCGGCGGCTTGTACGATCCGGTGAGGAAGACGCGCATCATGTGCAGCCAGACGGAGATGATCATCGCGTGCGCGCCCCAGCGGTGCAGCTCGCGCATGATCCCGAGCGTCAGGTGCGCCCGCATGCCGATGATGTCGGAGTAGGCGTACTCCACCACCGGGCGGTAGTAGAACATCAGCAGCACGCCGGAGATCGTCTCGGCAATAAACAGGAAGAAGGTCAGCCCGCCCATGCACCAGGTAAAGGAGAGGCGGATGCCGCTCTTGCGCACCGCCACCGGGTGCAGGTGCAGAAAGAGGTTGGACATGATCGCCATCACCCGCGTCCGCCGGTCGCGCGGAACGCCGTGACGGAAAATGGAGTTCCACACCTGGCTTTCGCGTATGTAGTTCAGCACCCCTTGCAGCACGAGCATCCAGCCTTTCAAATCCGGTCAGACTTCATCCACTCGACTCATGTCAGCTTCATCGAGGCCTCGGGATCGGTCCACTGCCCCAGTTCCTCACGATAAATCGTGCCCTTGTCCACGATCAGCACCCCTGAAGGATCAACCTCCAGGCGGAACCGCTCCAGCGGACGCGGAGCCGGACCTTCAAAATTCACCCCCGTCATCCGGAACCCCGAACCGTGGCACGGACACTTGAAAATCAGCGGGCCCGGCAGCCAGTTGGGAATGCACCCCAGGTGCGTACACACCGTGTTCAGCGCCACGACCTTCCGGACCCCCTCCTCCTCAAGCGTCACCAGCCAGATGTTCTCACCCTTGAAGTCCTCGTACACCCCGATCTCGTTGTACCGCGAGACCCGGCCCACGCGAACCTTCGTCGGCTTCTGGATCGGTGCCTTCGGAACCATAAAGGACTGGAACCACGCCAGCGACGTCGCCCCCACAAAGGCCAGCCCTGCATACCCCGCCGCCAGCGCCACCGAAAAGCCCCGGCGCGTCATCTGCCCGCCGGCCGACATCGCCGCCGCACGCTCCCGGATCCGGTCTGAGACCGACTTGCCCGGCCGCGCCATTCCCGTGCCGACGATGGCTGCAAACTGGGCGTCCGGCGGCGCATCGGTCGGCAGCGACCGCGCGATCGCCTCGGGAGTCACCTTCGCTGTTCGCACTGTGGCCCTTGGCCCGCCGGCGGACCGGCTGCCGGAAACATGCGCTGCCTCGAGCAGCCCGATCCACTTCGGATCAGGCGGCGCCAGCGACACCGGCGCGGCATGCCCCGCCGCCTTCTTGCCCTCACCGCCCCCGCCGCCGGCAGCGACCTCGGCCGGCTCGCCCTCGCGCTGCTTCTTCCACTCCTCCGGCTCCGGGCCCTCGACCTCGATGGTCTCAAACTTGATCACGTCCACCGGGCAGCCCTCGGCCGCGATGATGATCGAGGGCGTCAGCGGCCGGGTGAAATCGGGCTTGAGCGCAGGCGGCCGGATCACGCAGGTCTCTTCCTGAACGTCGAAGACCTCCGGACAGTCGGTTTCGCAGGAATCGCACACGATGCAGCCCGGTGCGATCCAGACTTTGACGACTTCCTTGTGTGTTTCAGCCATTCGTACTGCCCTGCCCGTCGGCCCGTCCGGGGAAACGAGCCTCATGATAGCCCTGATCCCAATCTGGTCAGCGGCCCTCGGCGACGTTGCCGGAGCCGCGATTCACTCATCCTCCCCCGCTTTGTGCCGCCTCTGCCCGCACCGCCGTCACAGCCCGGGCCGCCTCGCGCACCTCGTCGCTCGGATCGTTCTCGGCCAGACCCTCAATCGCGCTCCAGACCGCCGGCGACTCGATGCGGACAATCGTCTCGCCCGCCGGGCCGAACGCAATGACCGACTCGAGCACCGAGAGCATGACCTTGTCCTGCGCCGCCTCGTCAAGAAGATCGGACATCGAGCGTTCCGGCTCGATGGGCTGGGTCGCAAGCCACTGCCGGTCGAGAAGCGAAATGACGACGGGCACGCCGCGCTCGTCGCCGAGAGCGGCCATGACGATTGCGGCGTTCCAGGCGGCGGTGCGGTTTTCCGGAGCGCGATCCTGGAGGACGCGGTGGAGGGCGTTGAGGACGGCTTCATCGCCGGGAGCGGCG
The DNA here is from genome assembly GCA_964585855.1 of uncultured Vicinamibacteraceae bacterium. GTDB lineage: Bacteria > Planctomycetota > Phycisphaerae > Phycisphaerales > UBA5793 > CAZPFK01. Next base: position 10,412 of record CAZPFK010000067.1, read on the forward strand.
GCGGAGCCGATGACGAGACTGGCCAGGGTACGGACCCGGGAGTCGGAGGCGGTGGTGGCGGCGACCAGGTCGGGGACGAGGTCGGAGAGTCGGGAGACCTCCTCGGGCTGGTCGGGAGGCGGGGGTGCGGGGGCGGTGAGGGGAAGGGGGCGGACCGCGTTGACCCAGCGGGTGAGTCCCAGGACGGCGGCGTAGCGCCGGTCGTCGCGGGAGGACTTGAGGAGTTCGGCAAAGAGGGGCAGGGAAGCGGGGTCGCCGAGGGTTCCGAGGGTTCCGGTGAGGAAGGCGCTCAACTGGGCGTCATCCTCAGCGTAGAGACGGACGAGCGCGGGAAGGCGGGCGAGGAGTTCCTCGCGATCCTCGGACTGGACTTCGCCGGCTTCGACGATGCCCAGGAGGTTGATGGCCGCGCGGTAGCGCTCCTGGTAACCGGGGCGCTGGAGGACGGGGCCGCCTCCGGAGGGGCGATCTTCGAGGGTGGTCAGGAGACTGCGGACGCCCTGGGCCTCACCGAACATGGAGACGATGACCAGCCAGACGAGCATGATGCCGCCGACGATGATGCCGGGGACGATGATGAGCTGGAGGAGGCGTTTGCCGAAGGATTCGGAGGCCTGCGCGACGCCGGCGACGCGCTGATTGGCTTCGATGAAGAGGCGGTCGGCTTCAGGGTCAGAAAAGTCGACATCGTCGGCGGCGGAGTCGGCCGGGTCGCCGGTGCTCTGGTGAGCGTGCCGGTCTTCGGGGAAGGGGTCAGTTGGCATGTCGAGGCCCACCTTTGTGAAATTCTTCACGAAACATGTGGCCCGATCAACCGCCGGGGCCGGAAATTCAGCCGCCTATCCCTGCAGTACGTAGAGCAGGATGTTGGCGTTGATGTATTTGGCGTTGCGAATCTCATTTCCTCCGCAACAGCAGCAGCCGCCGCCGGCGTTACCGGTGTCGTTGAGGCCCTCCGGCGAGAAGACCAGAACGGGGCGGTCGTTGAGAAAGGCGGCGTGGATTCGGGGGCGGATGCCGACGGTCTTGCTCTGAAAGTGGCGCACATCGTACATGGTCTGGAAGACGGCGTGATCGACAGGCAACTCAACCAGCGGAGCCTCGGGAAGGATCGACTCGATCTGCGCCGTGAAGGACTCCGCCCAGGGCGCGCTGGAACAGCCGGCCGAGGCGAGCACAAAGCCCCCGGCAAGGAGGTACTCGCGCAGCGCTGCGGCCTCCTCCGGAGAGAGGGCAAAGGCGCCCTCGCCGCTCATGATGACGAAGGGGAAGTCGAAGAGGTCGGGGGAGGTGAGCTCGACGGCGACGGGCTCGCGATCGACGGGAATGTCGGTCTCGCGGGCAATCAGGTCGAGGTAGCCCGACGAGAAACAGCGGCTTGTCTCCCCGGAGGCGTAGACGAGGTGGCCGACGCGGACAGCAGCAGCGGGCGGGGCTGCGTCGGGCTGTGCTGCGGCGGTCCCCGCATCGGCGGCGGTAAGGGAGAGGACAAGCAGAACGGCCGGGGCGATCATGGCGACTCCTGCGCCTCGCGTGCAGCGATGAGCGCGTAGCGGGCGGCGAGTTCACGATAGCGCGGCGGGAGCCGAAGCAGCGCCGCGGCATCGGCCGGTGCGCCGTGACCGCCAGGCGTGATCGTGAGCATGGAGGGCGCGGCCAGGGGGAAGGGCGCGGCGGCGTCGGCGGGTGAGTCGGCGGAGTGCATCGTCGTGCCCTCGCCGATCCAGTTGCCACTCTGATCGTGCTGCGGGCCGAAGACGGCACGGCGCGTGCCGGGGGCGGCGCCGGCTGTGGAGTCTCCCGTGGGAGGTCGCCGGTCAGTGGGATCGGCGTCGGCGGCGGCTTGTCCTTCGGCAGGAGCGCCGGCTTCCTGCCCCTGGGTCTGGCCGGGCAGCGTCGGGGCCTCGCCGGGCGGGGCGTCAAGGCCGTCGACGGGGTCAGACTCAACGGGCTCAACGTCGGCGTGGAGGGTGCGTGCCTCCTCCACGAGGGCGTCGTATGCGGTCTGGTTGATGATCTCGACGAGTCGGGGAGCGGTGGAGGCGGTGTGGGGGCCGCCGAGGGAGTCGGGCCGACCGTCTTCGGCGTGTGCGCGGAGTGCGATTGTTTCGCCGGGGCGGAGGTTGAGGGGGGAGAGGTCGATTCGTGCGGAGATTTCTTCGTCGGCGTCGGGGGCGGTGGGGCTGTCGAGGAGGGGGAGGGTGACAGATTGCGGCGCGCCCTGCTCGGCCCCAGCGAGGAGGCGACGGACGGAGAGGGTGACGGAACGGACGCTGACGTCATCGCGGACCCTGATCTGCACGGGAAGGGACTCACCCTCGAGGAGGGCGGCATCGGAATCGGGGGCTGTCCACTCAATGCGCGGGGGTGCGTCGGTGTGCGCACGAAGTGTGACTTCAAGGGGTTCGGGGGCGGGCTGGCCGTTGTCGGCAGCAGCGCTGAGGCGGAGGCGATAGTCGCCCGGCGCGGTGAGAAGGGCGGTGGTGCGGAACTCGCGCGGGGAGAGGAAAATTGTTTCGAGCGTTGCATGATCCGGTGGGGAGACGGTGACGTCGTGTGCGCGCAGATCGAGATTGTCGGAGCCGGCGAGGAGTTCAACCCGGCTGCCGACGAGGAGGGAAATCGGCGAGTCGGGATCGTCGATTGCGGCGGCGACGGGCGGGGCGTCGTACCCCTCCGGGGGGTGGATGAGCAGGGAGTGGAGGCGCAGGCGCGGGGCGGGACGGGGAGTGATCGTCTGCCAGGCGGAGATGCCACGGGGGGTTTCGATGCGGAGGCGCAGCGGCTCGCGCACTTCGTTGAGGGTAAGGCGGAACTCATAATGCTCGGCGTTGCGGGGGCCGGTGTTGGCCACGGCGATGCGGGAGGGTTGTGTCGAGTCGCCTGCATCAATAAGGAAGGTGGCCGTGCCGGTGGGCCAGCCGCGGACGGTGACGGTTACCTCGAGGTCGTCGCCGAGGAGGAGGCGGTCGGCGTCGGGATCGAGGGACCAATCGAAGGTGAGGTTATGAGCGGGGGGATGGTCGCCTGCGGGGTCGATGAGGCGGAGAAGGACCATGGAGGCGGGCTGGGGCTTGCTGAAAAAGTAGAGGGCGGGGAGGGCGAGGAGGCAGAGGAGGAGGCCTGCGCCATCGAAGAGGATGCCGGAGGGGGCGAGGGCGCGGAGGGAGATGAGGCGGGCGGCGCGGGCGCCGTCACCGACGGCGGCTTTATGAAGGTGGGCGGCATCGGGCTGATCGGCGGGGTCGCGGGCCAGTTGCAGGGCGGAGATCATGGGGTGGTGGGGCGAGCCGCTGAGGCGTTCGAGTCGCTGGGCGAGGGCGAGGGGGGATGGGCCGGGGCGGAGGGCGGCGACGAGCGCGGCGAGTGCGGCTGCGGCGGCGAGGGTGATGAAAAGGGCGCGGCCGATGAGCCGGGGTGTTTCGGGGAGGGTGAAGATGGAGTCGGCGAAGAAGAGGGCGGCGGCGAGGGCGGCGAGGGCGAGGGCGGCGACGACGAGGATGGAGAGGAGGGCGTGGCGGCGGAGGGCGCGGGCGTAGTCGCGGCAGAGCCGATCGATGTCGGCTGCTTCGGGAGGGGAGGTGGTGGGCAGTGGTGTCTGCGCCATGGGCGCGGTCCGGGGGG
>CAZPFK010000068.1:0-13701 GCA_964585855.1 uncultured Vicinamibacteraceae bacterium
GCCGCAGAAAAAGCGTGAACTCCCGGCCGAGGCCGGGAGTTGCACACTCTCTCATGAAATCAGGGGGTCTCAGTTGACCGTCTGAGTTTCAACGTCGGACTTGTTGCCGGCGACGAGGGCCTGCGTGCGGACGGTGCGGCCTGCGGCGGCAGTGGGGACGAAGGCAGTGAAGGAGACGTTGCCGGAGCCGTCGGCCAGCGAGGAGCCGGCGAGGACGGGGTTGGCCAGGTCGCAGACGATACCGAGCTGGGGCACGTGGGTGTTGCCCAGGGCGCCGACTGCGTAGACGAAGTAGACCCGGGCGTTGGCGTCGGCTCCGCTGACGGTGAGGTTGGCGTTGGAGCCGGCGTTGAGCGTCGGGAGGGTGAGGTTCATGGGCGACTTGGCGACCTGAGTCAGCGCCTTGTCGGCGTTGATGCGGCCGTAGCCGAAGTGCTCATCCCAGCCGGAGGTTCCGAGGTCATCGACGGCGGAGGTGATGACATCGCGAACTTCCTGGGCGGTGAGCTCGGGGCGGTAGGACTGGATGAGGGAGGCGAGGCCGGCGGTGTGGGGCGCGGCCATCGAGGTTCCGGAGAGGTAGGTGTAGGAGTTCCCGACCCAGGTGGAGTAGACGTTTTCACCGGGGGCGGCGACTTCGCACTCGGGGCCGTAGTTGGACCACGAGGCGCGGACGTCGCGGTTGGTGGTGGCGGAGACGCCGACGACCCAGGGGAACTTGGCGGGCCAGGCGACGTTGCGGCCGGCGTTGTTGCCGTTGGCGGCGATGAGGACGACGTCGTTGACCTGGGCGTACTCGGTGGAGTCTTCGAAGTAGGAGCTGTAGGTGTAGTACTGGAGACTCATGGTTCCGACGTCGGCGCCGTTGTCGGTAGCCCAGAGGATGCCGTCGGCGCACTGGGTGGTGGTGCCGCCGCAGCCGGTGAGCACGCGGACGGGCAGGAGGTTGACGGCGTAATTGACGCCGACGACGCCCTCGGTGTTGTTGCCGGCAGCGCCGACGGTCCCGGCGCAGTGGGTTCCGTGGGGGCAGAGGTCGGAGGTGTCGGTGTTGAGGTTGACGGTGTTCCAGCCCTGCATCAGGCGGCCGGTGAAGTCGGGATGGTCGTTGACGCCTGAGTCGATGACGGCGACGGTGGAGTTGGGCAGGCCGGTAAAGCGACCCCAGGCTTCGGGGGCGTCGATGTCGGCATCGACGACGCCGGTCTGGCCGAGGATGCTCTGGCCGGTGTTGTGCATGCCGTAGAGAACTCCGAAGTGCTGGTCGTTGGGGGTGAAGTCGGCGGTGCCGCCGATGCCGACGATTTCAGCGACTTCGATCTCGGTGGCGAAGGCCGAGAGGTAGAGGGCCATGGAGAGGGTGTCGGTTCCTTCGGGGACGCTGATGGTGTACCAGCGGTCGAGGCCGAGGTCCTTCATGGCCTGGACGTTGCGCAGGTTGTGGCTTGCGGCGGGCGCGGCGTCGCCTGCGTTCCAGAGCTCGAGGGCGACGAGCACATCGCCGGAGACGGTGCGGTGGCCGGGATTCCGATCGGCGTGCTGCGGGAAGGTGACGCCTTCGCGGAGCTTCACCATGATCTCGCTGCTGGAGTAGCCGCCGTAGACGTCGGCTTCGAAGCGCGGGGTGAGGTGTCGGCCTGAGTCGGCGTGTGCGGCGGTGGCGAGGCCGCAGACGGCAAGGCCGAGGGCCAGGTGGGCGGAGCGGTTGAGGCGGTGAGAAGTCCCTCGTGTCATGAGCATTCCTTTCCAGGATCCGTTGTGGGGCGCGAGGCATGGGGCGAGAGCCGAGAAGGACCGTTCGACCATCGAACGGGCCGGCTTCGCGATCTCTGCGACAGGACAGAGTGCGTCAAGGGTACCGAAACACGGCGTCGAGTGCAATAGAAATTTGCGACAAGTGAGTGTCAGGGAGGAAGTTTCCGGACGACCCGGGGCGGTGGCGGGCGGTGGCGGGCGTTTCTACGATGGGCGGTCATGACCCCGATTGAAACCGAACTGGCCACAGAGGCGGCGCAGCGGGTGGTGGAGATTCACCGCCGGCTTGCCGGTTTTCTTGCGGTGGGGCAGACGCTTGGGCAGATCGACGGGTTCGTGGGGGAGGCGCTTCGGAGTCTGGGGGCGAAGTCGGCGTTTCTACATTACCGGACCGGGCGATACCCGCGGTTTCCCTCGCACGCCTGCCTGTCGGTCAATGACGTGGTGGTTCACGGGACGGCGGCGATGTCCACATCGCCCCTGACGGCCGGCGACATCATCTCCATCGACATCGGGGTGAAGTATCGCGGCTGGATCGGGGATGCGGCGTGGACGTACATCCTTCAGCGCGGCGACGAGGAGGCAACGCGGCTGTGCATGTGCGGCCGGGAGGCGCTCTCGCGAGGGATTGCCAAGTTGCAACCGGGGCATGCGTTGGTGGAGTGGGCGAGAGAGGTGCAGACGGTGGTGGAGGAGGAGTACGGCTATTACTGCGTGGAGGGGCTTGGCGGGCACGGATACGGGCGTGAACTGCACACGCCGCCGTATATTGCCAACGCGGTGGCGCGTTCGACATTTGACTGGCCTGACATGAACTTCCGTCTTGTGCCGGGGATGCTGATTGCCGTTGAGCCGATGGTGGCGGTGGGGACGCGGGCGCTTCGGCAGAACCCCAGGGAGTGGCCGATCCGCACGGCTGACGGGAGCCGGAGCGTTCACTATGAGCATGATGTCCTGATCTCGGAGGAAGGGCCGGTGGTGCTGACGGAGGGGCTTGACGCGCTTCCGACGGAGGTGGGGTGAGCGGGCGGGGCCGCACTACAATGGTGCGCATGCGAATCGATGCGCGAGATACCGAACGATTTCCGCTGGGGCGGGCCGAGGTCGACCTGAGCCATCCGCCGCCGGAGGTTTCGCTGGACAACAGCGAGACGCCATTGCCGCTGCGCTGGGAGAAGGCGATCGATGAGAGCGGGCGGTTTCTTCTGCGCTGTCCGGTGTGCGGGTGCCGGGAGTTGTTTTCGCGGAAGGATTTCAACCAGCGTCTCGGGCTTGGGCTTGTGATCGCGGCCGGGGGGGCGAGCGTGTTTCTCTTTGCGCGCGGGGAGACGGCGTGGTCGCTGCTGGTGCTGGTGGGAGCGGCGGCGCTTGATGCGGTGGTGCACCGGATGACGCCGCCGTGCCTGGTGTGCTACCGGTGCCGATCGGAGTTTCGCGGCGTGGGCATTCACGAGTCGATCGAGCCGTGGGACCTTGCGGTGGGGGAGAAGTATCGACCGGTGCGGCAGGCGGCCGAGGAGGGGTCGCCGGCCGGGCATTCACGTTCCTCCTGAGGTCCGGGTGATGATGGACGAGCGACGCGACGTGATTCTGCTGGGCGGAGGCGGGCATGCGAAGGTGGTGCTGGATGCGCTGCGTGCGTGCTGCATTCCGGTGCGCGGCTTCTGCGATGACAATCCGGAGGCGGCGCTTGGCGCGGTGATCGGCCGGGAGTCGCACCTGGGGCCTCTGGAGGCGATGGTGGAGCGCGCGGCGAATTTCGAGATGAAGGGACGGCTGATGCCGGCAGTGGGCGACAACACGCTGCGGCTGGGCTGGGTGGACCGCCTGGGGCGGACGTGGATTACTTCAGTAACACACCCGTCGGCGGTGCTGAGTTTGAACGTGAAGATCGGTGACGGCGTGTTCATCGGCGCCGGCGCGATCGTGAACAACTCGACGACGATCGGCGATGCGGCGATCGTGAACACCGGGGCGATCGTGGAGCACGACTGCACGATCGGCGCGGGGGTGCACATTGCGCCCGGAGCGGTGGTCGGGGGTGGTTGCCGCATCGGCAAGCGGGCGCTGATCGGCCTCGGAGCACGGGTGTTGCCGGGGGTGAGCATCGGGGAGGGGGCGACGATCGGCGCGGGGGCGGTGGTGACGCGCGAGGTCGGCGAGGGGACGACGGTGGTGGGTGTACCGGCTCGGAGCGGCTGAGGTCAGACCGAGACGCCCGCAACGTATCCGCTCGCCCAGGCCCACTGGAAGTTGTAGCCGCCGATGCGGCCGTCGACATCGAGGATTTCTCCGCAGAGGTGGAGACGGGGGCTGCGCCGTGACTCCATCGTCTTGAGGATGACCTCGGAGAGCGGGACGCCGCCGGCGGTGACTTCCGCGTATGTGTAGCCGCGATCGCCAATGACGGGGGTGCGCATTTCGGTGAGGGTTGCCAGGAGTGCGGAGCGTCCCTCTCGGAAGAGGTGCGCCAGCGGAGCGGTCCATTGCAGGCGGGCGTGTTCGCAGAGGGCGCGGGCGAGGCGTTCGGGAAGCCACTGGCGAAGCAACGAGCCGACGGAAGCATTGCGCGCGGGGTTTCGGAAGTGCGCTTCGGGATCGGCGATGTGAGGAATCCAGTTGATGACCAGGTGCGCAGCGGAGTCGTCGGCCTGTGCATCGAGGAGATAGCGGCTGATGTCGAGGATGCCGGGGCCGGAGAGGCCGAAGTGGGTGCAGAGGATGGAGTCGGTAAAGGTGTGAAGGCGTTTGCCGGAGGCGGCGCGGACTTCGAGATGCGCAATCACCGCGAGGCCGGAGAGGGCGCAGAGGAAGTGTTCTCGTGGGAGCAGGAGCGGGACGAGGGCGGGGAAGATGCGTTGCGTGAGCGTGTGCCCGAGGGAGCGGGCAAGTGCATAGCCGGAGCCGTCGGAGCCGGACTTTGGAAGACTGCGGCCACCGGTGGCGAGGATGAGTGTGTTGGCACACAGTGAGCCCCAGGGACCGGCGAGGTGATACCGGCCAACGTCATCGCGCTGGACGGAGTCGACACGACAGCCGGTGCGGATCTCAACATGTGCGTCGGCGGCGGCGCGGAGGAGCGCGTCGAGGATGGTGCCTGCGGAGTCGGTGACGGGGAAGAGTTTGCCGGTCTCCTCGCGCTTCAGCAAGACACCGAGCTGTGCGAAGAAGTCGATGACCTGCGGGACGTCGAATCGGCGGAGGACGTTGCGGATGGCGTGACGGGAGGAGCCGGCGAAGGCCGTCTCATCGACGACGTCATGGGTGACGTTGCATCGGCCGCCGCCGGAGACGAGGATTTTCGCGCCGAGCCGGCGTGCGCCGTCGAGGATGAGGATGCGTCGGTCGGGGTTGGCGCGGCCGGCGGTGATGGCGGCCATGAGTCCGGCAGCGCCTCCGCCGACGAGGGCGACGTCGGCGTGGTCATCGGTGGACATAGGGGGCGGCATTCCGCTGGCTCACGTGAGGCCTTCCCATGACGCGCTTTCGGGCGCGTTGCGCCAGGCGCTGCGAATGAGATCGACGGCGGCCTTCGGCAGCGGGCCATTGCGGACTGCAGCGATGTTGGCATCGACGTTGTCGATGCGCGTCGTGCCGACGATGAGGGTGTGGGCCTCAGGGAAGGCGAGGACGAAGCGCAGGGCGGCCTCAGGCCAGCTGAGGTCGGGCTGACCGGCGGCCTCGGCGATGGCTTCGATCGTGAGGCCGACGGCGGTGAGGCGCGTGTGGTAGGGCGTGTAGTACTTCACGTATTCGGAGTACTGCTGGTCTGGCGTTTTCCAGGCGGCGTTGGCGATGGGTCGCTTGACGATGACGCCGATGCCGTTGGCGCGGCAGTGGGGAAGCACGAGGTCGATGTTGGCCTGATCGACGATGTTGATGGAAGTTTCGATGACGGCGATCTCGGGATGTTGCGCCGCCCAGGCCGCCTCGGCATTGTCGCCGGAGTAGCCGGCGAAGCGGACCTTGCCGGCGTCGCGGGCGCGGAGGACGGCGTCGAGGGCCTCGCCTTTGTCGAGGACGGCCTGATCGCATGAGTGCAGGAGCATGACGTCGATGCGATCGGTGCGGAGGCGCTGCAGCGACCGGTCGATGCTGTGGGTGATCAGTTTCGGATCCCAGTCGGAGCCGGGCGGGGGATCGCCCTCTTCAACTCGATGACCGCACTTGGAGATGAGGATGAAGTCGTCGCGACGGTTGCCGATGGAGCGGCCGATCAACTCTTCGGAGCCGAAGTAGCAGGCGGCGGTATCGATGACGTTGACGCCGTGGTCGAGGAGGTGGTGGAGGACGGCTTCGGAGCGGTCGGCGCCTCCGGCGACGTAGCCGATGGGGGCTCCGCCGAATCCGAGGGGGCTGACGTGCAGACCCGTCCGTGAGCCGAACAGGCGACGGTGGTTGTCTTCAAGTCGTTGCATTGGGGCTCCTTCCGGGCGGGGTTGTGCGGCGATTCTACGCGGATGAAAGAAGAGTCTGAAAAAGTCGCCCAGATTCACACAGTTTGCGTTTTTTCTGTACAATGGAATCGGGGAGGGGTCGTGGACACTCGCCATGAGCAGCACGTATCCGGCGACAACACGCATCGGGATTCTCGCCGACAGCCACGGGCAGGCGGGGCGGACGCTGGCGGCAGTCTCCCTGCTGTTGGAGGCGGGGGCGGATGTTCTGATTCATCTCGGCGATGTGTGCGGGGAGTCGGTGCTGGATGCGCTGGCGGGAACGCCGTGCCGGGTGGTCTTCGGAAACTGCGACTGGAACTGGCAGGCGCTGGCGCGGTATGCGCGCGACCTTGACCTGATCGTGGATCATCCGAGGGGAGAGATCGAGGTCGGTGGTCGGCGCGTGCGGTACGGTCACGGGGATGATCCGCAGCTGGAGCCGCAGGCGGTGCGTGATGAGGTTGAGTATCTGCTGCACGGGCACTCGCACCAGAGGCGTGATGAGCGAATTGGATTGACGCGGGTGATCAACCCCGGCGCGCTGCATCGCGCGCGGGAGTACACGGCGGCGGTGCTGATCCCGGCTGAGGATGCCGTGGAGTGGGTGAACATTCCGGCGGCAGCGCTTCGCCTGGGCGGGACGGCGGAGAGGGGACACTGATACGATGGATGCACAGGTCACACCCGAAAGCATGCACCCCCTGACTTCCGACGAAGTTGAGATTCGTAGCGCCCGGCCCGAGTCGGACCTGGCGAGCATTCTGTCGCTGCATGCGACGGGGCTGATTTCAGGGGATCATGCGGACAATGACACCGTAATGGACCTTGACCGTCTGGTGGAGGCGTATTTCAACGACGGGGGGATGTCGCACTTCTGGGTCGCAGCGCTTCGGGATGATCCGGAGCGGCTGATCGGGATGGTCGGCGTGCAGCGAGCAGGGGACGACATGGCGGAGATCCGGCGGCTGCGGGTGTCGCCGCAGTTCCGCAAGCGGGGCCTGGGGTCGATGCTGGTGGAGTGTGCGCTGACGTTCTGCAAGGAGCGGGGATACCTGAAAGTCGTGCTGGACACGCGCATCGAGCGGTCGCCGGCGATCCAGTTGTTCCAGCAGTTCGGGTTCAAACTGAACCGGGGCCGAAGCGTGCAGGGGAAGATGATCCTGGATTTCTACCTCGATCTGTACAGCGACTTCAACGGTCAGCAGGAGCGGTAGGGCGGCGGCGCGTCGGCCTCGCGGATACCCTCCATCCGACAACAGACTGTCACCCCTATCGACGGAGAGCGAGCCGTGACCGACTCCAGTGCTGCGTTGTTTACCCGCCGAACCGCAAAGATTCTTTCTGACCTGAAGGAAACCGGGCAGCTGAAGACGCTGCAGGTGCTTGAAGGACCGATGGATGCCGAGGCGGAGATCCGGGGGTACGGGCGCTGCGCGGTTTTCTGCTCAAACAACTACCTCGGGCTTGCGAATCACCCGGAGGTCGTTGCGGCCGGGATCGAGGGGATCCGGCAGTATGGGGCGGGAACAGCGTCGGTGCGGTTCATCTGCGGGACGGTGGAGCCGCATGAAGAACTGGAGCGGACGATTGCGGAGTTTTTCGGGCACGAGGCGGCGTACACGTTCGTCTCGTGCTGGAACGCCAACGAGGCGGTTTTCCCGACCTTCTGCGAGTCGGGCGACCTGATCATCTCCGATGAACTCAATCACGCCTCGATCATCGATGCGATCCGCCTTGCCACGCAGGTGAAGAAGGGTGTGCAGAAAGCGGTCTATCGCCACAACGATCTTGCGGACCTGCGCAGCCGCCTGGAGCAGGCGCGGGCGAACCCGGAGGTGACCGGGGCGATCTGGGTAGTGACCGACGGGGTGTTTTCGATGGAGGGGGACATCGCGGACCTGCCGGGGCTGCGGGCGTTGTGCGATGAGTACGGGGCGGTGCTCGTGGTGGATGACTCGCACGGGACGGGGGTGATGGGAAAGACGGGGCGGGGCACGCACGAGCACTACGGAATGCCGGGCTCGAGCATCGACTTTCTGACCTCGACGCTGGGCAAGGCGCTGGGGGGTGCGGCGGGCGGGTTTGTCTCTGGCTCGAAGGTGGGGATCGACCTGATGGTGCAGCGGGGGCGGCCGACGCTGTTCTCCAACGCCTTGCCGGTGACGGTGGCGTGTTCAGCGCGGAAGGCGATCGAGGTGCTGGACCGCGAGCCGGGGCGGGTGGAGCGGCTTCGGTCGAACGTGGCGTATGCGCGGGCGGGGATTCGGGATGCGGGGTTTACAGTGCTGGAGAGCCCGACGGCGATCTGCCCGATCATCGTCCACGACACGGCGAAGGCGATTTCAATGAGCCGGCGGCTGCTGGAGATGGGGGTTTTCGTGATCGGCTTCGGGTATCCGGTGGTTCCGGAGGGCGAGGCGCGGCTGCGGGTGCAGATTTCGGCAGCGCATGAGCAGGAGCACCTGGACCGGCTGATCGAGGCGTTGCGGGCGTTGAAGGCGGAGCAGCGGTGAGAGGGGTGTGGAGGGGAGGTTGGCGATGGGCGCGAGCGCGACGATTGCGGGGCCGGATTGCAGGTGGACAGAGTGTGCAGATGTTTACAAAAAAAGATTTGCAAAGCGCAAACGCTTGCACTGCCGATCTCTGCGGGAACCGGGGTTGCTGTGGGTTGAGATTTGCTGTTGTGTCGGCGGCGGAGTCGGTGTATCCTCTGCCCGTTGTCGCGAAGGCATGCGACGACCTGCACCCGACGGTGAGGCGCCGGGTGCGGCGGGGGCTGATCGGAGCATTGCTCCAATCGGCGCGACCGGGAACGGAGTCCACGTACAACACGACGTTTCGGATTCTTACGATCTGACGATCGCTGACATTCATTCAGACAGGGCGGTTGCGCTGTCGTCGCGCTGACGGCGGTGCGCCACGGGAATGGAGAGGCAGACGTGGGCCAAGCGGCAACTCTCGACGTTATCGATGCGCGCATTCGCAACGACCTTCGGGCAAAGATCGATCCCAAGCACTATGACCTCTGGTTTGACCGCACGGCGAGATTCGGCCTTCGCGAAGAGCGTCTGCACATCGCTGTTCCAAGCCAGTTTCACGCGACGTGGATCTCGTCGCGTTTTCGTGAGGATCTGAAGGCGGCGGGGACGATGGCAGCGGGGAGGCCGGTGGAGGTCTGCGTCGAGGTTGAGCCGTCGGCGTTTTCCGAGCCGGCAACTCCGGCCCGCGCGACGGAGGCGGGGCGGGGCGTTCGACGCCGACGGGAGCGGCCGGCGGCGGAGGCGCGGTTTGACCTTGACCTGATGATCCGGACGCCGCACAACGCCTCGGCGCTGGAGACGGCTTCCGGGCTGGCATCGGGGGAATCGGCCTTCAACCCGGTGTATTTCCAAGGGCCGTGCGGGGTGGGGAAGACGCACCTGCTGGTGGGGATCTGTCGGCGGGCGTCGCGGCTGCAGCCGGGGATTGAGGTGCGGTATCTGACCGGAGAGGAGTTTACGAACCAGTACATCGATGCGGTACGGTCGCACCGGCTGAGCGAGTTCCGGCAGCAGATGCGCCGGATCGACCTGCTGGCCGTCGACGATGTGCATTTTCTCTCGGCCAAGCCGGGGACACAGAAGGAGTTTCTGCACACATTTGACGCGATCGTGAATCGCGGCGGGCGGGTGGTCATGGCCAGCGATCTGCATCCGCGCGACATCGACGGCGTGGAGCCGCGGCTGCTGAGCCGGCTGACGTCGGGATTGCTCTCTTCGATTTCGATGCCGCAGCGGGAAGATCGCCGGGTTCTGCTTGCGGGGCTTTCGGAGCGGATGGGGCTGACATTGAGTACGGCGGCGGTGGAGACGCTGGCGGGGCGGTCGCGGGGGTCGGTGCGGGACCTGATGGCGTTGCTGACGCGGTTGTCGGCTCTTGCGATGGTGGAACGCGGCGGCGTGGCGGATGGAGGCGAGATCGGGATGGTGCTGGTGGAGCGGCTCTTTGCACAGGATGGGCCGAAGCGGCCTCGGCGTCGGCTGCACCTGTCGGAGATCATCGAGGCGGTGTGCCGGCGGACGGGAGCGGATGCAGAGCAGCTTGCAGGGCGGACGCGGAAGCCGGAGGCGGTCGTGAGCCGGCATCTGATCGCCGCGCTTGCAAAGCGATTTACCGACATGAGTTTTCCGGAGATTGCGGCGGGTGTCGGCAAGGGCAGCCACAGCTCGTTTGTGACGGGAGTGAAGCGGCTGCGGAGCCGGATGGAAGCCGGGGAGCGGGTGTATGCGGCGGGGTCGAGCCGGGAGGTGTCGTTGCAGGGGTTGCACGACGAGTTGGTGGAGGAACTTGAGGCGGCGTCGCGGTGAGGGGGCGGCAGGGTGTGCAGGGCATAAACTTACGGCATGGCGCGCCTCGCGGGACTCATTCTCTCGGCCCCCCTGCTGCTTGCAACCGCATCGGTTGTGTTGGCGCAGGCGGATGCCCACTTTGACCGGGCGGTCGGCGCGTTGCGCGAGGCGACGGAGGCGACGGCAACCGGAGAGCACCTTCGCCGGCTGGATGCGCTGCGGGAGCTGCGCGACCCCGCGCTTGAGCCGCTGTTTAGCGCGTTGAGCCAGCACACGAACTCGCTGATCCGCGTCAACGGGATACTCGGCGTTGCGGAGCTTGCCGATCCGCCTCGGGTTGATCCGTGGAAGCTGCGGCAACTGGAGTCGCTGCCGGCGCGGTCGCTTGCCGTGGGCGAGGCGATCCGGCTGGAGCTGGCGGGGCCGGAGGAGATGCGTCGAATCCTGGAGTGGTCGGACCTTGAGGCGGAGCTGGAGATTTCGCTGCTGCTGGTGCTGATCTCGCGCGGTGAGGAGGTTGAGACGGCGCGGCTGCGGGCGCACCTGGAGTCGGAGTCGGCGGTGGCGGTCCGGGCGCGGGCGGCGCTTCTGCTGCGGGCGGTCGGCGAGACGGAGGGGACGGAGGAGGCGCTTGCGGAATTGCTGGCTCTGCCGTCGGCAACTCGGGAGCAGAACATCGCCTCGATTCTGTCGAATCTGCGGTCGTACCCGGTGGCGGCGATGGGGCCGTGGCTGACGGGCCTTCTGGAGGAGGAGGGGCTCAGCGACGACCTGCAGCAGGAGATCCTGGCAACGCTTTTTGCCGTGGATGCGAAGGCGGCGGTTGGGCCGTGGCGGGCGCGATGGAACCCTGAGGACAGTCTGGCGCAGCGACTGCGGGCGGCGTTGACGCTGTTTCAGTATGCCGAAGAGGTGGAGGGGTCGGCCTTCGAGGCGCTGCGGGCCGACAGCGAGGCGCTGGTGCGAACAATCGGGGAGGCGGGGGCGGCGTTTGCCTCTGATTCGGGGGTAGTGGAGGCGGCCGAGGCCCTGATTGCGCGGGACTACCAGCAGGGCGATGTGCTGCTGTTGCAGCATGCCCTGGAGCAGGAAGAGGCGACGGCGGCGGAGTTGCTGGAGGCGCTGATCCGGGATGTGCTGGCCGAGGAGCGGGTAACAGGGACGGAACTGGACCTGTGCCGGCGGGCGGCGACAGAGCTGATGACGCGGGAGCCGGCGCGGCTGGGCGATCTGGCGGCGACAGCGCGGGTGCAGAACCGGCGGCTGGCGCTGGAAAGTCTGCTGCTGGGGGCGTACGTGAGCGATGCGGCGGAGACCGGGGCGCTGATCGGGCCATGGGGGAACTGGCCGACGACGCGATCGCAGTCGCTGGCAGCGCTGATCAAGGGTCGGTATCTGCCCGGGGAGTGCGGAGAAGCGGACCTTGCAGGGCTGTCGCTGATTTTTCGAGGAGCGGGAAGCGTTCCGCCCGAACTTGAGATGCAGGCTGCCTGGTTGTACCTGAAAATCCTGGGCCGGGAGAATGCCGCCCTTGCGGTCGTCCTGGCGCCGCAGACGCCTGCCCGGAGCACCCCGAACACGACGGAGTCCACGACCCCATGAGCGAAGGCGTCGATATCCCCCTGAGCCGGCCTGACATTTCGCAACTTGAGATCGATCACGTGGTGGAGGTTCTGCGATCGGGCCGGTTGAGCATCGGGCCGATGCAGGAGCGGTTTGAAAACCTGGTTGCGAAAGTCTGCAGCTGCGAACATGGGATTGCGGTGGCCAACGGAACGTGCGGGCTGCACCTGGCGCTGCTGGCGCTTGGGATCGGCCCTGGCGATGAGGTGATCACGACGCCGTTTTCGTTTGTCGCCTCGTCGAATGCGATTCTGTATGTGGGCGCAAAGCCGGTCTTCGTGGATATTCATCCGCGTTCGCTGAACCTTGACCCGACGCGGGTGGAGGCGGCGATCACCCCTCGAACCAAAGCGGTGCTGGGGGTGGAGGCGTTCGGCAACCCCTGCGGCATGGCGGAATTGGCGACGGCGGCGGCGAAGCACGAGATTCCGTTTATCGAGGATGCCTGCGAGGGGCTCGGGGCGACGTGCAATCGGCGGCCGGTGGGGTCGTTCGGGCGTGTGGCGGTCTTCGGGTTTTATCCAAACAAGCAGATCACGACGGGCGAGGGCGGGATGATCGTGACCGATGACGACCGCGTGGCGGAGTTGTGCCGCAGTCTGCGAAATCAGGGTCGGCCCGTGCTGCCGCCTGAGCCGCTGCGTTCGGCGACACAGGCGGCGGTGAACTGGCTGCATCATGAGCGGCTGGGGTACAACTACCGACTTTCCGAGATTGCAGCGGCACTTGGTGTGGCGCAGATGAAGCGATTGCCGGAGATCCTGGAGCGGCGATCGGCGGTTGCAGCGAAATACATGAAGCGGCTGATGGGCAACAGCGACCTGATCCTTCCAACGGTGGACCCGGGAACGGAGATGTCGTGGTTTGTCTTCGTGGTGCGGCTGTCGAGTGAGTTCAGCGAACAGCAGCGCGACCGGATTCTCTCGGGCATGCTTCGCCACGAGGTGCAGGTGGGGACGTACTTCCCGCCGATTCACCTGCAGCCGTTCTACCGGGAGCAGTTCGGCTTCAAGCCGGGGGATTATCCGATTACCGAATCGGTAAGCCAGCGGACGATCGCGCTGCCGTTTCACTCGCGGCTGACGGACCGGGAGATCGACCTGGTGTGCCAGACGCTTGAGGTGATGATCGAGCGGGAGAAGTTCGGAGCGGCGTGAGGGAGGGGCCTCAGTCCCAGTCGGTTTCGACGACGGCGAGGTCGCGGGCGGCCTCCATGCGACGGACTTCAGCGAGACGCTGCGGGGAGACGGGTCGCACGAGGGCGGCATCGTGGGCTGAATAGGAGCGGTGCAGAGGCGAAGCGCAGCCGGCGGCGACGAGGATCGGCGCGGTAAGCGTCGGAACGGCGAGCTTGCAGCGAGACTTCCGCATGGGCACGTCCCTCCCGCCACCCTGCCTTCGGGGGCCGTCATCGGAGACGGCCGCAACCTTCATTGTCGAATCCGACGCGGATGACGGCACCGCCGGGGCGGGAATCCGGGCATTGGAGTGCGGGTCTGTAACGGCTGTGCGGATCAGTCAGCGCAGTACCGCAGCGCATTTCGCAGCGCGCGGGG
>CAZPFK010000069.1:0-13683 GCA_964585855.1 uncultured Vicinamibacteraceae bacterium
GAGGCACGGGAGGATCGTGGGTCAATCGGCCTCGCTGACGCGTCGGCCTGGTATCGCACGTGAGGAGAAAGATCACAAAGCACGGACGACTCGCTGCGCTCGCTGGCCGTGGCACCCGGCTCGTTGCGGAGGCCGGATGAACGGCCGGCACGGAGGAAGGCCAAACTGCACAGGCAAGATGCCTGTGCTACTGGGAAGGGTCCGCACCGCGAACCCGACAGGCCGCGTGGTGCAGGCGTTGGGCGGTGCGGCAGATATCCTCCCGGCATGCCTATTACCTATGCCATCGAGCCCGATCTCACGGCGGCCGAGTTTGTCGATGTTCTCGTCCGCTCGACGCTGGCGGAGCGGCGGCCGATTGATCGGCCGGAGGTGATGTCGCGGATGGTGTCGGAGGCGGATGTGATTGCGACGGCGCGGGATGA
Source organism: uncultured Vicinamibacteraceae bacterium (assembly GCA_964585855.1). Lineage (GTDB taxonomy): Bacteria > Planctomycetota > Phycisphaerae > Phycisphaerales > UBA5793 > CAZPFK01. The sequence goes on from CAZPFK010000069.1 coordinate 426, forward strand.
GGCGGGGGTGCTGGTCGGGGTTTCGCGGGCGCTGAGCGATTTTGCGTATTGCACGTACCTTTCGGATCTGGCGGTGGACCGGGCGTATCAGCGGAAGGGGATCGGGCGGGAGTTGATCCGGCGGACCCATGAGGCGGCGGGGCATGGGACCTCGCTGATCCTGCTGGCAGCGCCGGCAGCGCGGTCGTATTACCCGCACATCGGGATGATGCACCATGATTCGTGCTGGGTGATCCGGGCGGGAGGGAAGCAGGGGTGAGGGGGCGGGGTGACGGGGAGGTGGGGGAGATGAGGTGAGTGAGCCGCATGGCCTTCACTCGCTGCGCGAGTTCAGACCATGGCACCCGGATCGCACAGGCGAGACGCCTGTGCTACTTGGAATGGTCCGCATGGCAGACCCTGCAAATCGGCAGTGCCACCCGTCAGTGGCAGCAGAGGCGCACCGGACGTAGCGTATGGCATGAGGCGAATGGGATTGTGGGTGCTGCTGGCCTGGTGCGCTGCGGGGGGAGGGTGCGGCTCGACTCCGGATGAGGTGACCGAGGAGGCGCCGCCGCTGATTGCCGCGCCGGGGGATGCGACCTCACGCGGCACGGATCGGAGTTTGGAGGAGGGTTCCGAGGATGGCGCGGTGTGGGATGGGCGATGGCCCTTTCGGCCCCGGCAGGTGCGGGTCTATCCGCTGACGCGGTTTTACCCCGGGGAGGAAGGAAGCGGGGGGCGGCTGGAGGCGCGGGTGGAGTTTGCGGACCGGGATGGCGACACCGTGAAGGCGGTCGGGCTCCTGAGCTTTGACTTGTGGGCGGCGTCGGGGCCGGCCGGCGGGCGCGTGGGCGAGCGGGTGGGGCGGTGGGAGGTGGACCTGACGGATCTGGAGGTCAACGCGCTGCACTACGACAGCGTGACGCGCACGTACCGCTGCGATCTGCAGATGCCGCAGGGGTATGCAGCGCCGGAGTTCGGCCTGCTGCGGGTCACGCTCGAATCCGTTGACGGCCGACGGCTGGAATCGGAGGCGGTGGTGGAGCTGCGGTGAGTCAGGCGGGCAGATCGAGCCATTCGAAGCGCGTGGAGCCGGGCCGGCCGCCGGGGAGTCTGGCGTCGGTGTAGAGGTCGGGGAGGGCGGAGCCAAGGGAGTGCAGGGCGCGGCGGGCGTCGTCTTCGAGGTTGGCAATGAGGAGGCCGCAGCCGAGGACGCCGGGGTTGGGCGGGTCGTCGTCGTTGATGATGTCGAGGTGAATGTCAGCGGCAGTGCAGCGGGCGATGTCGGGTTTCACGCCGGCGTCGGCAAGCGCGGCGGCGTATGCGGCGAGGAGTTCATCGCGGATGGCGTATTTCTTCTCGTTGACGGGGCGGTCGTCGCGGGTCAGGCGGGAGTAACCGTACCAGAGCAGGGCGGGGCAGCCGAGGCGGGCGGCAAGGGCGAAGACTTCGGCGGAGGAGGGTGAGCCGGGGGCGGCGTCGAGGGTGTCGTAGGGGTCGAGCATGATCAGGGCGCGGCGGCGATCGCGCTTGGGCATTGCTGTGAGCAGGGCCATGAGGACGGCGTTGCCGTCGGCGGCTTCGAGGCTGAGGCGGTCAGCGGCGATGCCGAGGCCGGCTGCGGCGGTGCGGATGGTTGCGAGACTGTTGGGGTCGGTGTCGCAGAAGGTGAAGCGGCAGTCGGAGGCGGCGAGTGCGGAGAGGGCCAGCCAGGGCGAGCCGGGGTAGAGCAGGGGGTTGTTGGGCCCGGCGGGGAGTGAGGTGAGGGCTGCGCGGTAGTGCGAGTTGCGGAACGCGGGGTGATCGGCGGAGCGGCTGAGGAAGCGGAGGACGCCGAAGTCGCGTTGCCAGGTGGGTCGGATGGGGTAGAGGGCGGAGCCGGCGTGTGATTCGGCGTAGAGGCGGGGGTTGTGGAGGCGGAGGAGTTGGGCCAGCGGGAGGTGTTTCCAGAGGTCGCCGACTTCGCCGTAGTGCCTGTTGGCCATGCGGGAGGGTAGGACGGAGTCCGCGTACTTCGTGCGCGGCTCTTTTCTCTGGATGCCCTCCTGCGCGGGGACGACGGGGCGGGTCCGTCGCTGACGCTTCCGGCTCGTTGGGGAATCCAACGGCTTCGCTTGCGCTTCAGCCTGGTTGGTTGATGAGGTGAGTGAGCCGCATGCTACTTGTCGATAGTCACACAGGCAAGATGCCTGTGCTTCTCCGAACGGTCCGCACGGGGGACCCTACTTTGCCACCGGATTATTTGTCCTTGTTGACGGCGGCGGTGCCGATGGCTTCTGCGCGTTCGAGGACGCGATCGATGAGGCCGTACTCGAGCGATTCCTGTGCGTCGAGCCACTTGTTGCGGTCGCAGTCGGCCTCGATGGTTTCGAAAGTTTTGCCGGTGACCTTGGCAAGGTGCTTGTAGAGGAGTTCGCGGAGCCGGAGCATCTCGCGGGCTTCGATCTCGAGGTCGGTGGCCTGTCCCTCCATGATGCCGCCGATGAGGGGCTGGTGGAGGAGGATGCGGCTTGAGGGGAGGCAGAAGCGCTTGCCGGGCTCGCCGCAGGCCAGGAGGACGGCGCCCATGGAGGCGGCCTGTCCGATGCAGTAGGTGGCGATGTTGCAGGGCACGTAGTACATGGTGTCGATGATGCCCAGGCCCGCGGTGACGGAGCCGCCGGGCGAGTTGATATAGAGGTGGATGTCGGCCTTGGGGTCAACGCTGGCCAGGAAGAGGAGCTGTGCGACGACGAGGTTGGCGCCGTGGTCTTCGATGCCACCGGAGATGAAGATGATGCGGTCCTTGAGGAGGCGGGAATAGATGTCGTAGGCGCGTTCTCCGCGCCCGGTATCCTCAATGACGATGGGGATGAGGCTTGGCATGGGTGATCTTCCTGCGAGTCTTGGGCGCGGGGGCGCGCCGGGTGTCGTCTGAGTATGCGCGGGTCAGGCCTTCTTGGGGTCGGAGGCGCCGGGCTTGGCGAACTCGAGGACTTCATCGACGAGGCCGTAGGCCTTGGCTTCCTCGGCGTTGAAGTACTTGTCGCGTTCGGAGTCGGTCAGCACCTGGTCGAGGGTCTGCCCGGTGTGGTCGGCCATGATCTGGGCGAGCATGCGCTTGCTCTTGATGATCTGCTCGGCCTGGATGCGGATGTCTTCGGCCTGTCCGCCGACGCCTCCGAGGGGCTGGTGGATCATGACCTTGGCGTGGGGGAGGATGTGGCGCTTGCCTCTGGTTCCGGCTGCGAGGACCAGCGAGCCGCCGGAGTAGGCGCGGCCGATGCAGAAGGTTGCGACGTCAGCGGAGACGGAGCGCATGGTGTCGTAGATGGCGAGCGTGTCGTCAACGGTTCCGCCGTGGCTGTTGACGTAGAGGTTGATGTCCTGCCCTTTTTTCTGGTTGTCGAGGTAGAGCATCTGCATCATGACTCGAGCGGCGGAGGCGTAGTTGATCTCGCCGATGAGGAAGACGATGCGATTTTCGAGCAGGAGCTCGTCGATGGTCATCTCGCGGGTGCGCTGATAGGTGACCTGATTGGCCATCGGCATGGCCATGGGGAAGTGCGGCATCACGGGGATGCGGTCCTGCTGGTTGTGCGACCCTTGGCTGCCCATATCCACCACAATCCCTCCATTGGTTCAGATGCGTGAGGAAATCCGATCCCGTCGCGGCGGTCCGGTGCGTTGCATGGTAGGGATCGAGGCCTGTATCGGCTATTTCGGTCCGAATGTTGGGACGCACAAGCGAGGGAGTGAGATCGGCGCGGGGAAGCGTGCAGTTGGCGCTGATGTGGCGCGGCCGCAGGGTCCGCCTGCATCGGCGATCTCGCGTACACTTCCTTCATGGGGCGAAACGTCGTCATTACGGGGCTGGGCACGGTTACGGGGCTTGGCCTGGGCATTGAGCCGCTGTGGGAGGGGCTGCTGGCGGGTCGAAGCGCGCTTGGTCCGATCGGTCGTTTTGACGCCTCGGGGTTCCCGGCGCACTTTGCGGGGGAGGTGGATCCGTCATTTGCGATCCGGGATTGGGTTCCGAAGACGTACCGCAAGGGCACGAAAGTGATGTGCCGTGACATTGAACTTGCGGTGGCTGCTGCCGCGCTGGCGGTGCGCGACGCGGGGCTGACGACAAAGGGGACGACCGAGAACGGCGCCGAGCCGACCTATCGGCCGCAGCGGAGCGGGTGTCAGATCGGAGCGGGGCTGATCGTGGCGGAGCTGGATGAGCTGACGACGGCACTCTCGACCTCGGTCGGGCCGGATGGGCGGTTCGACTACCGGGCCTGGGGCGAGTCGGGGATGAAGGAGCTGACGCCGCTGTGGCTGCTGAAGTATCTTCCGAACATGCTCGCCTGCCACGTGACGATCATCCACGACTGCCGGGGCCCGTCGAACACGCTGACGTGTTCGGAGGCGTCGGGGGCGCTCTCGGTGGGGGAGTCGCGCCGGGTGATCGAGCGCAACGACGCCGATGTGTGCTTCTCGGGCGGGGCGGAAAGCAAGCTCAACCCGCTGGAGTTCTACCGGCAGTGCCTCACGGGAATGATCGCGCAGACGAGCGCGGATGAGGATGCGACGGCGATCGTGCGACCCTTTGCCGCAGAGGCGCGGGGCAGTCTGCCGGGGGAGGGTGCGGCGATCATGATCGTCGAAGCCGAGGAGACGGCCACAGCGCGCGGAGCGCGGGCCTATGCGCGGATTGCGGGTTTCGGCGCCGCGCAGTCGGCGTATCTGAAGCCGGGGTCCTACGAGCCCGATCCCTCCGGGGCGGCGATTTCGGTGGCGGTGCGGGCGGCGCTGCGCGATGCGGGTCTCGGGCCTGAGGCGATTGATGCGATCGTGCCGATGGGGTGCGGCTCGCCACAGTGGGATGCGTCGGAGGCGGCGGGGCTTGCGAGCGTCTTCGGGGAACAGCTTGCGGAGATTCCGCTGGTATTGACCAAGCCGGGCATCGGCCTGTGCGGGGCGTCGGCGTCGGCGCTTGATCTTGCAGTCGGCGCGCTGCTGCTGCGTCACCAGGCGCTGCCGGCGCGGCCGGGGGGGTGGAAGGTGCTGCCGGGAGTGTGTGCTGGGCCGGCGCGGCAGCAGGATGCGGCGTTACGGCATGTGCTGACGGTGACGTCGAGTTTCGGAGGCCAGTGCTGCGCGACGGTGCTGAGCCGGGTCGGGAAGGGTGGAGCGTGATCATGGCAAGTCGTCGCGTGGTAATCACGGGGATGGGATGGGTGACGCCGCTGGGGACGGGGATCGAGGAGGTGTGGGCGCGGCTTCTGGCCGGGGAGTCGGGCGTTTCGCGGATTGATCGCTTTGATGCGGCGACGTTTCCGACGACCTTTGCCGCGCAGGTGCGGGGGTATGACTTCCGGGAGTTCGTGAAGCGGGTGGAGCTGCACGAGCATGCCGCGCTGAACACGCAGTTTGCGCTGGGGGCAGCGCGACAGGCGTGGGAGATGTCGGGCCTTGCGGGGGCGTCGATCGATGCAGCGCGGGTGGGGCTGTACTTCGGTGCGGGCGAGGCGCCGCCTGATTTCGACCACTCCTCGCAGGCGGATCTTGCAGGATGGGATCCGGAGCGCAAGACGGTTGATGCGCGGAAGTGGATCGAGGCGGCGAGGCGGATTCTCTCGCGCCACCGCGAACTGGAGCAGGAAGCGAACATGCCGCTGCGCCACGTGGCAGCGGAGCTGGGGATTTCGGGGCCGGCCTACAACTGCCTGACGGCGTGTGCGGCCTCGACGCAGGCGATCGGGGAGGGGATGGAGGTCATCCGCCGGGGCGATGCGGATGTGATGGTGACGGGGGGCACGCACACGATGCTGCATCCGCTGGGGGTCACGGGGTTCAACCGGCTGACGGCGCTGAGCACGCGGCAGGGCGATCCGACGCAGGCGGCCCGGCCCTTTGATCAGACACGCGACGGCTTTGTCATGGGCGAGGGCGCGGGCGTGGTGATCATCGAAGAGCTGGAACACGCGCAGCGGCGCGGGGCGAGCGTGCTGGCCGAACTGGTCGGCTTCGGCTCCTCGGCCGACGCCTTCCGCATCACCGATATTCAGTCGCAGGGGCTGGGAGCGCAGGCGGCGATGCTGGAGGCGCTGCACGATGCGCGAATTGATCCGCACGCGACGGGTCCGGAGGGGCTGCCGCCGGTGCAGTACATCTCCGCGCACGGCACGGGGACGAAGGAGAATGACTCGATCGAAACGATCGCCGTTAAGGAGGTCTTCGGGTCGCTGGCTCGGGAGATTCCGGTCAGTTCGATCAAGTCGATGATGGGACATCTGATTGCGGCGGCCGGGGCGGTGGAGCTGATCACCTGCGTACTGGCGATCCGCGACGGGCGGATTCCTCCGACGATCAACCTGAAGACGCCGGATCCACAGTGCGATCTGGATTACGTGCCCAATGCAGCGCGGGCGCATCGGGTTGAGGCCGCGCTGTCGAACAGTTTCGGTTTCGGCGGGCAGAATGACACCCTCATTGTGAAGCGATTTGCATGATGAAGAAGTTTGCAATTGTGCTGGTGGCGCTGCTGACGGCGGTGATCCTGGTCATCGGGGCAATCGCGGGCTGGGGGTGGCGGCAGTCGCGGCTGACGCCGACGTGGTGGGATGCGCCGCGGACTGTGGCGGCAACGCCGGAGGAGGCGACGACGCTGGCGCAGTCGGTGGAGAACCGGCTGGTGTCGGAGTTCAACGCGGTGCGGGAGGGGGAGACGGCGGAGTGGAGCGTCTCGCTGACGGAGGCGGAGGCGAATGCGTGGCTGGCGGAGCGACTCCCGAAGTGGCTGGCCAACCAGGAGATCGAAAGCGAGATGCTCGAACTCGTCGAGGAGGTGCGACTCTTCCTTGAAGACGGGCGCATCCGGATCGGGGCGGCCCTGCGCGACGGGCCGGAGAGCGAGCAGGTTCGCATCTATTCCGCGCTGGTGAGCACGGATCAGGGGACGGAGACGGCTCCCTTTCGCATCGAGGACATGGGGGTGGGGCGTCTCTCGATGCCGATCGGCGCGGCCGACCAGGGCCTGGAGATGGGCTTTCACGAGGAGTTCGGGGAGGGGGGCCTTAATGTGAACATTCGCGATGCGGAGCAGGAGATCGACCTGGTCCTCGAGGTCACGGGGGATCGGATCGTGCGGATTATCGGTATCGAGACGACCGGGGAGGCGGTGGTTCTCCATTGCCGGACCTCGAAGAAGCCGTAAGCGGCATGTGCGGGCGTCCGGGCGGGCCGGGGCGGAAAGTTTCCACCTCGGGGCGTGGGTTTGGCCGATGAGAGCAGACATGCGAATCTTTCTTGACGAGATGGAACTGACCGGCGTTTCGGAATGCCGCACACTGGAGGAGGCCTTTGCGGCAGCACGGGAGGCGCTTTCGCCGACGGGGCGGGTGGTGACGGGGGTGCTGCTGGATGATGAGCCGCTGCCGGAGGCGGATTTTGCGGATGCCTCGGAACTGGATCTTTCCGATGCGGTGATCGCCTTTTCGACGGAGAATCGGTCGGAACTGGTCTCATCGACTTTCACCGATCTGTCGGACCTGCTGGCACAGGTGCGGTCGTTGCAGCAGGAGATCGCGGCGAGTCTTGATCGCGGCGACCATGCCGACGCTTTTGCCGCCCTGTCCGAGACGCTGCACCTGTGGACGATGATCAGCCGCACCTACATCGGCGCCCACGAGATGATGGAGCAGCCGGTGGAGCAGTTTGCGGCCACACACCCGGTGGCCGCGCGGGCAATAGCCGGCATTGCCGAGTGCCTGAAGAGTGTGAAGCAGAGTCTGGCCTCGCAGGATTTCGCCGCCTTGTCGGACTGTCTCGGACATGAGATGGATGCGCTGGCGCAGGACTGGCAGGCGGCGGTGGCCGAGAGCGCAGCGGCGCTGGCGGCGGAGCCGGGAGGAGGGCAGCCATGAGCACGGCATCCACGGAATCGACGCGGCCCTCACGGCGATCGGCACCCGACTCGCAGGTGCAGGGGATGATGGATCGCGCCTCGGAGGCGCTGGCGGCCGGAGAGTATTTCGAGGCCGAGCAGATTGCCGACAGCGCGCTGCACCTGGCGTGGCGCTCGCGGTTGTACTCAGAGATGGCGCGAATCTGCCTGCCCTTGCAGGAGGCGCGGCGACAGCGGCGGATTGCCGCGCTGGAGTCGGGCTACATCGCCGTCTACGACGAGAGTCTGCCGGACCTTGAGGGGGTGATCGAGCCGGGCTGTCATGTCGTGTGGGAGCCCAACGTGGGGGCCGATGCGCGGCGGATATCCGAGGCAGCGCTGGACCAGCGGCACGCGGTGATCGCCTTTGCGGTGGAGCCGACGACGGACCTGGGGCGACAACCGGTGGTGGTGGTGGGACCGACGACGATCCGCACGCAGGTGGAGGCGCCCGAGGAGGTGGATGAGGCGTGGTGCGCCTCGGTGATCGACGCGCTGACTGAAGCGGCGCTGGCATCGCTGGACCGGGCGCGGCGTTCCTCGCGGCTGGTCGATGACCTGATGGATCGCCTCGATGCGCTGCCGGAGAGCGAACTGCTGCACCAGGAACTCGCCGAGATGTGCCGGCAGGCGCACCGCGAGGCGGTGGCGGCTGAGGAGGCGGATCGGGTTTCGGGCCGGGGGCGGAGGCGGAAAGAGCGAGCCGAGGTCGATGGCGCGGGCGATGAGGAATGAGCGGGCGGGGCGTCAGCCCTGCGTTTCGGGCTCGTCGGGGGGCGGGGCTTCGGCGACGCCTGCGGGGAGGCCGGGGTCCTCGAAGGCGGGTCGATTGATCGGGACCAACTTCTCCAGCATCGTGTGATCGCGGCGATAGACGGGGTAGTAGTAGGTCTGCTGCTGCGCGAAGGGGGCGTCGGCGGCGGCGTACCACTGCCGCCAGGGCTGCGGCTCGAGGCCGAAGTCCTCACCCGTGAGGGTTCGCAGGGCGCGGCGTGCTTCGCGATTGACCAGGAGGGAGCGATCGTCGAGGGCGAGGATGAGGGCGTCGGCGACGTCGGTCTGTGCGTACTGCCCGAGGGCGACGGCGGCGGCGGCGCGGACGTCGGGGTCTTCATCGGTGAGCAGGACGTCGATGAGGTCGGGAGCGACGGCGGGGTTGTGCAGCCGCTGCAGGGCCTCGGCGGCCTGCCAGCGCTCCATCTTGGATTCGCCGGTCAGAAGCGGGGCGACGAGGAGGGCGTCCTCGCCGGTTCCGTGGAGGCCAAGCGCTGAGGCGGCCACACCCCGGACCATCGTGTCCACATCGGTGACGGCCTCCCGGTAGACGGCGAGATAGGGCTCTTCACCGCCGAAGCTGGAGTTGGCGATCAGAAGGATGCCGGTGCGGCGCTTCTCGGCCTCGGGGTGAAACATCCACTCGGCGGCCTGCTGGGGCGAGGGGAGGTTGAGGCGAAAGGCGTCGGCGAGGTCGCTGGAGGCGGTTTCGCAGCCGGAGTTTGCGGCGGAGAGCAGGACGGCGAGAGCGAGGGCGCCGGCGCGCGCGGCAGGCGGAAACATCGCCGAGGAGTTCACGATCCAGCGCCTGAACATCTGCAAGAGCCATCCGGAAGAGACACGAAGACCACCCGCCCCGGGAACCGGAGTGGATGATAGACGCACGGGAGGCGGTGCGGGCTTTTCAGGAGGTTCTTCGGCAGCGGAAGAAGGAGTCCAGGGCCAGCCAGCCGGAACCGACGCTGAGGACAACGGCGGCCATGGTCAACATGACGACGTTGCGGGCGACGGTCATCCAGCCGGCCTCGGATTCCATGATCTGTCCGAAGGCGCCCAGGTGCTCCTTGAAGAGGCCGGCAAAGCAGGAGCAGGTGGGGTTCATGTCGCGGGCGATCAGGGTGAGGACGGCGCCGGTGAAGCCCAGCAGGAGGGCGGCGGTGACGAGGGCGGCGCCGCGGCCGGCAAGGCCGAGGATGAGCAGCGCTCCGCAGATGAGTTCAAGCCAGGGGACGGCGAAGGCGGTCATGGGGACGAGGTCGTAGTGAATGACCTTGAAGCCGATGATGGCCTCGGCGAAGTTGGCGGGGGTGGCGTTGCCGACGAAGCCGAGTTTGAGGAGGCCTGCGGCGACGAAGAGCCCTCCCAGGAGCACACGGCAGAGCAGGGCGGCGAAGTTGGCGGCCGGTCCGGGCGCTGTGCAGGCGGGTTGAGGGGCGGGCGAGGTTTCGGGGGCGGTGGTCATGGCGGGGTCGGCTCAGCCGTCGGTGAAACCCATCTCGCGGAGGAAGTCGGCGTGACCGCCGGGGCCGGTCTCGGTTTCGCCGACCTCGGCCTCCCATCCGGGGAAGCCGTCGACCATGATGTGGATGCGGGGGAAGTTGAGTTCGGCGAGACGTTCGGCGACGATGTGGGAGGCGTCGCAGTCGCCGCCTTCGCAATAGACGATGACGACGCGGGACTCATCGGGGGCGATCAGCCCGGCCTGGATGGCCGGCGGCTCGGTGGCGTTGAAGGAGCGCGGCGGCATGCTGAAGGCGCCGGGGATGTGGCCTGCCTCGAAGTCTTCCTTGAGTCGTGCGTCAATGAAGTCTGCGATGCCCTGCTCGTAGAGCGGGCGGGCCTGTGCGGAGGTGATCTCAAAGGGCAGGGCGGTGGGATCGGCGGGGTCGGCGGGCGTCGTCTCCGGGGTGCCGGAGTCGGCCGGGTCGCCGACGAACTCAGGCCCGGTCGGTCCCTCGGCCTGTGGCCTGGCCTCGCGCGCCACCGCTCGGGCGATTGAGCGGTCGATCTCACCGACGGCGTCGTCTGCGCGCTGCATGTGCAGCCAGCCCGCACCGACGCCGACGGCGACGATCACCGACGCCTGGAGGATGAGGCACGCCCGACCGGCCATGGGTCATTCGCCTCCACCGGCACGAGGTGAAACGACGGGTTTGACGCGGGCCGTGCCGAAGACGGGAATCTTCAGTTGCGGCTGGAGATCGGAGTCGAGGGTGACGACGAGCATGCCGCGGAAGGAGCCGGGCGTCGAGGGAGTCACGCCGGTGACGGTGATGGTCGTGACGGTTTCGCCCTTGGCGTCGACGCTGTCTTCCATGGAGATTTCGCACTCAAAGCCCTCGGAAGCGCCTTCGATCCAGGCGTCGGTGACCTTGAAGGGCGAGCCGGTGAGACTGTGGAGCTTGATGGAGCCGTTGACGACGGTTCCGGGCAGCGGCGTGCCGAAGGGGATGCGCATGGGGTCGGCTTCAACGTCGCCGACGATGTTGGCGCTGATGGAGAAGTTGAGTTCGTGATCGACGATCTCGCCGGTGTCATCGGTGACACGGCTCTTGACGTGGATCGGCCGGCTGAACCAGCCCATGGGGGCATCCTTGCCGACGGTGATGGAGACGACGGCGCGGTGCTGCTTGGTGCCGTCAGCGTTCTCGACGGTCTCGATTTCGCCGACGCTGACCTCGGCGTGCGTGCCCTCGACGGTCACCTCCTTGATCTCGAAGAACTCCTGGTTGGACCAGACGGTGACCTCGGCCGTGCCGCCCTTGCCGTAGACGATCTTCTCAAGGTTGATCGAGCGAGAGTCGGTGTTGACCAGCGGGAGGATCTCGACGCTGATGGGAATGCGGAAGAGGGGCTGCTCGGCGTCGTTGGAGCGGATCTGCACGACCTTGCTCTGGGGGCCGTAGCGGCCCAGGGGGTCGTAGGTGATGACCAGTTCACCCTCTTCGCCGGGGAGGTAGTCGCGGATGGACAGTTCGGCGACGGTGCAGCCGCAGCCGGTCTTGACGCTGTCGATGGTGAGCAGGCCCGAGCCGGCATTGCGGAACTTGAAGACCTTGGTGACGGTGCGGGTGTCGGGGATCTTGCCGAAGTTCCACTCGGTCTCTTCGAAGTGGAGCAGGGGCTGGGCGGATTCGTCGCCGAAGAGGTCCTGGTCGCGCTGCCGGCCCTCGGGCAGCAGTTGCGCCGATGCGGGAAGGGCCGTGGCCAGGCCGAGGACGGCGATCAGGGCGAGGCCGGACGTTGACGGGCGAAAGTGTGTGCGATTCATCTCTTTGCTCCTCGTGGCGACGATCCCGGCGTGGGCCGGATGACTGATTCCTCAACTCTGCGTTCCTGCTTTACCTCCGATCGTCTCGGGGGTTCCACCGCAGGACCGTGATTATAGTGTCGGGCCCGTGAAGAGTCAGAATCGGCTTTTTCGGGGCCTTCGTCCACCCTGACGCGCCAACCGGGCGACTCCAGCATTCTGCGGGAAAAAGTTCGAGGCCGGGGGTCCGGGAACTCCGCGGACCGGGGAGAAAAGAGACGAAGCCGTGACGGGATCGCCACGGCTTCGGAGTCGGTTGCAGGGGAGTGGTCAGATCACCACTTCTTGTCGGCGATGGCCTTCATGAGAATGTCGGCGACCTCGGGGCGGCTGAACTCGACGGGCGGACGCTGGCCGGCGGCGAGCATCTCGCGGACCTTGGTACCGGAGAGGAAGACGATGTCTTCCGGGTCCCAGCCGAAGCTCTTGCCGGTGACCATGCCGCCGTAGCGCTTGCTCCAGCCGGAGTGCTCGAACTTGAGGATGGTCATGCCGAGGTTGTCGGCGTTGATCTCATCGAAGATGTGCTGCGCGTCGTAGGTTCCGTAGTACTTGCCGACGCCGGCGTGGTCGCGGCCGACGATGAAGTGGGTGCAGCCGTAGTTCTTCCGCATGACGGCGTGGTGGATGGCCTCGCGGGGGCCGGCGTAGCGCATGGCTGCGGGGAGGACGGTCACGGCGGTGTGCTGGGGATTGAAGTAGGACTTCACCAGCGTCATGATGCAGTCCATGCGGACGTCGGCGGGGATGTCGCCCTTCTTGGTCTCGCCGACGAGGGGGTGGATCAGCAGGCCGTCAACGATCTCCATGGCGCACTTGCAGACGTACTCGTGGGCGCGGTGGATGGGGTTGCGCGTCTGGAAGGCGACGACGGTCTTCCAGCCCTTGTCCTGGAAGAGCTTGCGGGTCTGCGCGGGAGTCAGCCGCATGTCGAGGAAGGCCTCGGGGCCCTCAGGGTCCACGCAGAAGGTGAAGACATCGACCTCGCCGGCGACACAGGTGTCGCCTTCTTCGAGAACCTTCTCAACGCCGGGGTGGGCGGCGTCCTCGGTGCGGAAGACGTTGGGGATCTCGAGCTTCTTGTCGTGGGGGAAGACTTCCGAGACGGTGATGACGCCCTGGAGCACGCCGTTGGGGGCATAGAGGGCGACCTTCTGGCCGACCTTGGGAGCCGCAGCGCTGTCGACGGAGAGGAGGACGGGAATGGACCAGACGTCGCCGGAGGCGAGGGTCATGTTTTTGCAGACGCTCTCGAAGTCGGCCTTGCCCATGAAGCC
>CAZPFK010000070.1:0-11122 GCA_964585855.1 uncultured Vicinamibacteraceae bacterium
TCCACCGCCTCCAACGCCGCGCGGATCGTTCGCTTCGGCCCATCTGGCGCATCGCACACCTCGCTCAGCCCCGTCCACGCATCGTCCCCGCAGTTCGGATCCACGTGGATCGTGGATTGCGCCAAGACCCCTGCCGTCATCGCCAGGCTCAGCCCGACGGCCTGCAGTATCAGTCCCATGATGGTCTTCCTTCCCGCTTCTCGAATCGCTGTGCAGCCAGTCTAGCGGATTCCGCCGGATTCCACAAGCCCCCGTTGTCGCCCTGTGCCCCGCCATGGAACCGCCCCGCCCTCCCCCGCCAGCGTACCCTCCACAAATCACCCCCCAGACCTCGCCCAGATCGCCCCATGCCCCCTCAGCACAGCCAGCCAACCGTCGGCCGAAACGACCCCTGCCCCTGCGGCAGCGGGAAAAAGTTCAAAAAGTGCTGCATCAACAAGGTCGCCCGCCCCGTCCCCGCCCCCAGGCCCGCCGCGCCCTCCCCGGCCCAGATCGACGCCTGGCTTGCCGAAGGCATGGCCGCACACCGCGCTGCGCAGATGCACGCCGCCGCTGCCGCCTATGCCCGCGTCCTTGACGCCATCCCCGGCGAACCCCGCGCCACTTTCGGCCTTGCCCGTCTTGCCGCCGCAGCCCAGAACTATCCCGAGGCGATCCGCCTCAACCTCGCCGCCCTTGCCGCCGACTCCGCCAACGTCATGTATCGCCTCAGTCTCGGCGACCTGTATTACTCGACCAATCAGCCCGCCGAGGCCCTCAGGGCCGCCCAGCAGGTCCTGGAGCGCGAGCCCGGCAACCAGCTTGCCCGCTACATGGCCGCGATGAGTCTCGAACAGCTCCGCCGCCTCGATGACGCTGTGCATCATGCCGAACAGGCCGTGAAGTACGCCCCCGACGACCACCGCGCCGTGATCACGCTGGCGCACTTCCGCCGCGTGCAGAAGCGCCACGAGGAGGCCCGCGATCTCCTCGAGCCGATCCTGCAGCACGACGACCTCCCTCCCGACCAGCGCCTCCGCGCCCTCCACGAGCTGGGCATGGTCCGCGACGCCCTCCGCGATGCCCCCGGAGCCATCGACGCCTTCACGGAGTACGGCCGCCTCCGCAAGGCCGATCCGCTCGTGCGGCAGTTCGATGCCGACCTTCCCTTCCGGCGAATCGGACGGTATGTCAGCGCGATTGAGGCAGGCCCGATCCCCGAGTTCCCGGCGAAGAACGAGCAGCGGCGATCGCCCGCCTTCCTCGTCGGTTTCCCCCGCTCCGGGACCACGCTCACAGAACAGGTGCTCAGCGCCCACCCCGAGGTCATCTCGACCGATGAGGAGCCGATCACTGCCGCCATGCTCCGGCTCGGCCGTGAGCGCACCGGCGCCGCCGACGATGCCTCTGATACGCTGCTGGCCGGGCTGACTGAGGAGATCGCCCTGGAGATGCGCCGGGCCTACTGGGCGGAGGCCGATCGCGTGCTCGGAGAGGTTTCTGCCGACTCGCTTCTGCTGGACAAACTCCCGCTGAATCTGATTGATCTGCCCGCCATCCACGCGGTCTTTCCCGACAGCCGCGTGATCGTCGCCCTGCGCGATCCCCGTGATGTCTGCCTCAGCTGCCTGATGCAGGACTTCCGTCCAAACAACCACATGGTCAACCTGCTCCTTCTCGAGGATGCGACGCGACTCTACGAGGCCGTGATGGATCAGTGGCTTCGACTTCGCGCCCAGGGCGGCCGCTGGTGGCGTGAAGTCCGCTATGAGGACACCGTCGAGGACCTGGAATCCCAGGCCCATGCCCTGCTCGATCACCTCGGCCTGCCGTGGGATGACGCCGTGCTCGCCTTTCACGAGCAGGCGAAAGAGCGGGCGATTCGGACGCCGAGTTTCGCCGCCGTGGCGCAGCCGGTGCATACCGCCGCGCGTTTTCGCTGGAAGGCCTACCGCGAGGCGCTTCTGCCGCATCGAGAGCGGCTTGACCGCTTCATCGAGGCCTTCGGCTACGAGGCGTGGTGAGGAGAATTTTCGGGAGAGGGAACCGAAGGCAGAAAGAGTTGTCAAAAAAGGATGAGGTATTGACACCGAAGCCGCGCAGCGGTAATAAGATGCCCGCAGTCGCACTTCCGGCCACCGGGCGTATGATCGCCCCGGCGGATCGGCTGAGCTGGAATCTCGGCGTCTGCGACAATTGAATGACGCCGGGCGTCATGACGAGGCGCACGGATTGGCGCGTCCTGCCGTCGGCCTTGAGCGTGACTGGAACCCCTTTGCCCCCGAACGATTCGTGTTGACCCTTGCTGGAGGATCACCCCGTTGCACACCCTCACGAAAGTCTTCATCGTGCTCCAGGCGCTGCTGTCCGTGCTCGTCGCGGCCCTGGTGATTCCCATGGCCGTAAACCAGGCGACATGGATCGAAAAATTCAACGATGAAAAGGCCCGTGCGGATTCCGCCGAGAACACCGCAAAGATCCAGCTGACCCAGCACGCCGCCTCCACTCAGGCCCTCGAGAAGGAACTGGCCGCCCTCAACAGCGCCAAGATCGCCCTCGAGCGCGACCTCGAACGCAAGGACACCGAACTGGCCGACCTTCGTTCCCGAATCGCCGCGGCCCAGCAGGGCGAGGCCGAAGTCAAGACCGACCTGTCCACCCTCACGGCCGGCAACAAGACACAGGCCGACATCATCGCCATGCAGGCCGGCGAGCTGAACAGCCGCCGCGCAGAGTCGCTCCAGCTCCAGCAGCGCAACATCGAGCTCGAAGACCAGATCCGCGACCTCGCCACCCGCTTCGACGTCGCCCTCGACGCCCAGCGCATCCTCCAGGAGCAGATCTCCCAGCTCAAGTCCCGCCTTGCCGAAGCCGGCTCTACACGCGGTTCCGGCACCCAGCCCGGCTCCACCGAGATCACAAACTCCTGGGTTCCCTCGCCCCGGGTTCAGGGCCGAGTCCTGAGCGTCGAGACGACCCCCACCGGCGAGACCTTCGTCGAGATCAACCTCGGCGATCGCGACGGCCTCCGCGAGAACATGAAGTTCATCCTCGCCCGTGACGGCAAGTTCATGGGCAACCTCATCGTCACCACCATTGACATCAACCGCGCCGTCGGCCGCGTCGAACTTGAGCAGGAAGAGGGCATCAGCGTCAACGATCAGGTCGTCGGCGGCGTCAACAGCTGAACAGTTCCGGCGGGATTCTCAGTTTTCGGCGGCGGGCAGGATTGACAGGAGCACCATTTTCATGTCCCAACTCCCTTCCGGTATGAGGCGCTCTTCAGGCGGCGATCTCGATGTGTATACGGGCCTCGCCCTGGCGGGCTGTTTTGCCCTCATCATCGCCGTCGTCTTCCTCTGGATGGAAGGCACGAAGCTGGCAAGTGACGGCAGCCAGAGCAACCTGCCCTTCCACATTCTCGATCGATAACCCCGCGCCCCCACCGGGCCGGATATGGACTTTCGCGACGCGGCCGCTACACTCCGGCCGCGTTTCCATTGGGAATTCGCACGTTTCGGCACTGAATCGGTTGCCCCACGTCGGCTTGCGTTCCGAGCCGGTCCCGGCGGCCGCCCGGATTTCCGGGAACACGTGCCCACAGTTCAAGGAGCATCGCTGATGGTTCGTCTTCGTCTCAAGCGCTTCGGCCGCAACCACCGCCCCTTCTACCGCCTCGGCGCCGTCGATCAGCGCGCCCCGCGCGACGGCCGCGTTATCGAAGAACTGGGCTGGTACGACCCCATCAACAAGAACCCCGAAAAGCAGCACGCCATCAAAGCCGAGCGCGTGCAGTACTGGCTCTCCGTCGGCGCCCAGCCGACGCGAACGGTCGCCGGCCTGCTCCGCAAGATCGGCGTCGATCCGACCCCCGGCGCCGGTGCGAAGAAGGGCTGAATCGCACTCGCGCTTGCGCAACCCTGCTGGTGAACGTGAATCGGCGGCGGGTGGATGCCGCGCCAAGGTCGCACCATGCGCATCGATGTCCTGACCCTCTTTCCCGAGCTTTTCGGCCCCATCCTGGGGGCCTCGATCCCCGGCAGGGCTCAGGCCGCCGGCGTCGTGCGGTACCGCACCTGGAACATCCGCGACTACACCGACAACCGCCACGGCAAGGTCGATGATCGCCCCTTCGGAGGCGGTCCGGGCATGGTGATGATGTGCCAGCCCCTCTGGGACGCCGTCACCGCCGCTGAGGCCGATGACCCCGCCCCCGCCCGGCGGATTCTCCTCACCCCCGCCGGCACTCCGCTCACCCAGCCGCTTGTTGAGACCCTGGCCGCCCTCCCCCGGTTGCTGCTGATTGCAGGTCACTACGAGGGCATCGACGAGCGCGTCATCGAACGCCTCGATCCCATGCAGATCAGCGTCGGCGACTTTGTCGTCAGCGGAGGCGAACTGCCCGCCATGCTCCTCATCGACGCCGTCGTCCGCCTCCTGCCCGGGGCGCTCGGAAACGAGGAATCCGCCGGGCAGGACAGTTTCAGCGAGGTCGCCGGACGCCGCCTTCTGGACTGCCCGCACTACACCCGTCCACGGGAATGGATGGGCCTGGAGGTCCCGGAAGTGCTGTTATCGGGGGACCACGGGGCCGTCGAGCGCTGGCGGCAGGAGCAGCGAAACCAGCGGACGCAACGAATCCGCCCCGATTTGTTGGGCCGTGCCGATTGACACACGGGGGGGTGGGTGCGACGATTAGCGGCTCTGAAGAGACCGAAAGGGACCGACTTCCATGAACCAGCAGGCGATTCTCAACGACGTGGTCAAGGGTCAGCTCAAGACCGACCTTCCCGTGATCACCATCGGCGATACGGTGAATGTCAATCGCCGCATCATCGAGGGCGACAAGGAGCGCATCCAGGTTTTCCAGGGTGTCGTCATCGCCCGGAACAACTCCGGCATCAACGAGACCATGACGGTCCGCCGCATCGTCGCCAACGAGGGCGTCGAGATCGTCTTCCCCATCCACTCGCCCCGGGTTGCCGGCATCGAGATCGTCCGCCGGGGTGATGCCCGCCGATCCAAGCTCTACTACCTCAGGGACCGTGTCGGCAAGCGTCGCCGCCTCCGCGATCAGCGTCGCGGCCTTGAGCGTCTCGCCGCCGACCAGGCCGAATCCGCAGCCCGCGCTGAAGCCGCCGTGGCCGCGGCCGCCGAGTCCTGAACGTCGCGGGGGGCGGGCCTAGAATCCGCGGCGTTGAGAGGCGCCGGCCGCTGCTTTCCACCATGCCCGGAAAGCACCGCCGCACCATCATGCCATGACTCCATCGAGAGCCAAGCCGTTGCACCTGCGTCACTCCCGACCCGCCGACTCCATGGCGCGCCCGGATTCCGACCACAGCGAGGGCGCTGACGACCCCCCTCCAGAGTCTCCGCGACGTCGGCCCACGGGCCCGACAGTCGTCTGCCTCCGCGCCCCGGGCGTGGATGCCCCGGTCCGCTGGCTCACCTCCAACCTTCGAGCCGCCGCTGGCCTGCTCGGTCTGACCCGGGGCGAGATCGCCCTTCGGCTCGTCGGCGACGCCGAGATGGCCGAACTTCACGGCCGGTACAAGGGCGATCCGACCACCACGGATGTGCTCACCTTTGACCTCTCGCAAGGCGACGACCTCTGCGTGCAGCTGATGCTCTGCGTGGACCAGGCCCGCCGTGAGGCCGACCGCCGCGGACACGAACTCCGCCACGAACTGCTCCTCTACGCCATCCACGGGCTGCTCCACTGCCTCGGCCACGACGACGCCGATCCCGAAGCCGCCGCCGAAATGCACGCCCGGGAGGATGACCTGCTTACACGGCTCGGCCTCGGCGCCGTCTTCGCCCGCCGCGCCCCGGAGGATCAGCCGTGACCCCCTGGGGCTGGGTCATCATCCTCGCCGCCCTCGCCTGCGGTGCCTTCGCTGCTCTGCAGCGCTCCCTGGTCGAGTTCTCTCGCGCCCGTCTTGAGCAACGCCTCGCCAAACGAGGGAATCAGGCCGAAGCCGAAGCCACCGCCCGCTGGATCTCCGATCAGCGCGATGAGCTCGCTTTGGCTGCGGCGATCTGGCGAGTGGCCTTCCTCGCGCTGCTCTTCGTCGCCGTGCTTGCCCCCCGCACCGTAGAGGTCCGTGGGGCGGAGGCCGTCGATCCCACCCTGACCTGGCTTGTCAGTTCCCTCATCGGCATCCTCCTGTGGATCTGGATCGTCATGATCGGCCTCGCCCGCGCCCTGGCCGAACACGCCGCCTCCGCCGTTGTCGCCCGTTCGGCGTGGATGCTGCCCATCCTGTCGGTCATCTCCCGCCCGCTGGTCATCCCTCTGGAGTGGCTCGATGAAGTCGTGCGCCGGCTCGTCGGCGCTGAACGCGGCGCCGAAGACGACCTCGAAGAGGAAATCCGCCAGGTCATTGAGGAGAGCGAACGCGACGGAGCCATCGGCGAGACCGAGATGGAGATGTTCGAGGCCCTTGTGGATTTCCGAAGTGTCACCGTCGAAGAGGCCATGACTCCCCGCATCGATGTCGTCGGCATCGAAATCCACGAAGACTTCGAGGTCATCAAGCGCAAGGTCCTCGAAGAGGGCCACTCCCGCTATCCCGTTTACGACGGCGACCTCGACCACATCGAAGGCGTTCTCTACGTCAAGGACCTGCTCAACTTCGTCGGCCGCGAAGTCTCTTCCGTCGAACTCAAGCCGTTGTTGCGCGAGGCCCTCATGGTCCCCGAGTCGCGCAAAATCAGCGACCTCCTCCAGGACTTCCGCACCCACAAGGTCCATATGGCGCTGGTCCTCGATGAGTACGGCGGAACCACCGGACTGGTCACCATCGAAGACGTCGTTGAGGAGATCGTCGGCGACATCCGCGATGAGCACGACACCGAGGAGGAGCCCGTGCCCACTTTCGTCCGCAATGCCGACGGAACCATCGACGTGGACGCCCGTATGCACACCGACGACGTCAACGATGAGCTCGACCTCAACCTTCCCGAAGACGGCGACTACGACACCATCGGCGGATGGATCTTCTCCTCCGTCGGACGCGTCCCCCGCGTTGACGATGAGTTCACGCTCGGCCGAATCCAGGTGAAGATACTCGAGGCCGAGAAGACCCGCGTCAGCCGCGTGCGCCTCCGCGTCCTCGAAGAGGGCGAAGTTGCTGAACTGACCGACCTCAACGGCAACGCGAAGTAGCCGCCGCCCCCTCCAGCGTCAGCAGCCACCGCTTGATCTCCAGTTCCGGCCCCTCGCGGTCCATCGTTCCGCCGTAGCCGCCCAGCGACCCCGACGACCCGACGACGCGGTGGCACGGCACGATCACCGGCAGCGTGTTCCGCCGCATTGCCTGCCCCGCCGCCCGAAGCGCCGCCGGACTCCCTGCCCGCTGCGCCAGCTCCGCATAGGTCAATACCCGCCCGCGCCGGATCTTCCGCGTCGCCTCCCAGCAGGCACGGAAAAACGTCGGCCCCCTCGGCGTCGGCACATCGCGGAAGTCAACGTCTTCGCCTTTGAAGTACTGCGCCAGCCGCTCCGCCAACTCCGGCTGCAGCGAGCGGTCCGTCCGCACCGGCCCCGTCGATTCGCACCCTCCAAGGGCTTCCCAGTGCCCGTGCAGCGATCCGTCCGCCGCCTCGATCAGCAGAAAGTCACCGCAGGGCGTCGGAATCGGGCGACACCGCGCCTCCGCAATCTTCCGAATCATTCTCGCCTCCTTCGCTCAGCGCCGCACGATCCGGCATACCCGCCGCTTGCCGACGCGCAGGATCGCCTCGGAAGCCGTCAGTGCATACTGCGGGTCAGAGACCGTCTCCTCATCGACCCGCACCGCCCCCTGCGCAATCAGACGCCGCGCCTCTCCGTTGCTGGCGGCAAACTCCGCCGCGCGCATCAGGTCGACGATCCCTGTCGTTCCAGCATCCACCGTCACCGTCTGCAGGTCGCTTGGCAGATTTCCCTCGGCAAAGCGGGACTTGAACTCCGCCGACGCCGCCTCCGCCGCAGCCCGGCCGTAATAGGTCTCAACGATCAGCCGCCCCAGCAGGTCCTTGGCCTCACGCGGATGGGTCCGCTCCGCATCGCACAGCCGCGCGATCTCCTCACGCGGAACCTCCGTGCACAACGCAAACCACTCCGGCATCAGGTCGTCCGGAATCGACATCGTCTTGCCGAACATCTCGTTGGGCTCTTCGCTCACCCCGATGTAATTCCCCAGCGACTTGCTCATCTTCTCCGAGCCGTCCGTCCCCCGCAGCAGCGGCATCGTGATGACAATCTGCGGCATTTGCCCCTGCGCCGTCTGAAACTCCCGCCCAATCAGGTTGTTGAAGGTCTGGTCCGTTCCCCCAAGCTCCACATCGGCCTGCACGCACACCGAGTCCCATCCCTGCATCAGCGGATACAGAAACTCGTGGATCGAAATCGGCTCCCCCGCCTTGTAGCGCTTGTGAAAGGTGTCGCGCTCCAGCATCTGCGCCACCGTCATCTGCGACGCCAGACGGATCACATCCGCAAAGGTCAGCCGCTCCAGCCACTCCCCGTTGCGCCGGACCTCCAGCTTGGCCGGGTCAGCATCCAGAATCCGCGTCGCTTGCTCAAGATACGTCGCAGCGTTGCTCTCGATCTGCTCCGGCGTCAGCATCGGCCGCGTCTTGCTCTTGCCGGTCGGGTCGCCGATGCGGGCCGTGTAATCCCCGATGATCAGCACCGCCGTGTGCCCGAGGTCCTGGAAGCGCCGCAGCAGCCGCAGGACCACCGCATGCCCGAGGTGAATGTCGGGGCTCGACGGGTCCAGCCCGAGTTTAACGCGAAGCGCCCGCCCCTGCTTCTCCGCTGCGCGAAGCCGCTCCCCCAGTTCCAAACGGGAATACACCGCAGCCGAGCCGCGCAGCAGGTGGTCGAGGGTGTGGTCGAATTCGTTCATGCGCTGAAGATTCCACGGATCGGTTTCGGGGCGGTGATCGTATAATCCCGGCAGCGGAAAGGCGCAGATGGAGAAGGAACCCGCGTGACCGAAGTTCACACCACCGCAAACCGGTTGCAGGTCCTGCACCTCCTGCCGAGGATGCCCCTGCACCCCTGCGCCTATCTCCCCGGCCGCATCGCTTCCGATCGCGGCTTCACCGTCGAGCACCTCAACCCCTCCGCATGGGAGGAACTGCTCAAGACCGGCTGGCGCCGCGCCGGCATGATGATCTACGAGCCCGCCTGTCCCGACTGCCGACAGTGCATCTCCATGCGCCTCCCCGTCGCACGCTTCCGCCCCGGCCGCAGCCACCGCCGCGTCCTGGCGCGCAACGCCGACCTCGCCGTTCGCTGGGCCGATCCCCTCGCCACCGACGAGCGAGCGGACCTCTACCGCCGCTACATCACGCAGCGCCACAACGGCATGATGTCCGGATCGCGCAGCGAGTTCGAGCGCTTCCTCTGTATCAGCCCCGTGGAAACCCGCGAACTCGAATACCGACGCATCGCCGACGACCGCCTCCTCATGGTCGGCACCGTCGATCTCCTGCCCGGCGGCCTCAGTTGCGTCTACTGCTACTTCGACCCCGATGAACAGCGCCGCTCGCTCGGAACTTTCAACGTGCTCACCGCCGTGGATCAGTGCCGCCGCCGCTGCCCCGAAGGACACATCTACCTCGGCTACTGGGTCGAGGGCTCCGCCACGATGGATTACAAGTCCCGCTTCACGCCCCACGAACTCCTCAGGCCCGACGGCCGGTGGGAGTCCATCGGCGACTCCGCCCCGCAGACTCAGTCGGCGATCACCCAGTAATAGCGATCCGCCGCGATCCGCCGGAAGACCCCTGTGGCGACATCCCCGTCGTCGAAGATCGCATCGACCTCGTTCATGAAGTCATCGTCGTGCGTCTGGCCCGTTCCGTCAAAGTGAACGCCGACGGCCGAGATGATCCCCAGTTCGTTAAACTCAATGTCCCACACGCCGCCGATCGGCGTCGGCCGCTCAAAGGCCGCCTCATCGACGTAGTCCTCGAAGCCCGCCGGGACCTCGCCGGAACTTCCGTCGCCGGGATACTCGCCGGTCCGTTCCCGGTAGAGCATTGCCGCCTCGGCGTAGTGCCGCAGATTTGTCACGAAGGTCGTCTGCGCCGCCTCTGCGGTGGACTGCCCGAAGGTCGCCAGCACCGCCAGGGCGAGAATGCCCAGGATCGCCACCACGATCAGGATTTCCACGAGCGTAAACGCCCGCACCACCCTGCCCCGGTTGTTGCGATCAATGAGAGTCATCATGCTGCGCCCGGTAAGTGTGTACGGCCCTAAGTGGCACAGGCATCCTGCCTGTGGCAATCACGCCGCTGTACCCACCTTCGGCACACCGGCTCCCAAAAGCATCGAATTGAATCGACTCCCCGGCCGACCCGCTCCCCTCCCGGCCCTCAACTCACACTTCCTGAAAACGCATAACCCTCAGGGTTCAACAGCCCCACCCGATAACCGCCCCCGGCCAGGCCGCCCCCGAGGCCCCGTCTCCGCTTGCGGCTCCTCCTCCATCTCCACTTCGTCAAACGCCTCCGGCTCCTCCAACTCCTCCAGCTCCTCAAACTCAAGCTCTGCCTCGCGTCCACTCGCCTTCAGGTCCGCCAGCGCCTTCCGTTTGCGGTCGCGATACAGAATGCGGATCGGCACCTCCGAAAACGGCGCCTCATCCCTGATCCGGTTCATCAGGTAACGCTGATACCGCTGGTCAAACAGTTCCTGGTGATTCACCACCAGCACGATCGTCGGCGGATTCGTCGCCACCTGGCTGGCATACAGCACCTTCGCCTGCTTGCCGAGCCGGCTCGTCGGCCCGCGCTTCTCCAGAATCCCCCGGATCATCGCGTTCACCTGCGCCGTCGTCATCCGGTGCGATGACTGCGCGTGCAGGTTGAAGGCCAGCGCCGCCACATCCGACACGCCCTCCTGCTTCAACGCCGAGATGAAGACGCACGGCGCATAGTCCAGCCCGCGCAGTTCCTTCGTCAGGTGCTCAAGATAATGCTCCGGCGTAATCGGCTGGCCCTTGCGATCCTTCTGGCCCTCGACAAGGTCCCACTTGTTTACCACGATCACGCACGGCTTGAAGTGCGCCTGGATCTCGTTGGTCAGCTTCTTGTCCACCTGCGAGATGGGCACCGTCGCATCGATCAGCAGCGCCACCACATCCGC
>CAZPFK010000070.1:11222-13664 GCA_964585855.1 uncultured Vicinamibacteraceae bacterium
GCCTCCGCCCCGCCCCGCTCCGGCAACGCCCCGCGCAGCGCCTCGAAAAACCGCCGCCTGTTGAAACTCGAAGTCGCCGACACCCCCACCGCTTCACCGAACCCCAGCCGCGCTGCGTCGGCCGCGTGCGCCATCCACTTCTCATCGTCCACCTTGTTGGCCGCCACGAGAACCCGCCCGCGCGGGTTCATCCGCCGCAGCAGCTCCGCCACCGTGAAGTCCAGCGGCGCAAGCCCCGTCTGCGCATCGATGACAAAGAGAATCACATCCGCGCTCTCGATCGCCCGCCCGATCTGAAACTCCACATCCTTCCGCAGGTGCGTCGAGTCCGGGTCTGCATTGCCCTCCGAATACACCCCGAAACCCCCCGTATCCACCACATCGATCGTCCGGGCAGGATCGTCAGGCGACTCCGCAGGCGGATCGAGCGTCACCCGCGCCATGACACGGTCACGCGTCACTCCCGGCGTCGGATCGACAATCGCGATCCGGTGACGGCAGATCATGTTGAAGAGACTGCTCTTGCCGACGTTGGGCCGGCCGACGATGGCGACGATGGGGATGGACATGGGGCAATCGTAGTGCGCCGCCGCCGACCTGCCGGGCCAATTGTGGATAGGCTACTTTCCCAATCCGAACCCGGAGCCCCCAGATGGCCTACGGCGTCTCCCTTGCAACCCACGAAGAACTCGCCCTCCTGGTCCGCGCCGGCCACGGCCTGATCGTCCTGGAAACCCCTGAGGAAACCCGTGCCCTCAACACCATTCGCGCCGCCGCCGCCCTGGTCGACTGCTCCGCCTGGGCCTGGTCCTGTATTCGCGGCCTCACCTCCCTCTCACTGACCCCTCCCGGCAGGCAGCCCCCCGAGTCCACGCAGGAACTCGCCGGCTGCATGAACACCCTCGCCTCCCTCCAGCCGCCCTGGGTCGTTGCCCTGCTCGACGCCCACCGCCACGTCGAGTCCGCCGACGGCTGCCGCATGATCCGCGAAGCCGCTGAGTGGGCCGGCGAACAGCGCTGCTCGATCTGCATGATCCATCCGCCCACCACCCTGCCCGATGAACTGGAGCGCCTCGCCACCCACCTGCCTTACCCGCTCCCCGACGCCCCCTTCCTCGAAGACCTCGTTAAACGCATCTACCGCGAACTGAAAAAGGGCAACGACACCATCGACTCCAACCTCACCCGCGAGGGAATGAGCCGCATCGTCGAAGCCCTCGTCGGCCTCACCGCCCTCGAAGCCGAGCGAATCGTCCGCCAGGTGATCCTCCGCGACCACCGCCTCGACGCCCACGACGTTGAGGAGATGCGCGAGGCCAAGCGCCGCGCCGCCTCCAGTCGCGGCAAACTCGAAATCCTCTCCGCTTCGGAAGGCCTCGACTCCCTCGGCGGCTTCATCCGCCTCAAGGAGTGGCTCCGAAGGCGCTCCAACGCTGCGTCCCGCCAGGCCGCCGACTTCGGCCTGCGCCCACCGCGCGGACTCCTCCTCCTGGGCGTTCCCGGCTGCGGCAAGAGCGCGGCCGCCCGTCTCATCGCCGGCGAATGGAAGCGGCCGCTCGCCCGGCTCGACGCCGGCTCGCTCTATGACCGCTTCATCGGCGCCTCCGAGCAGAACCTCCGCGAATCCCTCCGCCAGGCCGAGGCCATCGCCCCCTGCGTCCTCTGGATGGATGAGATCGAAAAGGCCTTCGCCTCCTTCTCCACCGGAAGCGCCGACGGCGGCGTCAGCCAGCGCCTCTTTGCCACCCTCCTCTCCTGGATGAACGACCGCGAGTCAGACGTCTTCCTCGTCGCCACCGCCAACGATGTCTCCCGCCTCCCCTCCGAACTCATGCGCAAGGGCCGCTTCGACGAGGTCTTCTTCGTCGATCTCCCTTCCGCCGACGCGCGGCGGCAGATCCTCATCATCCACCTCGAGAAGCGACGCCGGAAGTCGAAGGACTTCGACCTCGATACCCTCGTCGCCGAATCCGACGGCTTCAGCGGCGCAGAAATCGAGCAGGCCGTCGTCGCCGGCCTCCACCGCGCCTTCGACCACAAGCGCGAACTCACCACCGACGACATCCTGGCTGAACTGGCCGAAACCCGCCCCATCTCCGTCGTCATGCGCGAGGCCATCACCCGCCTGCGCCTCTGGGCCCGCGACCGCTGCGTCAGCGCTGACTGATTCACACAATCTGACGTAGCGGGCAATCGGTGCGGACCCTCCTTCTCACTCCCGCCGATCCAGCGTGAGCCGTAGCGCCATCCGCTGCGAAGCGCGCAGGGAATACACATGCTGGTCGCCGTCGAGGCCGGGCAGGAGGTCGGCGATCAGGATCGATTCCACGCGATTCTGTGAACTTCACCCCTTCCGCTCTCCTCCGTCTTCCAGTACAATGATGTTTGTAGGGTCCGCCGTGCGGACCATGTTGGGCAGTGCGGTAGGGTCCGCCGTGCGGA
>CAZPFK010000071.1:0-13658 GCA_964585855.1 uncultured Vicinamibacteraceae bacterium
CACGCCGAAAGCACAACTCAAAGGTCGGCCCCGACGGCATCGCCGGAGCCGGCGACAACCAGTTCGGCTGCAAGACCGGCGACATTCGGGCGCTTGCGAAGAAGATCAAGGCCAACCACGAACTCGCGATGGAGTTGTGGAAGACCGGCAACATCGACGCGCAGATGCTGGCTCTTCTCATTATGAAACCGAAGGAACTCTCCACGAAGGATGTGGACCGGATGGTGCGCGAGGCGCGGTTTGCGTGGGTGGCGGATTGGTTCGGTTCCTACATCCTCAAGGAGCAGCCGGCCGAGGTGAAGGAAGCGCTGCGGGAGAAGTGGATGAAGGACAAGGATGGCTGGGCCGCTCGAGCCGGATGGAACCTGACTGCCTCGATGATCAACAAGGGGGACGGGACGCTCGACCTCCCCGCACTGCTTGACCGCATTGAGAAGGAGATGCCCCGCGCGAAGCCGGAGACGGCGTGGGCGATGAACAACACGCTTGGGGCGATCGGCATCAAGCATGCCAAACACCGCAAGCGAGCGGTCGCCATCGGCGAGAAGATCGGCCTGTACAAGGATTGGCCGGTCTCGAAGGGCTGCACGATTCCGTACGTGCCGGTGTGGGTTGAGGCGATGGTGAAGCGGGAAGGGTGAGGGGGCCCGACTCACACATCGATCTCGTGGGCTGGCGGGGCGTGGTCGGGCCTACTGGGCATCACGGTGCCCCTGAGTGGTCTGGTCGGTCCTGTTCCTTGCGGGTCGGTATCGAGCCGTCCGCCCTTGGCACGATGAGATGGACGACGCGCGGCTGTTCGTTCCCGCGATGCAGCCTGTGAGCGGCTTTCTGGGATGTCCAGTCGTCCTCGGTCGTCCGGGTGTGTTGGCGCAGGTGCTCTATCCAGGACGAGACCACGAACGACTCGACCCACTGGCCGGGTCGGTCGAAGTCGCGGTAGAGGCGCCACGAATGCGCGCCCGTACGCAATCGCCAGCGACGCACATTCTGCAAGTGCATGCGGAACTCGGGCTCATCCGCGGGATCGATGTGATAGTGGACGAGGACCTGGACCTCGCCTGTGTCATCCGCAGCGAGCGGGTCGGTATGCACGGGCATCTGTTTGGTTGGCGCGAGGTCGCGGAGTTCACCTGTGGAGAGCGGGAGCAACGGGGCGAACAGGCAGCCCAAACCGGCCAACGACGCTGCGGTGAGCAGCGCCGTCGGCGTACTTGTCAAGTCGGCGGCGAGTCCCCACACCGCAGCGCCGATGGCCATCGAACCGGCGAAGACAATCATGAACACAGAGAGGCCGCGTGCTCGGACCCAGTCTGGCAGTACGGTCTGCGCGGACGCGTTGAGCGTCGCCATCATCGTGAGCCACGCCAAGCCGAGGATTACGAGACACCCGACAAGTATCCAGAAGTTGTCGATCATGGCCATCGAGACCATGCCGCCTGCAAAGGCCAGGGTCGCGACAACCACGAGGCGATCCGCGGTGAATCTTCGGCCGAGTTTCGCGAGCAGAAGGGCGCCTGAAACCGCACCGAGACCGACGGCTGCGAGGGCGATGCCGTAGTCTGTCGCCGACCGACCGAGTTCGGAGCGGATGACGACCGGAAGCAATGCCCAACCCGCCGAGGCGCATGTCATGAGCAGTCCGGCCCTGGCGAGCACGATCTTCAGCGGTCGATCGTGTCGTGCGTAGCGGAGCCCGACGAGGACGGCCCGGACAAGATGCTCGGGCGGGAGTCGAGAAGACCGCGGCGAAGGCCGCCATCGCCACACGACGACCAGGACTGCACAGAATGTCGCAGCGTTGATCGCAAAGGCCGCCCAGATGCCGACGACTGAGATGATGACTCCTGCCAGCGCCGGGCCGATTGCCCTGGCAAGGTTGATCGAAACGCCGTTGAGTGTAACAGCTGGCTTGAGCATCGCCCGGGGCACCAGGTCGGGGACAATGGCCTGAAACGCGGGCATGTGCAGTGCAGATCCGATCGCGAGCACGCCGACGAGCGAGAGCAGCAATCCCGGCGTGACGAGCTCCGCGAACGCCAGCACAGCAAGAAGACCAGCGGCGACGAGATTCCAGACCTGGGCGAACATGAGCAGGCGGCGGCGGTCGACGATGTCCGCAAGGGCGCCGGCCGGCAGCCCGAGCAGGAACACCGGACCCATCGTCGCGGCCTGCACCAGGGCGACCATGAGACGTGAGGTGGACAGTTCGGTCATCAACCAGCCGGAGGCGACCTCATGCATCCAAGTGCCGATGTTCGAGAACAACGCTGCAAGCCAGAGCCATCGGAAAGCACGCACGCCAAGTGGCGACCACGGGCCTGGAGTGGCGGCTGGCTCGAGTTCGTTCATGACAACATACGTCATCGGCGTGCCCGCTGAGAAGGACTCCGCAATGATCAGAGCGCTCCAGGTTGGGCGCGTCGGTCAAACAGCCGCGGAGTCGTTTGCCGCGCAAAGCTCGCGATCGCCCGCCCGGTGCGCACAACCATGACTAGAACGCGAAGCAAGAACACCCCGGATCCCAATCGTGCCGAGGCCCGGCAAGCCAGTCGCCGAGTCGGGAGGTGATGCTCTTGGCCGATGAGGTGCGCCCGCGCGAGCATGTGGCGGTGTGTCCGCAGCAGGAGTGCCCGCGTAGGGATGCCGCAGCAGCCGCAACGTAGTGCGGAGCGCCGTACCCGCCGAACTCCTTGACGGGCGACCAGTCGGGGCTGATGGGGAGCGGCTCGGGTCCGATTCGGTCATAATCCTCGCCGCCGTAGACGATGCGACCACCCATGACCGTAAGCACCGATTGAATGTCCTTGATCGCGTTCTCGTCGCAGTGCATGAAGTCATCGCTGAGCACCGCGGCGTCGCCGAAGGCGCCGGGAGTGAGCGTGCCCTTCGCGCCTTCGTCGGAGCTGAACCAGGCGCTTCCCTGCGTCCAGACACGAAGCGCTTCTTCGCGGGAGAGCAGATTGCTCTCGTCGTACATCTGCAGTCCGCCGAGCGTGCGGCCCGTGACCATCCACGCCAGTGATACCCACGGGTTGTAGCTCGCAACGCGGGTTGCATCCGTACCGCCACCGAGCGGGAGGCCCGCCTTCAGGATCTGGCGGATCGGCGGCGTGCGCTTGATCTGCTCGGCCCCGTAGCGGTCGAGGAAGTATTCACCCTGGTACATCATGCGGTGCTGGACGGCAACGCCCCCGCCCATTGCCGCAATCCGATCGATGTTACGGTCGGAGATCGTCTCAGCGTGGTCGATGAACCAGTGCAACTTGCTTCCGGGTTGTTGGAGCGGGACGGCCCGATTGACCTTCTCGAAGACATCAAGGAATCGCGAGATCGACTGGTCGTACGTCGCATGGATGCGGA
This sequence comes from uncultured Vicinamibacteraceae bacterium, assembly GCA_964585855.1. Lineage (GTDB taxonomy): Bacteria > Planctomycetota > Phycisphaerae > Phycisphaerales > UBA5793 > CAZPFK01. Next base: position 3,364 of record CAZPFK010000071.1, read on the forward strand.
AAGGCCAGCGAGCTTCGGCCAGCAGGCGGATGATCGGCTCGAGCTGGGCCTCCATAGTGGGTGCGAGGTCGGGGCGCGGCTCGGTAAAGATCTCGAAGTCGGCCGCCGACCATGTCAGGTTCTCGCCTGCGCCAATGAGCCGCAGCATCTCGTCGCCATGGCCGGGCTTGACCATCCTGGTCCAGCGGCGGAAGTCCTCAAGCTCGCTGCCGGCCTTCTGAGCGAAGAGATCGTAACTGACGCGAAGCGTGAGCTGATCGCGGTCGCGAAGCGTTTGAATGACCTTGTAGTCGTCTGGATAGTTCTGCCCGCCGCCGCCGGCGTCGATGATGCTCGTGACGCCAAGACGGTTGAGGTCGCGCATGAAATGTCGAGTCGAATTGATCTGGTCGTCGATGCCGAGCTTCGGACCCATCGCCAGGGTCTGATACAGGATCATCGCGCTCGGCTTGGCCAACAGCATGCCCGTCGGGTTGCCCCGCTTGTCTCGCTCAATCACGCCGCCGTCGAAACTCGGCGGGTTGCGGTCATACCCGAGTGCTCGAAGCGCGGCTCCGTTGAGCAGGGCGCTCGAATACAGGTTCAGGATGAAGACGGGGACATCGGGTGATGCGCCGTTGATCTCTTCCAGCGTGGGCATCCGACGCTCCTTGAACTGGAACTCGCTCCATCCACCGACCACCCGGACCCATTGCGGCGCGGGAGTACGGAGCGCCTGGAGACGGAGCATCTCGAGCGCATCGGCGAGCGACCACACGCCGTCCCAGCGGAGCTCCATGTTGTAGTTGAGTCCGCCGCGGATGACATGGATATGTGAATCATTCAGGCCCGGAATCACGCGACGCCCATTGAGGTCGATCCGCTGTGTTCGCGCTTGTGCCAGCTTCTCGATCTCAGTGTTCGTTCCCGTCGCAAGTACTCTGCCGCCCGCGAAGGCGATCGCCTCGACCTCCGGGCGGGCCGGATCAAGCGTGGTGATTCTGCCGCGCGTCAGGATGAGTTCCGGGTCGCTAAACATATCTCGGCTCCTTTCGCCGCGGGTTCGGGTGGATGCACAGCCACCAACCGCGACAGCAGCGGCGGCGGACAGTCCGGTCGCGATCGCTTCTCTTCGGGTGACCTTGGTCATGGCGTGCTCCTTTGCCGTCTCGCGTCCAGTGGCCAGATCCCGGGGCCGCGTTCTGAAACAATGGTCTCGGCGCGCCTTTCGGTGCGCCGATCCCCAACGGTTCCGGCTCAGTGGCCCTTGGGCACGGCGTACCGCGGGAGAACGGTGGGCGGCGTGCCATGAACCATGGTGTAGGCATACTCGACACCAACGCCATATGCACCGAAGTGTGATTTGGCGATGTCCATCACGGCGTCGTAGGTGCCTCGGTGCGCCCAGTCGCGCTGCCACTCGAGCATGACCGAGAGCGCGGTGACGGGCTTCGCACCCGCCTGTATGCACCGCTTCATCGCGTTGTCGTGGGCGAGTTGGCTGATATCGCCGCAGCAGTCCTCGACGACAAAGACCTCGTACCCATCGTGGATGGCCTGAATCGTGGGAAGGGCAACGCAGGTCTCGGTCCACAGGCCGGCGAGAACGATCTTCTTGCGGCCACCTCCCCCCGCGTCTTTCACTGCCTTGACGAAGTTGGCGTCGTCCCAGGAGTTCATTGAAGTCCGTTCAATCGGCTCCTGACCGCCCAGGGCGGCGATCACCTGGGGCCAGGTGTTGCCGCTGAACGCCTTGGTCTCGACGGTGGAGAGGACCGTCGGCACGCCAAACACGCGGGCTGCCTTGCAGAGGGCGACATTGCGGTTGATGATGCTCTGGCGGTCGAACTCGCCGCTCATCCCCACGCCGAAGAGCATCTGGGGTTGGAGGTCGATGAGAGCGACGACGCAGTTGTCGGGCGTGAGAAGGCCCTTCTCGCTGAGCCTGGGTTGCTCGGTTGCCATGGTGCATTTTCCTTGTGTTAAGTGCTGTTTCGTGTGATACGACTTGCAGGCGGGTCGGTGCCGCCGTGATTCATGCGCGAAAGAAGGCAAGAAGATCAGCGTTGACGCGGTCCGCCTGGGTCGCGCATATGCCGTGGTCTCCACCCTCGTAGATCTTCAGGATCGCGTTCGGAATGAGCTTGGAACTCGCTAAGGCGGATGCCGCGATCGGAACGATCTGGTCATCATCGCCGTGCAGGAGGAGCGTCGGGACATCGAACTTCTTGAGATCTTCGGTGAAGTCGGTCTCCGAGAATGCCTTGATGCAGTCGTAAAGGTTCTTGATGCCCCCGAGCATCCCCTGAAGCCAGAACGCGTCGGTGAACCCAGGTGCGACCGCCGCCCCCGGCCGGTTCGCCCCGTAGAAAGGAATGGTGAGGTCCTTGAAGAACTGAGAGCGGTCGCGCAGTGTCCCCGACCGGATGTTGTCGAAGACCTCCATCGGAAGCCCCTTCGGGTTCCTGGCTGTCCGGAGCATCAGCGGCGGAACGGCGCCGATCAGCACGGCCTTGGCAACACGCGAGGTCCCGTGGCGGCCGATGTAGCGGGCGACTTCACCGCCGCCGGTCGAGTGCCCGACATGGATCACTTCGTGGAGATCAAGTGTGGTGACCAAGTCAGCGAGGTCGTCCGCGTAATGGTCCATGTCATTGCCGGTCCATGGCTGGCTTGAACGCCCGTGCCCCCTCCGGTCGTGCGCGATGCACCGAAACCCGTGATCGCCAAGGAACAGCATCTGGGCGTCCCAGGCGTCAGAGCTCAACGGCCAGCCGTGGCTGAAGACGATTGGTTGCCCGTGTGGGTCACCCCAGTCTTTGAAGTAGATCGATACGCCGTCGCGTGTTGTGATTGTGCCCATTCGCTAAGATCCTGTCTAGAGAGTAACCGGCTCGAAATTTGGTATACCGGCGGCTGCTCCGAAAGCCGGTGGCAATGTGGCCGCGATCGCCAGTCCGGTGCCGGCCGGGAGAACCCCGTTACGGGTCGATTCATGATAGTTGCCTGAGTAATTGACCATCTCGGATCTTCCTGCTTGCAAGCGATGCGTCGCGAGCCTCTGTGTACAGAACTGAGCGTGGGAGGTAGACACGACCGGTATCACGGCATGTGCTGGTCGAGTGAACCGGGACTCGAGGGAGCTACCCGTGCCTCATCCAGCGTCTTCTGGACCATGTAGTGTTCGAACGAGGCATCCATGCGCCGTTGGCGCCAGGCCTCGGCCGATGCCGCCGGCGATGCCGATGATGAAGACCTTCATCGCTCGTCCGCTTTCTGGGCGTGGAGACTTCGGGCGACCAGGCTCTGCGCGGCGGCGGTGGACGAAGCGGGGTTCTGGCCGGTGATCAGCAGGCCATCCTCCAGCACATAGGAGCCCCAGTCCGGACCACTCGAATAGATGCCGCCCAAGGCCTTCAGTTCGTCCTCCACCAGAAACGGCACCACTGTGGTCAGGCCGACAGCGGCTTCCTCGGTATTGGTAAAACCGGTCACCTTTCTGCCCTCGACAAGTGGTCGGCCCTGGGGGGTCTTCACGTGGCGCAGCACGCCCGGCGCGTGGCAGACCAGTGCGACCGGCTTGTTCGCTGCAAGGAAGCTTTCGATCAAGGCGGCCGAGTCCGCGCTTTCGGCCAAATCCCACATCGGGCCGTGGCCGCCCGGGTAGAAGACCGTATCGAAGTCTTCCGTCGTGACATCGGCGAGCTTCACGGTGTTCGCCAAGGCCCTGCCCGCCTCTGCGTCGGCGTCGAATCGGCGGGTGGCGTCGGTCTGAAAGTTCGGCTCGGTGCTCTTCGGGTCGAGCGGCGGCTGACCGCCCTTCGGTGAGGCGAGCGTGATTCCGGCCCCGGCGTCCTTGAAGACGTAGTAGGGAGCGGCGAGTTCTTCCAACCAGAACCCGGTCTTCCTGCCGGTGTCGCCGAGCTTGTCGTGCGAAGTCAGTACTATGAGAACCTTCATCGTCGCATCCTTTGGTTATGCCGCGATCACTGATAGGAAACTTGATGCCAGGCGGGCCGGCGTCAGAGGCTTCATCGAGCCTACCTATCCGCTCGGCTCGACCGACCTGCTCGCTCCCAGGGGCGACTCGTCCGGCAAAGGAACGAACTCGTTCGCATCACTCGGGATGATCGGGAATCGACGATTCCTCCAATCCTCCTTCGCTTGCGCCAATCGTTCCCTGGAGGATGACACGAAGTTCCAGTAGATGTAGCGAGGCCCGTCCATCACTGCGCCGCCGAGGATCATCAAACGCACATCATCGTGGGCCATGACTGTCACATCGTCACCGGGGCGAAGGATGAGCATCTGCTGCGGTGGAAAGCGGACGCCACCGACCTCGATGTGACCAACAAGCGTGTAGATCGCCCGTTCCTCTGTGGTCGCGGGGATGCCGAGCTTCGCGCCGGGCTTCATGCAGACGTCAACGTACAGCGCCGGCCACTGTGTGATCACAGGCGAATGGACACCGAGGTATTCGCCAAGAATCAGGCGACCCGAGATCCCCGGCTCCTCGAAGGTCGGCAGGTCCTGCCGAGGAGCGCGGGCGAACTCGGGATCGCCGCCTTCATGGGTTTGTGGCTGGGCAAGCCAGCTCTGCACGCCGAAGAGGCTTGAGGGGTGCTGGCGGATGTCCTGGCCGGTGCGTTCGGAGTGGACGATCCCGGCACCCGCGGTCATGAGGTTCACATCACCGGCATGGATGCGCAGATCATTGCCCAAAGAGTCCCGGTGGTCGATTGAGCCGTTGAGCAGGTAAGTCACCGTCGTGAGCCCAATGTGCGGGTGTGGTCGCACATCGATGCCCCGGCCGCTGAGAAACTCGCCCGGCCCCATCTGGTCCCAGAAGATAAAGGGTCCCACCATTCGCTTGGAACGAAACGGAAGAGCCCGACGAACCTCGAATCCGCCGATGTCGCTGGCGCGAGGGAGGATGACCATCTCGATGCCATCGGGACATTTCAGATCGGTGTCGGCATCGGCCGTTGGCAACCAGCTCATGTCCGGTCCTCCAAAGCGTTATTCTACACTCTGCCGCCAGTCTATCGGGCAGTGGCGCCAAGCAGTTGCATCTCCCAGGCGAACGCGACGCCACTTGCGCCGCCGTGTTCCAGCATGACCTTGGTCATTCCCTCGAGCGTGGCCTCGCGTCCCCAGTCGCGTTGCCACTCAGAGGCGACGGCAAGCCAGGTCATCGGCACGGCGCCGGCCTGGACCATGCGTCGGACGGCCATGTCATGAGCTTCCGCGGAGACGCCTCCCGAAGCATCCGTAACGATGTAGACCTCGTAACCCTCTCCCAAAGCCTGGATCACCGGCATCGCAAGACAGATCTCCGTCCACAGTGCCGCCACGATCAGCTTCATCCGCCCGGTCTTCCGGACAACATCAACGACTGCCTTGTCTTCCCACGTGTTGATCAGAGTCCGATTGATGGGCTTCTGATCGGGAAAGACCTCCTGCAACCCCTTGATGAGCAGGCCACCACGTTCTTCGAGAACGGTTGTGAGCACGGTGGGCACATCAAACGCCTTGGCCGCCTTGGCCAGACCGATGACGTTGTTGACGATCATCGTTGGTTCATGACTATGCAGGTTTGCAAACTGGAAGGGTTGGTGGTCAATCAACAGAAGAACGCTGTCCTCTGGCGTCAGAAGCGCTTCAAGTCCGGTCTTGCTCATGATGTCATTTCCTGGAGTTAGTGAGGTTCGCGGGATCTCTCGACCCCGACCGCATGTACTGAGCGTGGGAGGGGGACAGCACTTGATCTGGGGAGGGATACCGGTCGGGTTCTGGACGCGTACGGTGTACAATCCCGCCTATGGACGCGGAACACACCACGGCCGAAGTGCAGCGGTACCTCCACGAGCTCGGTGGCGACGCCCCGTCAGAGCCTGTCGTGCGAGCACTGCTCGAGCGAGCGGCGGCACGCCTGCAGGTGCTGTGCGCAACGATGCTGGTGCGCCAGTACCCTCGCTTGACTCACCCGCCCGTCAACCTCCAGTCAGAGGAAATGCTCAGCGCCGTCGTCGAGCGACTCCTGAAAGCGATGCGGGAGGTCCACCCGGAGACGCCGCGCCAGTTCTTCGCATTGGCGAACCGCCACATGCGGTGGGAGCTCAATGACCTGGCCCGACGCTTAGATCAACAGACACGTGCCGTGGGGTTGTACGAGGACGCCGTCCCCGCCCCGGAGACCTCCGGGTCCATGCTCGGCCCGAATGCGATCAGGATGCTCGAAGCGATCGATGATCTTCCGGATGAGGAACGCGAGGTGTTCGAACTGATACGCATCCAGGGCTTCACGCAGAGCGAGGCCGCCGAACTGATCGGGGTCTCCCCCAAGACCGTGCAGCGCCGCCTGAACCGGGGCCTGTTGACGCTGAGCGAACAGCTCAGCGATCTCCGTCCTCCGGACACGGACGGGAGTTGACCCTGTGGCCGATGAGTCCGACAGACACTTCGAGCCTGCCGACGATTCCTCGCTGCCCGAGGAGTCGCACATCCGCGCGTTGCTCGAAGAGATGCTCGAGACCGGTTCCGGCCCCGAGCAGGTCAGCGGCGGCGATCACAATCTCGAGCGCGTGCTCCGAAAACGGCTTCGCCGAGCCCGCGAGACCGAAGCGCAACTGGAGGCACTCTTTCCTTCACCGCACACCGGCGGAGACTCGAAATGGCGTGCGTCGCTTGAAGGCCGGCGAGCGGACGGGCCCTTGCCCGAGATTCCCGGGTACGAGGTCAACGGTGTCATCGGGACAGGCGGCATGGGCGTCGTCTATCGAGCAAAGCATCTTCAACTCCATCGATGGGTCGCGATCAAGATGGTGCTCCACGGGGCATATGCATCGCGTGAAAAGATGGAGTGCTTGCTGCGTGAGGCACAGGATGTCGCGGCTCTGCGTCATCCGAACATCGTGCAGGTGTATGACGTTGGGCAGCACGATGGTTTCCCGTACTTCGCGATGGAGCTCCTCGACGGCGGTGATCTCGCACGGAAGCTGCAAGGGAAGCCACTTGCCGCACGAGAAGCGGCAGAGCTGATCCGGGTGCTGGCCGGTGCGGTCCATGCTGCGCATCTCGGGGGCATTGTTCATCGAGACCTGAAGCCCGGAAACATTCTCCTCGACACCGATGAGACCCCGAAGATTACAGACTTCAGCCTCGCCACAAGACTCGAGCGCGACCTCACGATCATGACGCAGGCGAGGCAAGCCGGCACCCCGAGCTACATGGCCCCCGAGCAGGCAGCGGGTGATCCCACAGCGATCCGGCCGGCGGTCGACATCTACTCCCTGGGTGCCATCCTGTACGAGTTGCTCACGGGGCGGCCACCGTTCAAAGCGGACACTTCAACAGAGACCCGTCGGCAGGTCATCACCGACGAGCCCGCTCCACCCTCGCGGCTGAACTCCCGTGTGCCCCGCGATCTGCAGACCATCTGTCTCAAGTGCCTCCAGAAGGACCCCGCCCGGCGCTACACAACTGCCGCCGATCTCGCTGATGACATGCAACGGTTTGTAAGCGGTGAGCCCATTCTGGCCCGGCCAGTCGGCGCGGTAGAGAAAACGCTCAAGTGGTGCCGGCGCCGTCCTTCCACAACCTTTGCAATTGCTGTTTCCGTTGTTGCGATGGCCGGAGCAGTATCCGGCGGAATCTGGCTGCAACAGCTGGAGCACGCACGCGATACCCAGGAGGCCGTCCGGCGTGAGAGTGCACGCGCGTCCATCGAAGCTGCGTTGCCATCGCTGTCGCAGTTTGTGAAGAGCAAGCAATGGGTAGATGCAGTCGGACTGCTCCGCACCTCTCAGGCACAGCTCGGTGATGCTCAATCGCCAGAACTCGCTCATCGTCTGGCAGCGATAGAGGAGAGCTTCGAGGTATCCCGGGAGCTGTATCGCATTCGCGAGAATTTCCTCAGCTTCGACAGTGCAGGCTACACCCACGCACCCGCCCGTGAAGCGTATTCAAGTCTCTTCAGTCGAGCAGGGATCGGAAGCGATGTCGGGGTTGAGGTCGCCGCGGGACGAGTGAAAGAGTCCCCGCTTCGTGAAGAGCTCCTGATCGCATTGGATCTTGCAGCATTCGCTGAACAAGCTGGCGGAAGCACTTCCGAGCGTGACAGACTCCTGGCAGTCGGTCGCGCCGCATCGCCAGATCCCTGGCAGGACCGGTTCCGAGATCCAGCCGGTTGGGGAGATACCGGATATCAACTCGGCCTCATTAAGGACGCTTTGCACGCCGAGCCTTTGCCTCCGAGCCACCAGTTGTTCCTGCTGTGTGTCATCGCGGCAGGCAAGCACGATGACAGAGATGTCATTCTGGATGTACTGCGAGAAGCCCAGTTGCGTGATCCAACAGATGTCTGGGTCACCCTCGCACTCGCCGATGCGCTAAGGCGCGATGGAAACCCAGAAGCGCTCCAGTTCTACCGGACGGCAACAGCCTTGCAGCCAACGAACGTTGTCGCCTGGTGCATGCTCGGGTGGACGTTGACGGCCAACGGGAATCCGCAGGGTGCAGTCGCGCCTTTGAAGAAGGCAATCGAGCTGCGACCGGAGTACTCTCTGAGCCTGCAGTATCTGCTCGACGCGCTTGCGAGGGACGATCAATGGGAGGATGCGCTCGCGGCGGCACGTGAGTTCTCGGCGGCGCACCCCGAGGTCGAAGTACCCGCTCAAACAATGGGCATGATTCTCGAGTACGCAGCCCGGTCTGCAGCCACAAAGCGAGAATGGGCAACCGCAGGAGAGTTCTACTCACAGCTGCATCAGGGATACCCTCCGCATACTGACTTTCTGTTCGAGTTCGCCGCAGTCAGCCTGCTGGACGGCGACATTGCGGGATACCGCGATGTGTGCGAGGTGATGCTTGCGCGGTGCGAGAGCGCAGACCTACGCCGATTCCTCGTCGCGCGGGCGTGCACGTTCGCGGCTGTGTCTGATCAGGAGCTGACGCGCGCGATAGATCTGAGTATGCCGGAGTTGGACCAGTACGCGGATCACCATTGGTCGCTCACTCAGCGTGCTGCATTGCTTTGTCGCCAAGGAAGGTACGGAGACGCGATCTCCGTTCTGCAGCAAAGTGTGAGTTCTACCTCGCAACCAGGACATCACGTTGTCGCTTGGGCGTGGCTCGCGCGAGCGCACCTGGCCCTTGGGGAACATGATGACGCGAGGATGTGGCTTGGGAAATCCGCCGAGTGGCTGGACCAGAGTGTCACCAGGCCAGAAGGGATTCACCTGCACGATTGGCTCGAGGCACAGATCCTTCGGCGCGAAGTCGAATCCGAACTCGCTCGATGACAACAGTCGTTGTCGCGAGCCGGATGTTTGAACCATGCGTTCCGTTTCAACGATTCGTGTCACCGCAAGAGGCGAGACCATGTCCCCACGTGATGCTGTATTTCCATCCGACTCAGATCGCCACGCCTTGTACGACCAGCATGGCTACTCGCCAGCAATTCGGTCCGGCAACCTGCTCTTTGTTTCCGGCCAGGTTGGCAGTCAACGGGATGGCAGTCCGGAACCGGACTTCGAACGCCAGGTCGAACAAGCCTTCGCGAACTTGAAGTCTGTCCTCGAGGCGACCGGCTGCACATTCGACGACATCATTGATGTCACCACATTCCACACCGACCCCGAGAACCAGTTCGACACCATTCTGAAGGTAAAGGCCACAGTCTTCGCGAGCAAGCCGTACCCAAACTGGACAGCGGTAGGCGTGAACTGGCTCGCAGGCTTTGATTTCGAGATCAAAGTGATTGCCAGAATTCCGGATGGCGAGCAGTGAGGGACCCGATGCCCGACAAAGGGAAGGTAACCCCTGCCGACGCCTGCACCGGTCAGCGCTTCGTTTGTCGTTGATTGCGTCATGCCAGCCGGTCATCGGTCTGATAGACGATCTCGCAGCCGCTGGCCGGACGGCTGGTGGGCCAGTTCGAGACGGAGGAGGATCGCGGACATTCGCCAGAGCCTCGACGAGGCGGAGCATCGCCTCAATACGAACGAGATGCCCAACACCTGCGGCATCCTCCAGAGCAGCGCCATGGCGCTGGAGATGGCGCTGGCCCGGTTCGCAGCGATGCGGGATGCGGCCCCCGCGATCAAGATTCTGACCGATGCGATCGACGCCGCGGCTGCGAAGGAGGTGGGTTGACCATGAACGACAACCCCATCACCCACCACCTCCCTGGCCTCCCGACGCCGCGCGGCATCACGCTCAGCGCCATCCAGGTCACCACGCCCGACGGCCGCACCTGGTCGATCGAGATGCGGGCCGATGCACGCTTCCGGCTCTTCGAACTCACCGGCGACGAC
>CAZPFK010000072.1:0-13604 GCA_964585855.1 uncultured Vicinamibacteraceae bacterium
GCCGCACAGGCAAGATGCCCGTGCCACCGGGACTCGGCAGAAGTTGACCCGAAAAAGACCCGATCCAAAGGGACGGGAATCCGTACTGACTGGTGCACAGGAGGTTCGGCCCGGTCGCCCTGCCCCCCGGAAATCGACCGGCAAGCCGGCAGATCAATGGTTCTGAAGATCGAACAAGATCACCAGCGTTTCCGCAACATCGTCAAGGGCCGCATCCGCAAGGACCTGCGGAAGTTCCTGCATCGCGGGGAACTGATCGGGAAGGAGGGGCGCAAGGCCGTCTCCATTCCCGTCTACGACATCGACATTCCCACCTTCCGCTACGGGGATAACTCCGGCGGCGTGGGCGCGGGGCAGGGCGATGAGGGCGAGGCGATGCAGCCCGGGGAGAGCGGGCAGGCGGCCGGGGGCGACCAGCCGGGTCGGCACCTGCTGGAGGTGGAGGTGAGTCTTGACGAGCTGGCGGACCTGCTGGGCGAGGAGCTGCAGCTGCCGCGGATCAAGCCGCGGGGGCGGCACAACATCACGACGATCAAGGACAAGTACTCGGGGATCCGCCAGAGCGGGCCTGAGAGTCTTCGGCACTTCAAGCGGACGTATCGCGAAGCGCTGAAACGGCAGATCATGCTGGATGCGTATGACCCGGAGAACCCGGTGATCATTCCGATCCGCAAGGACGTGCGCTATCGCTCGTGGCGGGAGGTGAAGGCGCCGCAGAGCAACGCGGTGATCGTCTACATGATGGACGTCTCCGGGTCGATGGGCGATGAGCAGAAGGAGCTGGTGCGGCTTGAATCCTTCTGGATCGACACGTGGCTTCGGCGGAATTACGAGGGAATCGAGTCGCGGTACATCGTCCACGATGTGAACGCGCAGGAGGTGGACCGGGAGACCTTCTACCACGTGCGGGAGGACGGCGGCACGCGGATTTCCTCGGCGCTTCGCCTGTGTTCAGAGGTGCTGGACCGGCACTACGACCCCAACGACTGGAACATCTACCTCTTCCACTTCTCCGACGGCGACAACTCCTCGGAGGCGGACAACCGCACGTGCATCGAGATTCTGCGGGAGCGGCTGCTGACGCGGTGCAACATGTTCGGCTACTGCCAGGTGGCCAGCGCCTACGGCTCGGGGCACTTCATCAACGTAATCCACGAGACGTTTCCGCAGGATGAGAAGTCGGCCGGGGCGCACCACCTCGTGACGAGCAAGGTCAACGACCGGGACGACATCTACGACTCGCTGAAGACCTTCTTCAAGGCGGGGAAGTAAGGGCGGTCAGTCTTCGATCAATCCCATCTGGCGGTAGCGGGTGCGGTATTTTTCGTAGAGCGCCTTCTGCTTGTTACCCAGACTGATCTCCGATCCCTCCACCCAGGCGCGCAGCGTGTGGGTTGTCACTTCCAGCGGATGGCCGTCGGTGAGGATCAGCGTGGCGTGCTTGCCGGGCTCGATGGAGCCCAGTGAGTCGCCGATGCCGAGGATTTCTGCGGCGCTGAGCGTCACCGAGGCGAGGGCCTCGTCGGGGGTGAGGCCGTAGGCGGCGGCCCATGCGGCGTGGTACGGCAGGTTGCGCTGGTGGGCGGCGTCGTCGTTGCAGGCGATGGCGAAGCGGACGCCGGCATCGCGGAGACGGGCCGGGAGGGTGAAGGGCTCGTCGTAGGCGCCGTCGCGGGTGGTGGGCATGCGGTAGATGCCGCCGATGATGACGGGGATGTCGTGTTCGACGAGGAGGGGGGCGCACTGGTCGGCCTCGGCGGCGCCGACGATCACCACATCGTCAAACTCCCAGCGGTCGGCCCATGCGACGGCGGAGCGGATGGAGGGGGCGTTGTCGGCGTGGATGAAGATGGGGGCCTCGCCTTCGAGGACGGGTCGGAAGGCCTCGAGGCGGGCGTCGAAGGCGTGGGCGTCGGGGGCGTTTTCACGGGCCTGGAGGTAGGCGGCGGCATCGCGGAACATGGCGTCGATGCGATCGACGTTGCGCCGGGCTGCGTCGGACTGGCCACCCTCGCCGCCTCCACGGCCGCCGCGGCGCGCGCCGCCGCCGGCCATGTTGGGCCAGCGGAGGACGAGGCCGGCGCGGTCGATGAGGGTGAGGTCTTCGGTGGTCCAGCCGTCGAGGCGGATGATGGACTGGTATCCGGAGATGGTTCCGCCCTGGGGTACGACGGCGGCGGTGAGGATGCCGTTGGCGCGGGTGACGGGGATGATCTCGCTGTCGGGGTTGACGGCGACGACGGCGCGGACTTCGGGGGTGAACTGGCCTGTCTCGCTGGTGTCGCGGGTGGCGCGGACGGCTCCGATTTCGATCAGGCCGATGGTGGTGTCGGCGGCGATGAGACCGGGATAGAGGTTGAGGCCGGAGGCGTTGATGATGGTGACGGGTTGCCCGGCGAGTCCGGGGAAGTCGCCTGCTTCGACGGCGGTGATGAGGCCGTCCTTGATGAGGACGTAGCCGTTGTCAATGACGGGCCCGGAGACGGTGTGGATGCGGGCGTTGGTGATGGCGGAGACGCCCTGCTGCGGCGCGGCGGGCACCTGGAGGGACTGGGCATCAGCAGATGCAACAACCAGGGCTGTGCAGGCGAGGGCGGCGAGGGCGTTCTGGAGTGAGTGTGACCGTGTCATCAGTGGTCGTGCTCCGTGTGAGAGTGTGCGTGTTCGCCGGTGAGCATGTGCGGGAGGATGTTGCAGCCGCACTCGCCGGGGCCGGTGAAATCGTCGTCGGTTTCGGAGGGGTCGGGGATGCCTGAGCCCATGAGGTAGACCTCGAGGCGGCGGCGCATCTCGTCGGTCATGGGCGGGTCGCCTTCGTCTCCCTCGCCGCGCTGCGGGCGCTCGCCGCGTCCGCCGCGCTCGCGTTCCTTGTCGGGATCGGAGAGGGCGAGGCGGAGGATCTTCTTCATCAGGCGCTGCCGCTCGGAGGCGGCGTACTCGCGCATCTTCGCATCTTCTTCGAGGGTGAAGTAGGGCTTGCCGTCGATCCAGGTCTGCTCGCACTTCGTGAAGCCCGAAAGCGGCGGGCCGGACCAGATGACAAAATCGGCGTCCTTCCCGACCTCGATGGAGCCGGTGCGGTCGTCGATGCGGAGTTGCTTGGCGGGGTTGAGTGCGACGTAGTTGAGGGCCTCTTCGGGGGTGGCTCCGCCGTAGCGGACGCCGCGGGCGGCCTCGAGGTTCATTCGTCGGGCGTGGTCGTTGGAGTCGGAGTTGAAGGAGACGAGGACGCCGACATCCTCCATCAACGCGCCGTTGTGGGGGATGGCGTCGTAGACCTCGAACTTGTAGGCCCACCAGTCGGAGAAGGAGGAGCCGCCGACGCCGTGCTCGGCCATTTCAGCGGCGACCTTGAAGCCCTCGAGGATGTGCTGGAAGGTCCCGATGGTGAAGCCGAAGTCATCGGCGACACGGATGAGCATGAGGATCTCATCCTGTCGGTAGGAGTGGCAGTGGACGAGTCGGCTGCCTTCGAGGATCTCAGCCAGCGCGTCGAGTTCGAGATCGCGGCGGGGCGGGTAGGCGCGCTGCGCCTCGGCGGGGCCGAGGGCGTTGTAGCGTGCGAAGTCAGCGCGGTAATCACGGGCGGCGCTGAAGGCGTAGCGGAAGACCTGTTCGACGCCCATGCGCGTCTGGGGATAGCGGGAGGTGTAGTTCTCACCCCAGTTGGCCTGTTTGACGTTTTCGCCGAGTGCGAACTTGATGCCTTCGATCGCGCCTTCGACGGGGAAGGCGGAGGCGGGTTCGCCCCAGCGGATCTTGACGACGGAATTCTGCCCGCCGATGGGGTTGGCTGAGCCGTGGAGCTGGTTGGCGGCGACGAGTCCGCCGGCGAGTTGTCGATACCAGTTCATGTCGTCGGCGTCGATGACGTCGCGGATGCGGGTCTCGGAGGTGATCGCCTGCGTGCCCTCGTTGACGCTCCAGCGGTCGATGCCGGTGTGGGAGTGGCAGTCGATGAGGCCGGCGGTGATGTGCTTGCCGGTGGCATCGATTTCGAGTGCGCCTGCGGGTGCGGCGAGGTTTTCGCCGACGGCGGCGATTGTGCCGTCGCGGATGAGGAGGTCGGCGTTTTCGAGGATGCCGTCGTCGGTTCCGGTCCAGATGGTGGCGTTGCGGACGATCACCGCGTCAGGACGCTGCAGCGGTTCGAGGCGGCCGAAGGCCCCCAGCGGCTTGGGATAGGCCTCGGGGGCGCGCTCGTACTCATCGTCGGCCTCATCTTCGTCGTCAGAGTCTTCGTCGTCGCCTTCGGCGTCGTCGGCGGTTTCGTCGTCGGCGTCGTCCTCATCGGGCTGGCGTGTTGCCGACCAGGTGAAGGTCTCGCCGGCTTCGGTGAGGGCGGAGCCGGTCATGGCCTGGCCGGTGATGACGGCGCTGTAGCGATCCCAGCCGGTGCGGCCGAAGGCCTTGCCGGGGAGGGCGAAACCGAGCCTGTCGACCCGGACGGAGACGGCCTTGGCGTCGAAGCGGTCGCGCTTGGGTTCGGCGTCTTCCTCGGCATCGTCCTCTGCCGCCTCTGCGGGTTGCTCCTGATCGTCAGCGGGAGCGTCGGCCTCGTCGGCTTCTTCGTCGGCGGCCGGGCGTGTCAGGACGACTTTGGGGCGATCGGCGGAGCCGGAGATTTCAATCGTGAGGTCTTCAGCGTTGTCGAGTGTGAGGGTCCATGAGCCGCGTGGATCGACGATCGGGGGCGAGTCGATCTCGAAGCGCTCGCCGTCGATCCAGACGGAGTCGACCTCGCGGTGTTCGCTGAAGATGGAGTCGAGTTCCTTATCTTCGGCAACGCCGAGGAGGACGAGATTGGCGACGTACCCGGGGGCGACTCGACCCATGCGGTCGGCGACACCGGCGAGTTCGGCGGGCGTGGTGGTGAGGGCGGCGAGGGCCTGTTCCTCGGTGAGGCCTTCCTTCATGGCGGTGCGGAGGTGGTTGAAGAAGTCGGAGCGGTTGCCGATGACATCGGTGGTGAGTGCGACGGTTGCACCGGCTTCGATGAGACGGCGGGGGTTTGTCGGCGCCTGCTCCCAGGCCATGAGGTCGCGGAGGGTGACGGCCTGGGCGTCTTCGAGGTTCTCGACGTCGGGGCGGTCGGGGAAGGTCAGCGGCAGGACGATGGGAAGCCCTGTCTCGACGACTTCATCCAGCCAGCGGAACTCCATGCCGGAGCCCCGGACGATGAGGGTGAGGCCGAACTCCTCGCGCAGGCGGGCAGCGCGGAAGAGATCGAGCTCGTCATAGGTGTTGAGCATGAGGGGCCGGCGGCGACCCTGCGCCTCGCCGACAACGACGTCGCGGAGGGCTTCGAGGGACTGCGCGGGCACGGGCGGCTCAAGGCCGGCGGGATTGGCGGCGTAGACCTCCATGCACTGGGCGTGCCACTGGGCGTCGTAGAGCGTCTGGCGGACCAGGGCGATGGCGCCGATGAGTGAGCCGGGGTATTCATTCGATCCCCAGCCGCCCTGCTCGAAGTAGACGACCTGCGGGCCATCGGCGTGGTAGACGCTGCCTGTGTAGCGGCCCTCGCCTGTGCCGAGAGAGACCAGCGCGCCGGAGCCGCGGAAGATGCCGAAGTCGGGGACGGCCATCGCGGCGGTGAAGCCCATTTCGCGGAGCGAGCCGGCGACGCCGGACTCGACGCCGCCGAGTTGATCAGCGCGGAGTTCGGGGCGGACCTTGTTGCTCCAGTGTCGGCCGGGTGAGGCGGGCAATTCGCGCGGGGAGGCGAAGGGGACGGAGAGATCGATGAAGCCGGCGTGGATGGTTTTGCCGTCGGCATCCCAGACGCGGGCATCGGCGGGGACGGCGGCATCGGCGCCGACATCGGTGATTACGCCGTCGCGGATGACGACGACGCCGCGCTCGATGATCTCGCCGGGAGCGACGATGATGCGTGCGTTGACGAGGGCGTGGGCGCGCGGGGGGCTGGAGGGGGGGCCGTTTGAGGGCTGCGGCTGGGAGAAGCCGGCGAGGGCGAGCAGGACAAGGGAGAGGATGGCGATGTGCCGCAGGATGGATACCAATCTCATGCCGTGGAGCCTTTCCGAAGAATCAACTCGGGACCGGGAGTGTAGAAGCGCCGGCCGCCGTGCGACACGGATGGGCGAAGGTCGGCTTTCAGGCAGGTTTGGGGGCCTATTGGGCGTCGTCGGGGGAATCGTCTGCGGAAGGCGGTTCCTGGCCGAACTCAGCGCGGACGACGACGACGGTTCTGGCGACGAGGTCGCCCAGGAGCTGGCGGTAGGGGTTCATGAAGACGAAGATGGCCAGCGGCGGGACGATCATGGCAAGCAGTTTTAGGGAGTTGCGCAGGAGCGACTGCACGACGGTGGGCGGCTTGCCTTCGAGACTCAGGACGCGACAGCCGGTGATGGCCTTGCCCAGGGAGGTTCCGGCGATCATCTCCGTGATCGTCGAGTGGAGGAGGCAGAGGCCGATGGCCAGCAGCGAGGGGAGGATGTCTTCGAAACTGCGGCGGACGAGGGGCCAGTTGAAAAGTTCTTCAGTCGGGACGCTGAGAATGGCC
This sequence comes from uncultured Vicinamibacteraceae bacterium, assembly GCA_964585855.1. Lineage (GTDB taxonomy): Bacteria > Planctomycetota > Phycisphaerae > Phycisphaerales > UBA5793 > CAZPFK01. The sequence goes on from CAZPFK010000072.1 coordinate 6,527, forward strand.
TTGGAGACGAGAGCGGCGGGGATGAAGTCGATGGCGGTGGCGGCGAGTCGGCGCATCGGCTCGGCGAGGCGGGTGTCGGGGGGGAGGGTGAGGCGCTGGCGATGGTCGGGACGGAAGAGGAACATCACCAGCGTGGCAATCAGCAGCGCGCCGGCGAGGATAAGCGGGCGGAAGTCGTCGGTCGTGAGGTAGGAGGGCTGACGCGGCACGATGGCTTCGTTGACCGAGCCGGTGTAGGGATCGACGAGGACGATGCGCACATCGTCGGCGGGGCTGCGCTGGTGGACAACGCCGAGATCTCCGTGGAAGTTGACCATCCGTCGGTACGGGCCGATGTCGGAGAGGGTGGTCAGGGGGCGGAGGGTGTCGCGGTGAAGCAGGGAGAGGCGCAGCGGTCCGCCGGACTCATCGCTTTCTCCCAGGAGGAGCATGCCCTGAACATCGGCGGCGTCGGCGATGCCTCCGGGAGTGAGGCCGGGAAGGCGATTGCGGGTGGACCATCCATCGTCGGGGTCGTAGGTATAGATGATGGTTTCGCCGCCGGTTCCGGGGCCGGCGACGGCGAGCTGGGGTCGGCTGCCGGGGAGGAGGCGGAGGTCGGCGTCGTCGGTGACGGTTGCCGGCAGCGGCAGGGCGCGCCAGACGTTGAGGTCGAGTTGCGCCAGCAGCCACTGCGGGCCGCCGGGCTGCGGCGAGGGGTCTGGCGTTTGCGGCTGGGCGGCGGGGGGCGGCGTTTGATCGGAATCGCGGCCGGAGAGCATGGCGTCGAGGGTTTCGCGGGTGTTGAGGGAGGGGCGCTGCTCTTCGAGGAAGGTGTCGGTGAGGTCGGAAGCATCCACGCCGCGCAGGAGGGCGATGGGGCCGATGGAGTCGGCGTGGAAGTCGACGAGCGTGCCCCAGCCGGGCAGGCCGGCGACGACCTGCAGTGCGGCAGCGGGGTCGTAGACGTAGCGCTCCATGACCGGCTCGTAGAAGGCGCGGACCATCTTGACGGTGCGGCGGGAGGCGGCGGGATCGGGCCGGGTCTCGCGCGGGGCTTCGGTGAGATCGTTTGAGGGAGGGGGGAGGTCGTAGACGAAATAGATGCGTTCGTTGGCGGCGGCCATCGCCGCGGGCATTGGCACACCGCGCAGGACGTTGACGGCCTCATCGCGGTTCATCTCGGGGCCATGGTGCATGAGGAGCAGGCCGGGCTGTGCCTGTCCGGCGATGGGTTCGGCGGGGCGGAGGTACCAGAGGTGGGCGCCGTCGGAGGCAGCCATCATGCGGTAGGAGCGCAGAGTGTCGACGATCTGCTGCGATGTTGAGAGGTCGGCCTGACCGGCCTGAAGCGCGGGCGCGAGGGCACAGGAGAGCACCCAGAGCAACACGGAAAGGCGGGATCGTGTGCGGGTCGGCGACATCAACGGCGATCATAGGCCCGGCCGGGCCTGACCCTGTTGGTTCAGGGAATCTGAGCGGGTTCGGGGCAGCGCTCGTCGAGGATGATCCACTCGGAGGGTCTCATGACCTGCGCGATGGCGCCGGGGTTGAAGGCATTGGCGTCCCAGCGGCCCCGTGCGTTGCGGTCGCGGGGCTCGCGGACGGTCACGCTGACGTAGCCCTCCTCCTCGTCGGCGGGGCGGAGGACAAAGCGCGTCGGCATGAGGGGCCAGAGGCCGGGCGGGCGGCCCTCCTGGTCAACGGGCCTGTAGTCAAAGAGGTCGGCGGAGACGAGCACTTCGCCGCTGAGCGGATCGCTGAGTTCGACGCGCCTGGGCAGGAGCGTCTCGTGGTCGAAGTAGAGTCGCCGGCGATTGGTGGGGCCATCTTCCTCGATGATCCAGCCGGCGAAATCACGCGACCAGAGCGGATCGGGGCCGGCGAACTCGTTGAGCGGGGTCATACCGAGAAGGTCGAGGACTTCCAGCGGATGCACAGAGAGGGGCATCGGCTCGGAGAGGGGATGGAAGACGTTCTCGACGCGGGCGATGCGGGCAAGGTCGGCGTCGCCGGCCTCAAAGAGCCAGACGTGCTCGTCGTCGGAGCCGGCCCAGAGGTAGGTTTCGCCGAGTTTGTTGAAGATGAGTGCGGTTCGGTGGGGCGGTTGGAGCATGAGGTAGCCATCGCCGGTTTCGTGCCGTTTGTTCCCATCTTCCTCGATCCAGCGAAGGTCGAGGGCAGCGCTGCTCCAGTATCGCGTCACCGAGGCAACGCGCGTGTTCTGCGCTGCGGCGATTTCAGAGCGGGAGGGGGCGAGGTCGGGCTGCGGGGCGTTGAGGCCGCCGGGCTGACCGATCTCCTTCGGGGCGCAACCGGTCAGGGCGGCGCCGACGGCTGCGGCGAGCAGAAGGCAGCGCATCAGAGGTCACCCCGGAGAATCTCGCCGAGTTGATCGGAGACTTCGCGCACCTGCTCTTCGCTGAGATGGGGATCGACGACTTCCATGGGCGGGGTTTCGGGCGGATCGCCCTTGGCGCGGACTTCCCAGCAGCCGGGCCGCGTCCGCACAACCTTGAGATGCTTCTTGCGGATGAGGATGAGGCAGAGCACGAAGCGGTAGGCGATGCGCAGCGGCTGCTCATCGCCCTCCAGTCTCTGAAACAGGTTCATCAGCACTTCATCGTCCACCAGCGGGTTGCGGTTCTTTGTCGGCGACATCTCGCAGCGCCACCAGGAGTAGAGACGCTCGGGCCGGGCCCCGGATTCCCAGGCATCCTGCGAGAAATCCAGCCGGTCCAGGCCCTCCTCGTTCTCGCGCTCGCAGAGTGCGGCGACGTAGCGCTGCCCCTCCTCGATGGGAGCGCCGGTGGCGGCGCAGACGCCGGTGGAGCGGCCGATCTCGAACCCTGAGTTGAATCGACTCATGCGGCAATCGTAGTCAGATCGCCTCGAACATCCGCCGCGAGGTTCCCCCGGGGCCAATGCGGGCCCGCACGGTCGCGCCGCACTTCGGACAGCGGCCGACGTAGGCGGTCTGTTCGGAGTTGCGATAGGCGCGGGCGTAGGTGTGGCAGCAGCGGAAGAAGACCATCAGCCACGGCTTGGGGCGTTTTGGTTCGGGTCGAAGTGGAACGCTGGAGTAATCCACGTTGCGGAGAAATATCGGCTGGCGACGGTCCGAGGAATCACTCCGCCATGGTCTGCCCGCACCTGCGGGTGATCTCACCGGCGGCCTTTCCGGCCTGTTCCACGAGGGCTGCGGCGGTCTGATCGAGGGTGCGGCGGCGTTGGGGGTCATCCAGCAGGGGCAGGTTGATGCGGACGTTCCAGACGGCGGAGGCAACGGCGGTTTCGGCCAGGAGGGCGGCGATGGCCAGGTCGCTGGCCAGGCGGGGATTGGTGCGGGCCTGCTGGGCCTTGATGATCCGCAGCAGGTCGTGACAGCGCTCGGCGACCTCCAGCGGAATGGAGACGGCTGCCTCGACGGCGGCCCCCCACTGCTCCTGTCGAGCCGGGTCATCCTCGGGCCGCTTCATCAGGGCTGAGAGCGTGGAGTAGGCGGCTGCATCCTCGTCGGCGGAAGCGAGCAGGGCGGTCTGGTGCTGCGCCAAGGCGTCGGCGGCGGGTTGAAGTTCGGCGCGATCGGCGTCTGAGGTCTTCTTCCCCAACGAATAGGCCACGACCATTCGGGCCTGGGCTGCGGCGAGGGCGCCGGCCACGCAGGCCGTGGCACCGCCTCCGGGGGCGGGGGTGCGCGCCGCGAGCGACTCGAGGAAGTCGCCGAGGGTCTGTGCGGCAAGCGGGGCGTCGTGCATGGGGGGCGAACACTTCCCTGCTGGAACGTACGGATTCCGGGGCAATACACTGAACGCAGCCCACCGTCGGGCCGGGAAAGGAGGCGAGCGTTGTTCGACCACTTCCGGGGCATGATACGCGATTTCCGCCACACCGGGGCGCTGCTTCCCAGTTCGGCGGCCTTTGCGCGGGAGATGACCAGCGCGCTGCGCGGACCGCGCGAGGCGAAGCGGATTCTCGAGGTTGGGCCGGGGGCGGGGCCGATGACGCGGCAGATCCTCCGGCGCGTACAGGAGGGGGATGTCTTCGACCTTGTCGAGATCAACGAGGTCTACGCCAACCACATCGAGGATCATCTGCTGGCGCCGGCGCGGCAGCGGCATCCCGGGGTGACGATGCGGATGTACGTCGGCCCGGTGGAGTCCGTGGACCTTGAGGGGCGGTACGACGCGATCATCTCCGCCCTGCCGATGAACAACTTCGAGATCGACCTGGTCCACACGATCATGAACCGCTTCCTGGAGCTGCTGGCGCCGGGAGGAGAGCTGACCTTCTTCGAGTACGCCGGCATCCGCAAGGTCGGGCGGCTTGTCGGCAGCCGGGAGCGTCGCGAGCACCTGGCGGGGATTACGCGGTTCTACTCGGACTTCGATCGCAGGCCGGGCGTGCGCAAGGCGCTCTTCCTGCGCAACCTCCCGCCGACGACGCGCCGCATTTACACGGCGGCGGAGGCCTGAGGGAATCAGGAGCCCTCGCGCTGCGCCAGTCGGAGGGCGTCGGCGAAGCGATTGAGCTCTTCGAGCGTCGTGTAGACGCTGGGGGAGACGCGGATGCCGCGAAACTGCTCGCCGTGGACAATCGGCGTAACGATGATGCGGTGCTCCTCCCACAACCGGGCGGACAGGGCCGTCGGGTCGAGGCCTTCGATCTCCACGGTCGCGATGCCGCAGGCGCGGCCCGGTTCCAGACTGGTATGCAGGCGCAGGCCGGGAATGTCGCGGGCGGCCTCGATCCAGTAGTTGCGCAGGAAGCGGAGGCGGGCGGCTTTCCGCGCTGCGCCGAGGCCCTGGTGGAACGTGAGCGCTTCGGCGATGGCGAGGGCGTTGGCGGCGGGGTGGGTTCCGATCTCCTCGAATTTGCGGATGTCGTCGGTCAGTTCGGCCGGGGCGGCCATGAGGGGCCAGAGGTCGGCGATCCTCTCGCGTCGGACGTAGAGGAGTCCGGTTCCGTGAGGGGCAAAGAGCCACTTGTGGAGACTGGTGGCATAGAAGTCGCAATCGAGGTCGCGGAGGGAGAAGTCGAAGTGCGCCAGGGCGTGTGCGCCGTCGATGATGACGGGGATGCCGAGTTCGCGTCCGAGGGCGGCGATCTCCCGGACGGGGAGGATCTCGCCGGTGAGATTAATCATGTGGCAGCAGAGGATGAGGCGGGTGCGGTCGGTGATGTGGTCGCGATAGAGTCGCACGAACTCGCCGGGGTCATTGCAGGGAACGGGCACTTCAAAGGTGCGCAGCACGATGCCCTCGCGACGTTCGCGCTGGCGGAAGGTCGTGAGCATGCGGCCGTAATCCTGGTCCGTCGCCAGCACCTCGTCGCCGGGCTTGAGATCGAAGCCGAACTGGCAGATCTGGAGGCCTTCGGAGGCGTTGCGTGTCAGCGCGACTTCTTCGGGGCTGACCCCCCACTCCTGCGCCAGTCGGGCGCGGACGGTCTCGCGCTGCGGCTCGAGCACCTGCCACATGGTGTAGCTCGGGGCCTGGTGGGAGAGGTCGAGGCGGCGCTTCATCGCCTCCTGCACGAAGGCCGGCGCGGGGCTGACGCCGCCGTTGTTGAGGTTCACCAGCGAGCGATCGACGGTAAAGGCGCGGCCGACCTCGAACCAGAAGTCCTCATCGCGGGCCACCTCGTCGGCCGAGCCGGCGTGTCCGGCGAGGGCGGCGAGGACGGAGTTGGCGGAGTGTGACCAGGAGACGGCGGCGATTGCGGCGGGCAGCCCGAGGGTGGAGCGGGAGAGGAACTGGCGTCGTGTGGGCATGATGTGACCCCGATGTGATGGGAATGCGGACGATTTTCAGCGCGTATGGTGACTGTGCAAGAAAATGAAAGCGGTTCGTAACCCCAGTCTACTGATCCGTTTGCGAAACACAAGGGCCGGGGCTTTCCAACGGCGGGGAGAGATTTTTTGCTCAGGCGTGAAAAGGGAGCGGGGCGTGAGGGTTGTCTCATTGCCGGTCCAGTAACGGGTAGAACGACACCAGGAATGTGCCGACCTGCACACCGGGAAACTAAGGAGAGCTGAAATGAATGGCAAGGAAGCCGCGGATATCAACGGGTTTGCAGACTCACTCGACCAGACCGAAAAGCACGTTCTTGCCCTCTACTACGCGGATCGACTCACGCTGGCAGAGATCGCCCAGGTGCTCAACCTGACCTCCGAACGCGTCGGAGAGATCCTCTACCAGCTCGGACGTCGAGCCGTGGAATACGGCGCGGGCAGTCGGGACCGCGCCAAGGTCTCCACGGCCGCCTGATGACTGCGGGAGCGCATGGATGCGGTCCCCGCAGCGATCACAGGATGGCAATCGAGCGTGAACTTTACGGAACACGCGCCAGAGCGGCTCGGACAGGAGGTCCGGGCCGTTCGCGTTTTCTCTCCCTACAGTGGACGGCCATGACGCTTTCACGCCGCCACGCCCGCAGACTCGTGCAGACCGACGCCCTGCTTGGAGCCGAGGTCGTGCCGATGCGCCCGGCCGGGGGGAGGAGACGTCGGCCGACGCCGGAAAAGGTTGCTGCGCTTGCAGAGGTCCAGGCGCAGCACGCGCTGCACTGCCCGCTGTGCGTCGGTCGCAGCGACATTCACACCATCGTCTTCGGCGAGGGCGACCCGGATGCACGGCTGATGTTTGTCGGCGAGGCGCCCGGTGAGCAGGAGGATCTGACGGGGCGGCCGTTTGTGGGTCGGGCCGGTCAGTTGCTGGACAAGATGATTGAGGCGATGGGGCTGAAGCGACAGGAGGTGTACATCGCCAACATCCTCAAGGCGCGTCCGCCCAACAACGCGACTCCGACGCCGATGGAGGTCGAGCAGTGTTCGCCGTGGCTGGCAGCGCAGATCGAGGTGATCAACCCGGAGGTGATCGTTGCCTTGGGCGCGCCGTCGGCGAAGTTTCTGCTGGCCACGACGCAGGGCATCTCGGCGCTGCGCGGCACGTGGCACCGGGCACAAGTCGGGGCGTGGGAGGGCGAGATCATGCCGACCTACCACCCGGCCTACCTGCTGCGCAACTACACGAAGGAGACGCGCGGCAAGGTGTGGGCCGACCTGCAGATGGTGGTCACGCGGCTGGGGATCGGGTGA
>CAZPFK010000073.1:0-13597 GCA_964585855.1 uncultured Vicinamibacteraceae bacterium
CAAAAGCACCACAACCCGCCGAATCCGGCGGGTTGTGTCTTTGGTGTTCTGCTTTCGTCGATCGACCTGCTCGCTCAGCGCTTCGAGAACTGGAAACGCTTGCGGGCGCCGGCCTGGCCGTACTTCTTCCGCTCCACCTTCCGAGAGTCGCGCGTCAGGAAGTTGTGCTCACGCAGCGTCGGCTCCAGCGTCGCGTCATACACACGAAGCGCCCGGGCCACGCCAAGCTTGATCGCTCCGGCCTGACCGGCAAAGCCGCCGCCGGCTGCGCGGACCTCGATGTCCAGCGAGCCCGTCGTGCTCGTCGCCTTCAGCGGAGCCACCACGTCCTCGCGGTCCCGGATCTCGGAAAAGTAGTCCTCGACCTCGCGGCCGTTGATCAGGAACTTCCCAGACCCCGGACGCAGGCGCACTCGCGCCACCGCCGTCTTGCGCCGTCCCGTGCCCCACCACCAGCCGAATTTCCGTGCCGCATCGCCGTGCTTGAAAGTCGGCGTGACCTCGACTGCGGCAACCGCCGCGCCGATGCCCGTCTCGCCCCCGAGGCCCCCGGTCAGGTTCTTTGCGTTCTCGTCTGCCATAAGTTCTCTGTTTCCCGGTTCGTCGCCAGACCCCGCCGTCGGCAGGATCATTCTCCGTTGGTCACAATCAGTTCACAAGGGCCGCCGGCTGTTGCGCCTGATGCGGATGCTCAGCGCCCTGGTAGATCTTCAGCTTCTTGAGCATCTGCCGGCCCAGCCGTCCCTTGGGCAGCATCCGCCGGACCGCGTTTTCGATGAGCAGCTCAGGCCGCTGTTCCAGCAGGGTGCGGTACGAGGTCGCCTTCAGCCCGCCCGGATAGCCGGAGAAGCGAAGCAGAAATCGCTGGTCGGCCTTCCGTCCGGTCATGCGCACCTTCGCGGCATTGGTGATCACGACGAAGTCGCCGGTATCGACATGGGGCGTGTACTCAGGGCGATGCTTGCCCATCAGCACCCGCGCCACCTGGACCGCCAGCCGACCCAGTACCTCCCCGTCGGCATCCATGTGGTGCCACGAGGGAGTAAACGTTTCCTTCCGTGCCATGTACGTCTGCCGCGGCATCACTCACCTGCCTCGAATCTCAGCGACCCCCCGGCCGTGGCTGCATCGGCAGCCGACCCGGGCCGCTGTCGTGTTTCAGGAAAAACCGACCTCTCACGCCCGAAATACGGCCTGTTCCGGGCCGGATTCGGGAACGGCAAGGGTACCCGCGCCGCCCCGACCGGTCAACGGCCAGACCCCTCCTCCATCGCCGCAACTGCCGCCTCCAGCGGACCCAGATCGCTCTCCAACCGACCGGCCGGCCGCGAATCCTCCACCACCCGCCACCGCTCCCGGTGCTCCACCGACTCCCCCGGCTGCAGCGTCACGACCCGGCCGAGCAGTTCGGCCTCAAAGAACCCCATTCCATGGGCATAATGCAGGTAAACCTCCACCGGCGCCTCACCGCCGCTGTGCGCCGCGGCCGGGTCCAGCGGATCGCTCTCCATCATTCGCACCAGCCACCACCCCCCGTCCCAGGCGGCCACGACTGGCCGCTGCGGCGAATCGATGAAGGCCTTGAGATCCAGGTCGTCGCGGGTGTTCTTCCACTTCCGCCTTGCCCACAGGTCAATCAGCCACCAGGAGCCGCGCTCCTCGCCCCGATCCAGCCACAGAGATTCCGAGTCGGGCCGGTCGAATCGCACGGACCCGTCAACCCCACTCGCAACGGCAAAGAGCCCCCCGCGCCGGCCCGCCGTGATCAGCCACGGCCCGGCCGTCACCGGTTCCTGCGAGTCGTTCCGCAGGATGTAGGAAACGACCATCTCACCGTCACCGATCATCTCAAAGCGCTTGATTTCACGGAGGCCGTTTCGCGTCACCGGGCCCTCAACCTCGATGCCCGTCATCCACGACCGCACCAGCCGCACCGGGCCGGCATCCATGCGCGGATCGGGCGGCCAGTCGCGCGGGCTGCCGGATTCATCCGTCCAGGCCGATTGCGGCGCCATCCACGTGTACGCCCCACCGTAGAAGGTGTAGGACTCGTCTGAGGGAGGCACGTCGAGGTCGCGCGTCTCCAGCAGGTTCGGGCCGTTCTCCGGACCGAACCACATCAGCCGGTCGCGACTGAGGTCGAAGACCGCCTGGACGCCGCCCCCGGCAAACTCCGCGCCCTGTACATCCACGCCGTAAACATGCTGCCTCGGGAGAATGCCGCATCCGCCCGCCATCCCAAGGGCGACAGCACACACGATCAATCCCGAGATCCTGACCATCATGCTCGCCTCCACAACGCGAGGTGCCGGGGGAACACAGCAGCGGCCCGACCGTGGGTCCGACCGCTGCGTCGATCATACTGCGTTCATCGGCGATCCGCCAGATATCAGGCGGCAGCCCGGCGACGGCGAGAGAAGAAGATCATGCCGGCCAGCAGGGCCAGTGCCGAGGAGGCCGCCGGAACCTGCTGCATGAGGTAGTCGGCAAAGAGGCCATAGTCGATCGCGTCGATGACGCCGTTCTCGTCGAAGTCAGCGCTGGGGTCATAGCCCTCGTCAAGGAAGGAGAGGCCCCAGAGGTCGCCGAAGAGGGCAAAGTCCGCCTCGCTGACGGTTCCGTTCTGATTCAGATCGCCCAGGGCAAAGAGGCGGACGAGGACATACTGCGTCAACAACGATGTGTTGCCGGTGATCTCGAAGGTCACGAGGTCGAGCTTGAGCACGCCGTGCTCGAGGTTCCCGTAGGTCTTGCGGAACTCCGCCCGGTCAACCTGCGTGGCCTTGTTGCCTTGGGTGAGATTCTCGTAGGGATCGCCCTCTTCGTTGAGCAGCAGATGCATGCTGTTGGCCGTGTAATCCACCGACTCCAGCACGAACTGGTACGTCCCGCTCTCGACGACGGCCATCCGGCCCTCTTCAGTCGGCGTCGGGAAGGCGATCGCGCTCTCCGGAGGCAGCAGGTCGATATAGATCGCCTGCCGGAAATCCGTGTAAATCGCGCTGCCGTCGCCCGGATCGCGGTGCCGGAACGCCCGCACCGTCAGGTAGTTCATCCCCTCCACTAGTTGCGAGGCGTCCACCGCCTGGCGGAACTCGCCGTCGCCGCCATCCCACAGCGAACTGCGCTTGTCGGCAAACTGCTGGAAGCCGTAGGTCACGGCGTCATCGGGATTCGTCGAGACATAGCCCTGCCCCGTCACATCCGTTCCACCGTTGACCCGGAAGATCGCGTTGTCGCCCTCCGCTTCTCGATCGCGGCCGAACTGTCCGAGGATGACCTGCTCAGTCTGGAGACTGATATCGAAGTTCTCGTTCTGAATGACGGCGATCTCGCTGAGGCGGTTGCTGCCGTTCTCGTAGTTGTTGAACTGAGAAAAGTCATCCGGCGCCAACGTGAAGGCGACATTGGTCAGCGAGAGATCGCCCTGCGGCCCCGCCGGCCCGTACATCACGTAGCCGGTGTTGTGTGTCCCCTGCGAACTGGCGTTGCGGGGAACGGTGATCGTCGCCCGGCCGTTGGCGTCCACCTGCACGTAGCGTGCGATCTGGTCGTTCGGATCGATCGTCGAATCTTCGCTGTTGCCGGTCAGCTCGACCAGCACCGTGCCGGGCTTGAAGTTCGTCTGCACCGTCACGGTGTCGTAGCCAGTGTCCGACCGGTTGGAGAGGCCGACGAGCACGTTGGCGTCGCGCTCGTAGACCAGCGTCTCCTTGGTCAAGTGTCGCTGGTGATACTCGCCGCGGCCGTGGCTGTTGGCGATCTCTGAGATCGTCGTGATGCGATTGCCGTAAATGCCGCCCAGCGCATCGCCGCGCCCATCCTTGGGAAAGTCCCGCCCCTCGCCGAACTGCTTGGCGTTGAAGTAGACAATCGACCGGCCCGGAAGCAGCATCGAGTACGCATGGGCCACGTTGGAGAGCGTCGGCCCGCCTTCATCATGGCTCTGCACGAAGCGCACCCCCACCGATCCGTCGGTGAAGCCGTTGTCGGCCACATCGAGGCCGGAGCCGACGACGCTGCGCCAGTCGTTGCTCAGGCCGTTTCCGGTGAGGTTTTCGCGCATGGAGAAGAAGAGCTTGAAGTCGAGCACGTCGCGGTTGGCCACGCCGTTCTTCTCGACGTAACTGAGCAGCTTGCCCGTGTCGCCGTCGAACACTTCGCCGAACGAGAAGGGGTTCAGTCGTTCGCCGTTGAGCATCTCCCGGCCGCTGGCGTAGGTTGCGTTGTCGTAGTACTGATCGAAGAACCACTGCGGGATGTGCTTCTGCGCATCGACGCGGAAGCCGTCAAAGCCGACAGATTCCGCCATCCACTGCGTGTAGCGCAACAGCAGGCCGGTGGCGTTTTCCGAGACGGCGTCGCCGGCCATCGGGTTATCAAGGTTGAAGCGATACTTCGTGACCTGCTCGCCGGTGAGCGGATTGAAGAAGTTCACTGCCTCGCCCTGCCGGTCGGTGTAGTACTGCCGGTTGTTCGGATCGGGAACATCGGCCAGGCGGCCAAAAAGCGGAACCGTTCCCGGCGGAATGTTTCGCGGATCGTCCGGATCCACCGGATGGCGGATGTACTGAAGGTTCGATTCGTGCGCAATATCGATCAGCCCGCTGATGCGCTGTTCGTGTTCGCTGGTGGCGCTCGGATCGTGGAAGTCGCCCCAGGGCGCGCCCGGCGCGCTGATGACAAAGCCGGGATAGTCCCCCGCCTGCTGAAAGCCGGTCGTGTTGTTATCCGAAAAGCCGTTGTGATTGAGAATGATGTCGGCGTAGGTGAAGAGTCCCGCCCGCTGCGCCACGCGGTTGAACTGCTTGAGACTCTCCGCTGTGCCGTAGAGCGTCTTCCGCGTCGAGTCGCCGAGGTCGAAACGGTCGTACACGTCATACCCGACGCTGAAGTCGCCGATGTCGGCCCGGCCCGTCGGAGGAACCCAGATGTCCTTGTACCCCGCGTTCCAGATGTCAACGACGCGATACTCGTTGTTCTCCCACCCGCTCTCAAACATCTGGAGCATCACCCGGCTGTCGCCTTGCGCCAGAAGGCCGGCGGCGGGGACGAGTCCGCCACACAGGCTCGCCCACACGCCCGCCGACCAGAGATGCCCCTGCGCCCGCCTCCGCCTGTCCCTGTCCGATGCCGACATGATTCCTCCTTCTCCGTCACCCTGCACGGCCAGGATTCAACCTGTCAGGCCAACGGAACATTCCCCCGATCCCGACACCTCCGGAACCCCTGATCGCTCAAGACTGTGAAGTCCGACCCGGGCCTTTCGACCCGGGCCGGGATGCGCTTACAAAAGATTCACTGAACCGAGCGGACGACAACATTGGTCGTCTTGCCGGTCTGCGCTGCCTGCGTGTACACGGTCCGCCCTGATGCGGCTCCGGGAACACGCTGCTGGAAGGTCGCCGTGCCCTGACCATTGCTCTGCGCCGTCCCCAGCAGAGCCGGGTTGGCCAGATCAAGGGTCACGCCCAGCTGCGGGACGTCGGTCTCGCCGCGGCCGGCGAGGCTGTAGACAAAGTACGTCGTTGCGTTGGCCGTGCCGCCGGTGGCCTGCAGGATGCCGTTCTGTCCGCCGACGAGGTCGCTGACGTCAAGAGCAAAGCACGTCCCACGGGCAGCGCCGTTGGCGACCGTCACGTGCTGCGTGCCGCTGTAGGAGGGATAGTCCGCGTTGCGCGGCTCGCCGATGTTTCCGAACGAAGCCGGCAGACCCCCGCCGACCTGGTTGGAGAGGAAGTCGTGACCGCCGCCGTTGACCGAGACGCTGATCAGCAGATCGCTGGTCGGGCTGCCCAGGGCAAAGAGGGGAATGGCGATCTCGATGCCCGTGTCCACCAGCTCGCCGCCCGTTGCCGTCGTGTCGGTCACGCCGGCGATGTTGGAGTTGTTGATCGTCGCCAGGATGTTGAAGGGGTTCTCGCCGCCGGCCAGCGACCCGTCGCTGCCGGTGAAGCCCTGCCCGAGGTAGAACCCCACGCCACCCTCGCTCACTGGTTTCACATCGGCGAAGTTGGCATACACCTCCGCCTCATCGGTGTCGGGGTTGTAGTTGCCCGTCGTCATCGTGAAGTAGTAATCGGCCGCAAAGCACGCATCAAAGCGCGTGCCGTTGCCGCTGCCGTCATCGCCCTGGCGGTTCAGACCGTTGAAGTCGATGTCGGGGTTGTCGCCGCGAAGCTTCGCCTGCCCCGAGCCCTCCACCGTATCGATGAAGACCTCCAGCTTGTTGAAGTTCGACTCGAGGTTCCCGGCCACTCCGATGAAGAGCACCAGGTCGCCGAAGAAGTCTTCCTCAATCACCGCGTAGATCGCGTCGATCTCCGAGCCGTTGGCGAATCCGACGGAGGGATCCGTGTTGTCGCCGAACTGCGTCGGGTTGGCCGTGTTGACATACAGCGGCGTGCCGTATTCGCCGGTCAGCCCCGCTCCGTCGATCACCGGCTGTGCGATGCTTGCGCCCGCCAGACCGACCACGCCCACCGCCGCCAGCATTCCCGTCATTGTGCGATTCATGTTCTCAACCTCCTGATAGGGCTCCTTCAGAGCCGACTGGTGCAGACTTCTGCCCGATCTTCCTGTGTGCTGCGGATCACACTCCGCCTGCAGGACACGATTTTCCGATAACAGAGGCGACCGACGGTCAGTCCAGACTGCGGACGCTCTCGGTGTTGTTCTGCTTCTTGTTCCCGTGAATCCGTTCGATGTCGTCGTAGATCTCGAGGATCGCTTCGTTGTTCACAAACTTCGCACTGCCGTCGTTGTGCAGCACGTTTCCACCCGCCGCACCGTGATTGTCATCCGTCTGGTACCCCTTACGGCCGTTGTAGTCGAAGGCCTTCGTCCCCACATCGCTCCAGTTCGTCTCGTCGGCAAAGACCGCAAGAGGTCCACCCTCATCGGTGCGCAGCCCCGCAATGTACAGGTAACTGATGTTGTGGAAGTTCACCCCGGGGTTCTCAGGGTCGAATCGCCCATCCCCCTCAAGCACCGCCTCGATCGTCCGAGAGGGCGTCGGCTGAATCGCCCCCTGCACACCCGGATACTGATACGCGTTGTCCGTGTTCTCGATCCGGTCGGCCGGACAGACCAGCGTCACCGCATCATCCATGTACCCGCGCATCAGCGGCTTGGTCGCGCCGTTGTCGTACCGCCCCAGCGACCCGCCGGGCATGCGCCGGTTATAGAGGTTGAAGAAGCCCGCCAGCCCGCCGTACTTGTCCTGGAAGTCCACCAGTTCCGACCGGTTGGCAACGGGCACCATCGGAAGCCAGGCGCGGTTGTCATTGGCGTAGTACTGAAATGCAAGCCCGTTTTGGCGGATGTTGGAGAGACACGCCGAGGTTCGGGCCGCATCACGAGCGCGGGAAAGGGCCGGCAGCAGCAGCCCCAGCAGCAGGGCGATGATGGAGATGACAACGAGCAGTTCGATGAGGGTGAAGGCGACAGGCATTCGCATCCGCTTTGGGAGACTGTTGCACATCTTCATCTGTCGAGCCCTCGGAAGGGTGGAGGAGGCCACTGGCCCCGGATCGGACCGGCCGCCGGAACCGCCCGCCTCCTTGCGAACCGCCGTGATCAATCCGCCGCGGGCCTCCGGTGCCGCTGCGACGGCGCAATTGGTAAACTGTTTTACCAACCGTTGTTCAATACCCTACCTCAGGGCCGGAAATATGCAATAGAAAAGACGCTGGAATCGCGCGAAACGGGAGAATTTTCTGAATTTCCTTCCCTGATCCCGTTTTTTCGTGCACCAGACCCATCCTGTGGTAAACTGATTTACCAAGTCGGACCCCCCTGTATCCACCATCCGGAGCCCGCCCGTGCCCGAGAGCGACACCAACGCTCCCGCAAAGTCGCGACCCTCCATCCGCGACGTCGCCAAAGCCTCGGGCGTCAGCCCTACCACTGTCTCCCTCATCATCAACGGGGCTGACCAGCGCATCTCCGACGCCACCCGGCAGCGCGTCCAGACCGCCATCGCCGAGCTCCGCTACCGCCCCAACCGCCTCGCCCAGGGACTCCCCTCCCGCTCCTCACGCACCCTCGCCGTCCTCCTCCCCGCCCTCGACAAGGCCTTCGCCGACCCCTACTTCGGCGAGCTCATCTCCGGCATCTACGACCACGCCGCCGAGCACGACTTCCGCATCATGCTCGAAGTCGCCCGCCGCTCCTTCATCCGCAACCGCCGCTACGACAGCATCCTCCGCGACTGCTCCGTCGACGGCATCCTCTTCCTCGGCGCCACCGAGGAGCACCGCTGGCTCGAAGAGTTCTCCGCCACCGACCGCCCCCTCATCATCGTCAACAACCACTTCGCGCAGTGGGAGCTTCACTCCATCCTCTGCGACTACCCCGCCGCCGGCCGACTCGCCGCCGACCACCTCCTCGCCGGCGGCCACACCCGTATTGCCCACCTCTGCGGCCCCGCCACCCAGGTGCTCACCGCCCACGAACTCACCGAGGCCTTCCTCGATCGCCTCCACGATGAGGGACTCGGCATCCCCGACCGCCTCATCCTCGACGGACAATTCACCGCCGACGGAGGAGAACGCGCTGCCGAGCAGATCCTCGCCACCGACCCCGACATCACCGCCCTCTTCTGCGGAAACGACAAAATGGCCCTTGGCGCCTACCGCGCCGCCCGAACCCACGGCCGAATTGTCGGCCGCGACCTTGCGATCATCGGTTGCGACGACCTGCCCGGGGCTGCGCTGGCCGATCCCCCGCTGACGACCATTCGCCTCAACTATTACGAGCTCGGCGCCGCTGCCTGCGCTGCAATCCTGGCCCGCCTCGGCGCCAATGGGCAGACTGCCTCCGAGCGAGGCGCAGCCGATCGCATCCCCGCCCGCCTCGTGGAACGCGCCTCAACCTGTCCGGTGTCGTAGAGGGCGGATCACGCTGCGGCGGATTGACCGCCCGGCTCCGCGCCGGCTTTCGCTTCAGCCCCGGCAAGGGCGTCGATGCGTTCCCGAAGTCCGCCGATCGCCTCAATCCGCAATCCGAAGTTCTCGCAGACCTTGACCGCCTTCCCGGAGGCGATGCGGACGTTGTTGACCAGCAGGTCAAGCTCGTCCTGACTGGCGGGCTTGTGGAGCTCAAAGATGCACCCCGGCACCCAGCGCAGCACATCCTCGACGGAGGCCCGCCGCTGGCCGATGCGCACGATGACCGGGACTTCAAGTTTCAGGATCGCCTGCAGGTTCGACGCCATAGCCGACCCTATCGGCAGACCGCCCCTCCCGCGTCCAGCCGGATCGGCAGATCGGGCCGGAGGTCCCAGAAAAACACAAAGCGCCCCCTAGGAGAATCGAACTCCTGTTTCCAGGATGAGAACCTGGCGTCCTGGCCGCTAGACGAAGAGGGCGTGTGCGAATCTACGGGTTGTCATCGGCCGGGGTTCACACCGGCGGCACGGGGAATATAGACGGCGATCCGGGGTTTTCAAGGGTCGCCGGGTGGAAGCGCATACGGCGGCAGACCTGTTCGATCGGGGCCATGTTTTTCCTGCAAAGTTTTCGCTATTCGGGTTCCACCCCGGGCGGATATGTGGTACATTGGGTTAGTCGGGGTTCCATGATTTGCGGGAATCACGGACCGGTCTGACAGGTTGTCTCTATACCAAGCAGAGCATGATGGCTGGTAGACTCAACGGCACTCGGCACTCGGCACTCGGCACTCGGCGCTCGGCCGGAAGGCAATAGGCACTGAGGCACTTGGCACTGGGAGAAGTGGAGCCGGGTTTGCCGGGCATAAGCATTCAATGGTGTTCGCCGTGGTGATGACGATCCTTTCAGGAGCGGGGGGCTTGGGTCAGCCGCAGGGGGGAGGCGGGGGCGTGGACGGCAAGGAGGGTCTGCCCTTTGTCATCGTGCCGGTTCTCGCGCCGGGGGAGACAACCATGCAAGCCGGTCGATTCGAAGCCATCAGCAGCAGCACCTACACCGTCACCATCGGTCAGGATGAGGTGACGATGCAGCGCCGAGTCGCCGTCGGCTGGTACGACGATGGCTCAGACATCCTGCCGATGCTCTTTGATTCCGCGCTGGCCAACTCCGAGACGGCCGATGTCATGGCCTTCACCGAACTGCCGCTGCCGACCAATGCCGTCGGCGGCGAAGCGCTTGGCGTCAGCGACGGCATTTTCGATGGTGAAGAGCATCCGCTGGTCGTCGGCTACGCCTGGAACAGCAACGGCGATGAGGAGGCAGTGTGGTGGGACTGGGATTCAACGCAGGAGGAATGGGTCTGCAGCTTCCTCTTCGGCTCTTCATTCAGCGGCAACGACAGCCGGGCAGTCGGCGTGGAGCTCGACCCCGACTCGACGACCTATGAACGCATGCACATCTTCGGCCAGAAGGAGCAGACCTCCGGCGCGACACCGAATGTCTTCAAGGTGGAGCTCGACAGCGACCGCAGCCCGATTATCACCCGCACCGCCAATGGAACCTACGACGTCGGCATGAACACTTATACGTACAGCAGCGCCTGGGCCGGCGATGACAACTATCCCGGCGGCAACGTGACGGTGCACAACGGCGACGGTGTGGGCACATTGACCGATGCCACCTCCGGCGATGACCTCGCCTTCATCTGGCGCGGTCTCTCGCTCGGCGGCATCGACTCGCTGCATCCCTCGGGCAGCCAGTATCTGGAATCCGGCGCCAACGACATTGCCAACTGGGATGGGACGGGCACGCCGCCTGCCGTGGGCTGGGTGCTGGAGGATGCCTCGCCCAGCGCCTGGAAGCGCCCGATCTACTGGCGCAACGCCAGCCAGACGGTGTATTTCTACCTGATGCCGGGCTTCATCACCGACGCGGAGGCGATCGCCGTCAACGGGGAGGATGAGATTCTGGTGCGGGGCGATTCGGGCGGGATCGCGCTGTGGAAGTGGGTCACCGTCAGCTCGAACCTGGAGGGGGATGCCTTCAACCTCGATGAGGACCGGGTGCAGATGACGCCCTCGACGCTGGGCAGCACGATTGCCGATGCAACAGATATTAATGATGAGGGCTGGATCACGGCGACGTATATTCCCGACGGAGAGACTGCACAACTGCCCTGCATCCTCGTGCCCTACGACATGAACAACAACGGCGAGCCGGACTTCCGGGAGATCATGGAAGCGTCGATTGCGGAGACGACGGACCTGGATGTGAATGACAACTGGATTCTCGACCAGGCGGAGCAGATGCGCGTTGGGCTGCACGCGCCGGGCGAGGCGAGCGACGATGAAGGATCACTTGATCCGGTGCAGATCGTCCGGCTGCGCACGAATATCAAGCCAAGCAGTGTCGAGCCGCCCGAGGGCCTCGGGTCCGAAGACTGGATTGATATCATTGTGGACACGGCGACGTCATGCACTGCCTGCATCAACTTCACCAACAAGGTCAACGGCTGGGCAACCGGATCGGACCGGACCGGCAATGGTGAGGATGAACAGAGCGAGATCGTGATTCGTGTCCACTCGATGATGGGCCCCTCAGACTTCGGAGACCAGGAGGCGCTTCCCGCCAACACGACAGCGGAGGCTGAGGCACTTCGAAATGTTCGCGTGTTTGCGCATCGGTTTGCCCGCTGTATCGATTACCTGCAATGGGGCAACGAGTCATTCGGCGGTTCGGGCCAATACGCCTTTCGCAGTACTGATTTGACCTGTGAAACGATTGCCAATGGAACGTTATACCGCGACCTGTCGCTGGCCTGTAAGCAGGAAGCGATCGGCAAGATCCTTGAATGGCAGGCCATGCAACTGGAGGCAGCGCTGATCGGCTCGGCACTGGCGGGCCGGCCGCTGCGAATGGCGAGTACGGGGATATTTGAGAGCACGGTACGAGAGGGGCATGATGCTCAGAGCGAGAGCAATGAGTCACGGTATACCGTAACCGAGGTTGCGGAGTGGTGCAACGCCTACGGAGCGCATTTTGGTCTCCATGTGCATTACGCTAAAGTCGTTGATGCGCTGACTGCGATCGCTTATCTGGTCGACGACGCAGGAGCACCGTGGGATGTGCCGAAGTATCGCCTCGCGACAGAAGTCGGGGCGAAGGCGGATTTCCTTGGCGATGACTGGTGGGCGGAAGTTGAGCCAGAGTTTGACCCTCATTCGAAGTTTGTCATTCACAATCAGTTCTTCTTCGGCACTGTAGACCCCGAAGAAAAGTGGGAAGAGTTCATAGAGCGGTGGGAAGGATTCTCCGATAATTTCGATGACGTTGCTGAGCCCGGTTTCCGCGTCGATGATGTCATGGCCGCCTTCGATGACGCCGGCTTCACCGGAATCTGCTGGACCGCTCTTCAGTACGATGTGGGGAGTGAGATCAAGCCCAGTCAGTTCCTCGTTGAAGGAATCCGGGCAACAAAGCTCCGGCATGGCGGACTCACCAATGACCCGGACCGATTCACTCCGATCGCCGATGCCTATCTGACAGCAGTCAATGCGGCGCCGGGATTCAAGATACTGAACTTCGCGCCGCACCCGGAGCCGTGTGATACGAAGATGACCTGTCCGGGCTGCAACTGATCACCATATCACTGTTGCGTCGGGCGGATGAGAGTCCGTCCGACGCTGTTCTGTCTGTGTTTGCGAATGAGAGGCCGCAATGAACTATTCTCATGTTGCTGTACTTGCTGTTTGTACAATCCTCACAGATAACGTGGGCGCTCAGGAGTACCGGTACGCGGTCTTCAAGCTACCGTCGCTGAACGAATCACTCAATGGCGATCCCGTAGGTGGTCTGAACTCGTTCGGGGATGTGGTGGGTAAATCAGCGACGACCAGTAGTTTGGATGGGAACGCCGTCATCTGGCCCGCAGAGGGAGGGATCATTGATCTCGGCACGCTCGGCGGCGATCGTTCCGGCGCAGGTGACATTAACGACCTCGGCGAGGTCGTCGGGTCATCGGCATTTATACCCGGCGACACGGCAGCGCACGCCTTTCTTTGGCGAGACGGAGTGATGCTCGACATCGGGACGCTCGGAGGTGAGACGAGCGGGGCGTCGGCGATCAACAACCTGACACAGGCAGTTGGAGTATCAGAGTACGAGTTCGGCAATTACGCGGATCGAGGTTACTTGTGGCAAGATGGTGTGATGACGGTACTATCCGCCGCGCGACCAGACACGTATTCGCGGGGAGCATACGACATAAACAACAACGGTGAAGCGGTAGGGTACGGCAGTGGATTAGACTTCCAGTACAACGCGTTGCTGTGGCGAGTTGGAGAAGTCACAGACCTCGGTTCACTTGCCGGCGAAGGCAGCACGGCTTATGCAATCAACGATCACGGCCACATCATCGGCACCTCTGTGTCCGTTGCAGGTTCTGGTCATATCGTTGTCTGGATCAATGGGCGGATTATTGATATTCATCCTCAGGGGTTTAATCCTGCGTTTAATAGTTGGGCCGAGGATATCAATAACAATGGACAGATACTCGGATCAGTAGGATGCTGCCTTCATACCCGTGATTTGTTCCTTCGCGAGGCTGATGGAGCAGTTGTTGTACTCAAGGATGCTGTCCCTCCTCGCCTGTATGCTCAACTGCGATTCGATCGCGGGAAGATCAACGACGCCGGTCAAATCTCAGT
>CAZPFK010000074.1:0-13494 GCA_964585855.1 uncultured Vicinamibacteraceae bacterium
GAAGGTGTGGGAGGCGAGCGGGCACGTGGCGGGGTTCAACGATCCGATGGTGGATTGTCGTGAGACAAAGCGACGGTATCGAGCAGACCATCTGTATGGACACTTGATCCGTACAGATGATGGCTACGAGTTTGGTGTTATAACCGACGCAGCAGAACTTGGTCATGACCTTGACCTCAACGATTCCAATCAACGTGCGCTGTTCAGATCGGTACTAGCCAAAGAAGCATGGAATCGTGTTTCGACGCTCGGTGCGCGCAATTTCTTTTACACAGGTAAACGATTCATAGAGTTCTCCGATGCAGAACGCAAAATCTCGTATGCGCCATTGGCGTCGATGCCCGGCACATTGACCGAACCCCGGCAATTCAACCTCATGTTCGAGTCGTATGCGGGCGCGATTAAGAGTGATGAGAGCAAAGTCTACCTCCGCCCCGAAACTGCTCAGGGCATCTTTGTCAACTTCTGGAACGTCACGGACACCTCGCGGGTGAAGGTCCCCTTCGGCATTGCCCAGGTCGGCAAGGCCTTCCGCAACGAGGTGACGCCGAGGAACTTCACCTTCCGCTCGCGGGAGTTTGAGCAGATGGAGATCGAGTTCTTCATCCATCCGGAGAGCGCTGCTGAGTGGTACGCGTACTGGCGTGACAGCCGGTACCGGTGGTGGCAGTCGATCGGGCTGGCGGGGGAGAACCTGCAGCTGCGCGAGCATGAGCGCGATGAACTGGCGCACTATGCGAAGGAGGGCGCGGGGACGAGCGACATCGAGTATCGGTTTCCATTCACCGCGCCGGGCTTCGGGGAACTGGAGGGCGTGGCGCACCGGGCCGACTTCGACCTCAAGGCCCATGCGCACGCCTGCGGCAAGGGGGAGAAGATGCGCTACTTCGACCAGGAGCGCAACGAGTTCTACTTCCCGCACGTCATCGAGCCGTCGGCAGGCGCGGACCGGGGGACGCTTGCGGTGTTGTGCGAGGCGTTTACGCCGACGCCGGAGCGTTCGGGCAGCAAGTACGTGATGAACTTCCATCCGAGACTGGCGCCGATCAAGGCGGCGGTCTTTCCGCTGGTGAACAAGGACGGGATGCCGGAGGTCGGGGACCGGCTGTATCGGAAGCTTCGGAGCCGGTGGATGTGTCAATACGATGCGAAGCAGTCGATCGGGAAGCGGTATGCGCGGATGGATGAGGCGGGGACGCCCTACTGCTTCACCATCGACAGCGAGACGCTGAGCGACCAGACGGTGACGGTGCGTCACCGGGACACAGCGCAACAGGAGCGGATCAGTCTCGAGAGCGTGGAGACGTTCCTTGCCGAGCGGATCGGCACGTGAGGATCAGTTGAGGGCGGGCTGGGTGAGCAGTTCCGGATCGACGGTTTCGACGGCGGAGAGGTCGACGCCTTCGCCTTCGTTTGCGGTGTTGATGTCCTCATCATCGCGATGACGGGGGCGGAGGCGGAGCATCATCGGGACGCGCATGACCTGCTCGTGCGCGAAGCCGTGGCCCCAGAGGCCATCCTCGCCGTGGCAGTCGCCGTGGTCGGAGCAGATGACCATGGAGGCGGCGGCGTCGGAGAAGAGATCGAGCAGAGGCCGGAGCTGGGCGTCGGCGTATTCGAGGCACTTGCGCTGGCGCTCCTGGCAGATTTCGCGGTTGTTGTTGCTGCCGAGGGGGACGCAGAAGTTCTTCGCGACCCAGGGCGCGCCCTTGTAGTGGTAGGGAATGTGCGTCTCGCCGACGTTGACGAAGATGAAGAGGGGCTTGCCGGCCGAGGCGCGGATCTCCTGCATGACGAAGTCAACCTGTGCGGCGACGTCGACGCCGGTGTACTTGTAGGCGTCGAAGTCCTTCGTGAGGGCCAGTCCTGAGGGCAGGGAGGGATCGAACCAGCGCATCGCGCCGACGCCGATGGTGCGGTATCCCTTGTTGCGGTAGCCCTCGATGATGTTGGCTCCGAGGAGCTGGACGTAGTCGTTGCGCGTGCCGCCGGCGGCGCTGTTGATGAGCCGGAAGATGCGGCCGGCCTTGGGGTTGAGGAAGGGTTTTCGGCTTTCGGGGACGACGGGGGTGACGCCGACCCAGATGGCCTGATGGGCGGCGTAGGTGAAAGTTGCGGGGGTAGTGGCGCTGAGCCAGCGGCCGGCGGCCTTGAGGGCGGGAGCGTCGGCGTTCTGGAAGGTGTCTACGCGGAGGGAGTCGAGCGTGATCAGAAGCATCGACTCGGGATGGAGGGGCGCGTCGGCTCCATCGGGGACATCCATCGGCGTCACGCGGTGATTGCGCGAGGTGGCATGCACATAATCGCGCAGGCCCCGGAGGAACAACTTGATTCGGCGTCGGCGCAGTTTGGGCATAAGGCTCCTTCGGCAAGCCTGTGGGCCACGCACTTGTTGTGAGCAAGAAACAATTCACCCGTGCGGCGCCAGAAATGACAGACCGCGTTCTCTCTATGTATGTATACGGGTGAGGGCCGCGTCTGGGTGCAGGGATTTTTACCTGTTCTTCACTACTGTGCGAAGATCAGGGCTCAATCAATCGAATGCGCACACCGTCGCGAACGCTCTCGCTGGGGTGGAGGATGACGCGATCGCCCTCGGCGAGGCCGGAGAGCACCTGTGCTGCGCGGTCGTTCTGCTCGCCGAGTTCGATGATGCGGAGTTTCGCTTTGCCGTCCTCGACGACAAAAACGGCCCAGTCGTCGCCGGAGCGGAAGAGGGCGGAGGTCGGGACGCGGAGGGCGCTTTCTTCCTGCCAGATGATGATGCTCGCTTCGACGCGGTACTCATCTCCGAGGGTTCGGCGCTGCTCGTAGGGGTTGACGAAGTCGGCGATGACGTTCACACGCTGCTCCTCGACGCCGAGGGCAGAGACCTTGGTGAAGGCCTGCGGCTCGACGAGGCGGACCTGCGCCTGCAGCGGATTCGGGCCGCCCCAGTGCTCGATGATGACGTCGTCGCCGGGGGTGATTCGGACGGCGTCGCGGCTGAGCACGTCGATGACGAGTTCGAGGCGAGCGGGGTCGCCGACTTCGAGCAGGGGCGTGCCGGCTTCGATGACCATGCTGCTTTCCTGAAGGACGCGGAGGACGCGACCGTTGATGGGCGAGAGGATGGGGAAGTGGGGGCGATCTTCGGCGGGCTGGCCGTCGGGGGTTGAGCTGAGCAGGGCGGCTTGCGCGAGTTCGAGTTCGTAGGCGGCGATCTGCTCAGTAAACCGGGCCTCATCGAGGCGCTGGGCGGCGACGCGCTCGGCGAGGCGTGCGGCTTCGAGGTCCTGCGGGCTGACGGCGTTGCGCGTGTCGGCGGTGAGGATGCGATCGAGTTCGGCTGCTGCGTACTCATACTCGGCTCGAGCGCGTTCGAGAATCGGCCCGGCCTGGAGGAGCGCGGTCTGTGCGCGGCCGACTCTGGCGCGGTTCTCGGCGAGAACGCGGGGATCGAGGAGCGCCGGATCCGTGGGCAGGAGTGCGGCGAGGATTGTTTCACCGGCCTGCACGGGGTCGCCGGCCTTGAGGGTGATGCGCTGGAGTTGGCCGCGGAGGGGCGAGGAGACGATGTAGCGATCGATGATGCGCGTGCGGCCATCTTCCTGGACGTCTACGGCAAGCGGCCCGAGGGAGACGGCCTGGACTTCAACGGGGACCGCACGGGGGATGAAGGCGGCGATGATCGCGGCGGCGATCGCCAGACCGAGCAGGGCCATGAGGATGCGGGTTCCGGTGATTCTCACGGGTGATTATTCCTGGGCCTTGAGTACGGCGAGGAGGTTGAGTTCGTCGATGCGGCGGCGGACGACCAGCCCGGAGACGGCTGCGGCAAGGAGGACAATGAGGGCGGCGAAGGCGTAGGTCGGGGGCTGGATGACAAGGGGGAATCGGTAGTCTTCGGTCTGCAGGACGGCCACGAGGATGGCGGCGAAGGTTCGTCCCAGGGGAAGACCGAGGGGGAGTGCGACGAGGACGAGAACAGCGATCTCGCCGAGGAGAACGAGGGAGATTTCTGCGCGGGTGAAGCCGATGACGCGGAGGGTGGCGAGTTCGCGGCTGCGTTCGGCAAGGAGGATGCGTGCGGTGTTGTAGACGACGCCGAAGGCGATGATGACGGCAAAGGAGATGTTGAGCATGCGCATTGCGAGGATGTTTCGTGCGACGGTCTCGCGGAAGACGGTGACGGTTGCATCCTTGACGGTGACGGAGGAGACCTGGGGGGTTTCCTTGAGGGTCGTGTAGAGTTCATGCAGTGCGGCGGGATCGGCAAGGATGTGGGCCCCTGAGATCGAGTCCTCCTCGCGCATGAGGGTGTTTGCGGCGGAGAGGGACATGTAGGCGGAGAGGCCGGCCATTTCCGAGGTCAGTCCGGAGACGACGACGTCGCGGGTCGGGCGGGCCTCTTCAAGAACTTCGATGGTCACAGCGTCGCCTGCCTGAACGCCGAGGATGTCAGCGAGGGTGGAGGTCAGGACGATCCCGTGATCGGGGATGTCGACGGGCCGGCCGTCTACGTTGCGGGGGACAAAGAGGGAGCGAGCAGGGTCGAGGCCCATGACGGCGAGCCGTCGCTCCGCGGGACCGGCGCGGAGTCGAGCGGGCAGGGCGCGAAAGGGCTCGGCCTGGAGGACGCCGGGCATGGTGCGGATTTCGGCGAGCGCCGATCCGGAGACGGGCTCGTTGAAGGTGACGGTGAGGTCCTGTCGCTGGACTTCCACATAGGTGTACTCAATGAGGCGGTCGATGACGTGAACGACGAAGCCGCCGACAACGAGCATGGCGGTAGCGAGGGAGATGGCGAGGACGGCCAGCGCGGATCGCACGGGTTGGCGTTCGAGGTGGCGGATGACCATGCGGGTGGCCTGGGAGAGGAGACGTCGCAGACCGAGGCGTTCGACGATTGATTGCCGGTAGCGGGCGGGGGGTTCGGGGCGCATGGCCTCGGCGGGAGGCATGGAGGCGGCCTGCCGCAGGGCGCTGACGGTTCCGACGGCGGCGGCGAGTGTGCTGACGGCGACGGCGCCGAGCACGACGCGATAGTCGAAGTCGTAGCGGATCTCTGGGAAGCGGAAGAAGTCCTTGTACATCCCGGTCATGGTGCGCCCGAACAACGCCCCCATGCACGTGCCGAGGGATGCGCCCAGGACGACGATGACAGCAACGAAGTTCAGGTAGTGCTCGGCGATCTCCCAGGCCGAGTAGCCGAAGGCCTTGAGGACGGCGATCTGCTCGCGCTGGGCGCGCACCATGCGTCCGATGACCATGTTGAGGAGGAAGGCGGCGACGGAGAGAAAGAGGGTGGGGGCCACGGTGGACATGGCGCGGAGCTGCTTGAGTTCGTTGGCAACGAAGCGGTGGGAGGTCTGATCGGCACGGTCGTAGGAGGCCAGACCGCCGTACTCATCGATGAGATCATCGAGTCGATCGAGAACCTCCTCTCTCGCCACGCCGGGCAGGACGCGAAGGGTGACGTTGTTGAAGGCCCCATCGAGATCGAAGGCGGCGGCGAGCTCGTCGTACCCGATCCAGATGACGCCGAAGCGGCGGCTGTCGGGCAGGAGGTCGCCTTCACGTATTTCGTAGATGAACTCTGGGCTGAGCGCTGCACCGACGACGGTGAGTTCACGCAGGCGCCCGTTGATGACGGCGCGGAGATGGTCACCTGAGCCGAGGTTGTGCGCCTGCGCAAAGGGCTCGCTGACGACGACCTCGCCGGGGCGGCCCGGCTCGATCCACCTCCCCCACTGCTGCATGGGAACGTTGAGCCGGGGTCGGCCGAACTCGGGAACGGAGATGAGGCGTCCGACGGCGGGCTCATCGAGGCCGGGCAGATCGAGCTTGACGTCGGCGACGATACGGGTGTCAACGGCGGCGACACCGGGAATCTCCGCGATTCGGTCGGCCAGTGCGAGTGGCGCGCGCTTCATCTGGGCGAAGATGTGGGCGAAGCGAAGCGTGTCGTAGTAGCGGTCCTGGCTCTGCTGGAGCGAGAGGAGCGTTGTGAGCGAGGTGATGAAAGCCGCTACACCGCAGGCCATGACCAGCGCAATGGCAACCACCTGCCCCTTCATGTGCAGGAGGTCGCGGGCGAGCTTGCGGTTCAGGGCCGTCACCAGCGGATCTCCGAGGGCGGCACCTTGCGCGGCGGCCGTTCGATGCCTGCGATCTGACCGTCGAGGATGGAGATGACGCGGTCGGCCATGGCGGCGATTCCGGTGTTGTGGGTGATGACGGCAGTGGTCGTGCCGAGCTCGCGGTTGACGCGGTCAATGGCTTCGAGCACGAGGACGCCGGTCTGGGCGTCCAGGGCGCCGGTGGGCTCATCGCAAAGGAGGACCTGGGGCCGCTTGGCGATGGCGCGGGCGATGGCGACGCGTTGCTGCTCGCCGCCGGATAGTTGTGAGGGAAAGTGATCTTTGCGATTCTCGAGGTTGACCAGTGCAAGGGCTTCGCGGGGGTCCATCGGGTCGCGGGCGATCTCTGTGACCAGCGCCACGTTTTCCATTGCCGTCAGACTGGGGATGAGGTTGTAGAACTGGAAGACGAAACCGACGTGCTCACGGCGATAGCGCGTCAATTCCGCATCGTCGTACTGGGTGAGGTCGTGGTCGGCATAGCGGACCGTCCCGGCGGTGGGGACGTCGAGCCCGCCGAGTATGTTGAGGAGGGTGGATTTTCCGCTCCCGGAGGGGCCGAGGAGGACGACGAACTCGTGTTCGAAGAGGTCGAGGTCGACGCCGCGCAGGGCGTGGACCTCAACGTCACCCATGCGATAGACCTTCGTGACGCCGCGTGCCGAGAAGACAGCGGTTGGTGATGCAGGCGTTGCAGATGGGTGCTGGTCAATCCGGCTCACGTCGGCGGTTCCTCCCGGCTGGAGGAATCAGTAGCGCGATGGCGGGGGGCGGGCCGAGCGTGGTCAGATTGTTGACTGTGTGACGCGGAGGATTTCCTCGATGGTGGTCATGCCCTTGGCGGCCTTGAGCATGCCGTCCTGCCGAAGGGTGACCATTCCGCGTTCGATGCACATGCGGCGGAACTCCGTGACGTTGGGATTGCGGGCGATGGCGTCGCGGGTGACATCGTCGAGGACGAGAAGTTCGTAGATGCCGAGACGACCGGCGTACCCGGTCTGGCGACATCGTTCGCAGCCGCTGCCCTCGAAGAGCTGACTGGCGGAGACGCCCTGCAGTTCGGCGAACTCGCGGGCCTCATCGGTCAGTTCAAGGGGAGTGCGGCAATGCTGGCAGGTCCTGCGGATGAGCCGCTGAGCAAGCACCGAGTTAAGGGCGGCGCCGATGAGGAAGGGCTCGACACCGATGTTGATCAATCGTGTGACGGTGGAGGGGGCATCGTTGGTGTGGAGGGTGGAGAGGACGAGGTGGCCGGTGAGGGCGGCCTGGACGGCGATGCGAGCGGTTTCGGCGTCGCGGATTTCGCCGACCATGATGACGTCGGGGTCCTGCCGCAGCAGGGAGCGGAGTGCGGCGGAGAAGGACATGCCGATGCGGTCGTGAATCTGGACCTGAGCGATTCCGTCGAGGTGGTATTCCACCGGGTCCTCAACGGTTGAGACGTTGAGTCGCTGCGTGTCCATCTCGCGGAGTGAGGAATAGAGCGTGGTGGTCTTACCGCTGCCGGTCGGGCCGGTGACGAGGATGATGCCATTGGGCTGGTTGATCTGGCTGCGCCAGATCTGCAGCGATTCCTCGCCGAAGCCGAGTTCATCGAGACCGACGGAGATCGACTTGTTGTCGAGGATTCGGATGACGCACTTCTCACCGGAGACGGTCGGAAGCGTCGAGACGCGAAGGTCGAGCTTACGGCCGGCGACGAGGGCGCGGATTCGGCCGTCCTGAGGAAGGCGGCGTTCGGAGATATCGAGGTTGGCCATGATTTTGAGGCGGGAGATCATGGCGGCGTGCATTTTCCAGGGCGGGCTCATCATGTCGAAGAGGACGCCGTCGATGCGAAAGCGCACCTTGAGGCGCTTCTCGCCGGGCTCGATGTGGATGTCGGAGGCCTTCTCGCGCAGGGCGGTCTGGATGATGAGGTTGACATAGCGGATGACCGGGCCTTCGCCGGCCTGCTTCTCGAAGTCCTCGGCGGCGGACTTTTCCTCGACGACGGCGACATCGTCTTCCTCGATGTCGGAGAGGATGTCGTTGATCGCCTCGTCCTGCACCTCGCCCTGCGTGTGCATGTCGAGAATGAGGGCGATGTCGGCCTCGGTGACGAGCACGTGGCGCACGGGTCGTCCGCCCAGCAGTCGGCGGGCCTCTTCCAGGACGAAGAGGTCATCGGGACGCGAGGTGCCGATGACGATCCGGCGGCCGTCGCGGCGAATCGGGATGACGTGGTGGGCCTTGCAGAACTCGGGGCTGAGCCGATTCAGGAGGGTTTCGTCACATCCAGTGTCGGGATTGAGGCGTTCGAACGTGAGGTCGAAGACCTCGGCGATGACCTGCTGGAGGGGCTCCTCGCCGATGCCCATTTCAACCAGGATGTCCTTGAGACGTCGCCCGGGGCTCTGCGACATCACCCGCCGTGCCGACTGCAACTGTTCGGCGGAGATGATTCGGCGTTCGAGCAGGAGGCGGCCGAGGGCCTCGGAGGCAGCTGAGGTCGGCGGCGGCGACCCCCCCTGCGGCAGCCAGAGCAGTTCCAGGGACTCATCGACGGGCGGATCGAAGGAATCGAGAGGAGCCGCCGGCTTCTGCGGTGCGGGGGCGGCCTTTGCCTGCGGGGCAGCCGGAGCAGGTTCCGGAGGTTCCTCCGATGATTCGGAGGCAAGTGGCGTCTCCAGCTCGGCGGAGTCGTCTGTCGGCGGCGCAGAGGAAGCAGCGGGCGGGCTCGGGGCTTGGTTGTCCAGGCCGATGATTCCAGTAGAGCCCAGCGCGGCGAAGGCGTCGCCGGCGGACGACTCCTCGGGTGCGTCGGGAGGGGCGGCCTCGGCTGATCGTTTGCGGACACCGAGATCAGCCAGGAGATTGTCGAGGTCGAATCCGGCCATGGTGCGTTGCGGTTACTTCCGGCGGATGGGTTTGGGGCCGGGGGCGGCGCCGAGTTTGAGGGGCAGTCGGAGTCCCTCGGCTTCGAGGGTGACCTGGGTGCTGCCGATGTCTGCCACGGTGAATCCGCCGGGCAGCGTATCTCCGACCTGGACGACTCGGCCGTCGATAACGGCGAGGTAGTTGCCGGGTGAGCCCATGACGCTGGAGAAGTGCATCGCGGCTGCCTGTGTGCGCAGCGATGCCTCGCGTTCGCGGCGCTTCTGCTCAGCGATCTGCTCGGGCGTGAGCGCGAGGTTCGGCAGACCGACGGGGGTCTGCGCGGGGACGGCCTTCATCAGGAAGGGGTTCTTCTTGACCTCGACGAGGGGCACCTGGACATCAGTGCGGTCGTCGGCGAGACTTTCGATGATCTCGGTGTCGTTGACGATGAGACTGCCGATGGCGGCGGGCTTCTTCATGCCGCTGATGAACTCGTCAATTCGGGTCTCGAGCGCGACGTCGCGCGCGTAGCCGCCCGCCTTGGTCGAGATCAGTCGCATGGAGGCGAGGATGCCTGCGGCGATGAAGATGATCACGGCGAGGATGATGGTGCCGTCGCGAACCGGCTTGCGGCGTCGAGCGGCTCCGACGGCACCGAGGCCGGTCTCATCGGCTGCAAAGCCGGACTCAAGATTGTCAAAGGAGTCGCCTGAGGCGGTCGTCTGCGGTGAATTGAGCGATCCGGGGTTCATCGTCCCTCCGCGGCGCTTGCCATGGACTCGGGGGATTCGAAGTAGATGCTGAGGTCGAAGGCGGCGGCGAGTTCACCGGTGGCGTCGTCCTGCCGCTCCATGGTGAGGTTGTGAATCCGCGTGAGGCGTTCGAAGCGTTCCAGTTCGAGGAGGAACTGGTAGAAGCCGTCGAAGCCGCCGACGATCTCGATGTTGATGGGCAGCTCCATGTACTGAGCGGCGGGGATCTTGTCGTCGGTGGTCATGGCCAGGATCGTCAGCTGGTGGGACTTGGCGGTCTTTGCGATCTTGCTGACGACCTCCTCGATGTTCTGCTCCGAGGGAAGCTTGGCCTCGACGGCCTGGATGGCGGACTGACCGGTGCGGATGGCCTCATCGAGACTCTCGATGGTCGACTCCAGCTGGCGCAGGCGCTCCAGTTTGATCATCTTGTCACTGATCTCCTGCCGCGCCAGTTCGATCTCCACGTTGCGCGGCCGGAACACGAAGTACCAGGCGGCGACAGGGACAGAGAGCAGGACGAGGAAGAAGACGAGTTCTCGGAATCCGAAGCGAATCATGGCCGGGTCTCCTCATCCATGAGTTCAATCTCAGTCATGTCGGTCGGGAATTCGTCGCCGACCTGTTCATCGCGATCCAGGGGGTCGCGGAGGGTTCTTGGTGACCGGAGGGGCTCGAAGTCCTTGGCGTCTGCGTTGACGTCGAGGATCATCTCGATGCGGAACTCGCGGAGGTTGACGTTGTCGAGCGCCACTTCCTTGGAGTACTTCAGGTC
Organism: uncultured Vicinamibacteraceae bacterium; assembly: GCA_964585855.1. GTDB lineage: Bacteria > Planctomycetota > Phycisphaerae > Phycisphaerales > UBA5793 > CAZPFK01. The sequence continues at coordinate 10,509 of CAZPFK010000074.1, forward strand.
GATGTTGCGGAAGAGGGGGCAGGCGGTGAGGTTGCCGATGTAGTCGGAGACGTGCACATCGGAGGGAGCCACGCCGACGAGGGCGACGAGCACTTCGAACTTGGGAACCTCGACCTTGCGCTCCTCGGGCGTTTCGGCTGCGGCGTTCTTGTCCTTGGTCTGCGAGAGCGTCTTGGTCGTCGCTGCGGGTCGGGGCCGACGGGTGCGTTCGCGTTTGCTTTCGAGCTTGAACTCGTTGAGCGTAACGGCGTCGGGCATGCGGTTGATCAACTCGGCCAGCAGGATTGAGCGGGGCACGCGCTCCACAAGCGCGGCGGCGACTTCGGCCTTTGCCAGGAGCTCGGCCTTCTGCATCTCGAGCTCGTTGAGCTTCTCGATGTTTCGGGCGGCGTTTGCGAACTCGCCGTTGATCCGGGCCTGCTCGCGCTTGATGGCGGTCCACTGGCGGTTGGTGACGAAGAAGGCGGCGACGACGCCCGTGATGATGACCAGGAAGAGCACGAGACTCAGCAGGCTGGATCGGCGCTCGGCCTTTTCAGCGAAGTAGTTTTCAGGCAGGAAGTTTTCGGCAGGCATGACCGGACTCCAGGTTCTGTTGGTGAAGGGCCCTTACCCCTCAAGCGGACTGAGGCACAATCCGACGGCGACGGCCCAACCGGGCTGCACGTAGGCGTTCTCGACATTGAGCGGTCGGCAGGCGGGATCGATCCGCATCCGCCCCAGCGGATCTCCGAGGAAAGACGGAAGCGAAAGCCCCTGAGCGAGGCGACGACCCATGCGGGCATCGCGCGACTCGCCGCCGAGGATGACCATGCGGTCGGGCCGGCGTTCGGGGAACATGGCATGGTGGTATCGCAGGCACATGCGGAGCTCATCGACCAGCTCCTGCGTGGCCTCTTCGATGCCGCTTTCGAGAACGCCCGAGGTCGCGCTGACGGCGGAATCCTCGGGATCGACGGGGCGCATTTCGGCGGGGATCTGCCCGGTTCGACGGACGTCAGCGACGGCGACGCTTCCGTCGGCCGACTGAGCGGGAAGCGCGCCGGTCTCCCGGCCCTTGTTGAAGAGGGCGTGCTGGCCGAGGACGCGACCGGTGGTTTCCTTGTTCCACTCAATGCGTCGGCGCATGATCTGACACTGCGAGAGCCGGTGGGCACGGGCGGCTGCGGCGTCGCAGCGCATGTCTTCTGCGAGGCGGGCGTCGATAACGCGTCCGCCCATCGGGACGGTTTTGGCAAAGCGGAGGTCCCTGCCGTGAGCGACCATGACTTTGGTGGCGTTGGCGCCGACGTCGACGTAGAGCGTCGTGGTGCGTTCATCGCCGTCGCGGCGATAGAGGCGATCGAAGGCGCGAAGTATCGCGGTGGGCTCGACGTGCATGCCGACGATGTCGAGGCGGCACTTCTTGAGCAGCTCAACCTGCTGCATCACGACGTCGTGGGAGACTGCAAAGCAGATGACTTCCTGAAGGGGCTGGCCGCCCTGACCTTCGCGGAGGACTTCGGTGACGTCGACGTGGCGTATGACCAGGTCATCGGGGCGGCAGGTGAAGACTGTCTGCAACTGCTCCTTGAGCTGCTCGGTCACGTTCCTTGATTCGGAAGGGACGACCTGCCGGTGCTGGCAATAGGTCTGCCAGGCGGGGATGGAGCAGACCGCAGTCTTACCCTTGAACCCGCCGTCGCGAAGAAGGCGGGGCAGTTGCTCGGAGAGGAAGGCGAGACGCTGGGCGGGATTGCTTCGGGCGGCGTCCGGGATCTCCACGCAGGCCATCGCAGCCACCTGCGACTGCTCGCCGGGGGAGAGCTGCAGCAGCTTCAGTTCCGCATAGCCGAAGTCAATGCCGATGGGAACTGTGTTGGACTTGAGAAACCCCAGAACCATGGATCGATAACTCCACTCGTGAACGTGCAGGGATGGCGGGCCCTGCGGCCGAGCGTCTCGCACCGGAGGCATGGAAGAGCAGACCGCGCGCCGGACCTCCCTTTCATCGGTCCCCCGCACGTCCCGATTAAGTTTCCCTGTGTGAAGTCCGGCAGACGGCAGAGGCGCGGCACGGGGGCGGACCTGTGCAAACCGCACAGGCAGAAAAAAAGAGCCTCCGGGACGAATCCCGGAGGCGTGTTGAGTCGGGTGCGAGTTATCGGCGGGTCGGGCTTCAGCCCTCGTAGGCCGACTTCTCATCGGTCGCGGCGTGCTCCTGGCAGTCGCCTTCGCTGCAGGGCTTGGGCGGGGCGACGTAGGGGAGGGTGGCGGCTCGGACCATTTCCTTGGCGACCAGTTCGAAAGCGGCGGTGTCTTCAGCGGTCCGCTCGACGACGACGACGCCTTCGGGGTTGATCACGTGGAGCATCATCGCGTGCGAGATGATGGAATTGTTCTGCGGGTCAATGGTCAGGGGGATTTCCAGGGCCTCCTCGACAACCTTGCGGGTGGCGTCGATGTCGCCGCGGAGCATGTCGGTGCACTCGAAGTTCACACCGTGGTTCTGCCCGTAGGCCTTGAGGACCTCCGGGGTGTCACGCTGCGGATCGAAGGAGAGGAGGACGAAGTGGATCTTGTCCTCCAGGTCGGCGGGCACCTGCTTGGAGAGCCAGGCCATGTCGGCGGTGATGCGGGGGCACATCTCCTTGACAGGGCAGGCGGTGAAGATGGTGCTGACGACGAGCGTCTTGCCGCGATAGTCCTTCAGGTTGACGGTTTCGCCGTCCTGATTGACGAACTGGGCGTCGAGGCAGGGCTGCTTGCCGATGATGGTTTCGGCAATGTCTTCATCGGCGGAGATCTGAATCGGCTCAGCGGTTGCAGCAGCGACTTTGGCAACGCAGCAGGCCTTGCCTTCCTGCGAGCCGGCCTTGCAGCACTCACCGAGGGTGGAGGCCTGGAGGGCACGGGCTTCGGGGGTCACATCGGTCTTCCCTGCCTTGGCTGCACAGCAGCCATCTTCTTGCGTTGCGGAGGCCTGCACGGCGGCGGCCTTGTCGGC
>CAZPFK010000075.1:0-10212 GCA_964585855.1 uncultured Vicinamibacteraceae bacterium
TGGTGTTTTCACCGGAGGCGCCGGTGCGCAGCGGGAGCGATTGCTTCTTCCGGCTGCTGCCGGATCACGAGGTGACCTTCAAGCGGGCGGAGTTTTCAGGTGATGAGCCGGAGTGGATCTCGCTGGTTCCCTTGAACGGGAAGTACGCGGTACGGCGAGTGCATCGTGAGATGATCGGAGGGATGTTCGCGGCGGTGTACGTGGTTCGCCGGGCGGGCGGAGGTTAGATTAGAGAGGACGAGGATGTCATTCGAATTCAACCGGGACGACGTTGCTGATGGCGCAATCTGCAGCAACAACGGCCTGCATCCAGACCTGCCCTGCATTTCGGGCGGCCTCGCGAACGTCGAAGGGGATCAGGGCCGAGCCGTCCTGATCGGCGTATCGGGCGGCGACGAATCGCGGATCATGGAGCTGCAATGCATTGTCCTGCAAATCGCAGTCATTGATGGCGTAGCCTCCAAAGGCCGAGCCATAGAGGAGGTGGACCTTCGAGCCGGGAGGACAGCCGGTGACATTGACCCAATTGGTTTCACCCGCGCGCGCGGGAATGGGGATGCTCAGAGACATGGTGGGGCTGACCGGGGTCATCAGGAAGGCGGAAGTCGGTCCGACCCCATCGGCCGGAGATGCGATTCCCGTGATCTGTCCTGCGTCGTTGATGCCTGTCGCGATCTCGATGTTCCAAGGAAGGTCCTGCGGCATCATGTGGCTGAGCAGCCGCGACCGACGCTCCTCGGTCCAGAAGAAGGCGAAGGGGCCGTTCGGGCCTTCGTAGACATATCCCACTACTTCATCGAGGTTGTTGACTGCGACGGCATGCGTATGTCCGCGGATGAATGGTGAGGGAATGCCCGTATGGTACCCATCTCGCCAGATGTATCCCGCTGTATAATCCCCGCCCCCCTCGCCATTATAAGAACCAACGATATGGCCAAGATCGTTGATGGCGTTCGCGCGTCCGCCCGAGTTTCGATTCCAGTTTGCGAAGTCGAGAACAAGAATCTCCCCGTCGATCCAGGTCACGGGGCGCGAAGGCTCATCCTCAACGCTCCATGCAGTGCCGACGATCTGCCCGTGCTCGTTAATGTCCAGGGCCCAGGCGCTCTGATCGGGATCAAGCGGCGGGAGGGCCGTCATGACATCGTTCTGCCAGAGGAACGCGGCAGTCGGCCTGACGGCCGTTTGAACCGTGGAACGCCCGACGATCTGGCCCTGTCCGTTAACGGAGAGGGCCTCGGCATGGTTACCACCAAGCGTGCCCAGGTCGATCAGATTGCCGTCGTGCCACAGGGTCGCCCGGCGATGGATGTTGTCGCCGGCCGGCTGCCCGGACCACCCGACGATCCAGCCCTGCGGTCCGATTGAGAGGGCGGTGCTTGTGTCGCCGAATGTTCCGAGGATCTGCACCGAATCACCGTCCCAGAGCGTCGCACGCCCCTGATCTTCATAGGAAGACATACCCACAACAACGCCGGAGTTCGAGATCGCCTGGGAGGCGGCGAAGCCCGAGTCGGCCTTGGGCAGGATGAGAAATGCGTACTCGGTCTGCTGACCGAACGAAGAGCTACCGGCGGCCATCACAGCGACACAGATTGCCAACGCCGATTTCAGAGTATTCATGCTTATCACTTGCCTCTCTTCGATGATTTCAGTCTGACACACCACATTGCACCACGAGGTCGGTTAAGCCCCTGCACATTGAGGCGGGGACCATCTTCATGGCAGGGTTCTCCGGGACGTTTGCTCCCTCCACCATACCGGAAAATCGCAGCGTGTGGGAGGGAATCCCGTGAAAATCGGCGGAGATTCCGGGGGCGGGGGCGGCCCCTGCCGCACGGCCGACTCGCTTCGCTCGCTGGCAGTGGCACCCAAACCGGCCGGCACCGACCGGCCGCCACTGGTGAGGGGTCACACAGGCGAGACGCCCGTGCTACTCAGACTGGATGCCCGCCTGCGCGGGCATGACGGCGGGCGAAGCGCGATGCGATCAGGCCTTCGCCTCCAGGGCCGGGGCCTCGTATTTCGAGAGGGGTTTTCCCTTCTTGTCGAACTTTGCGCGCATCCAGTTGTGCAGCGTCTCGCGCATGCGCGGGAGGACAGTTTCGCCCTCTTCGAGGCCGGGCAGCCAGAGGCGGTCCCATTCGAGGCAGAACCAGCCGGTAAAGCCGATGCCGCGCATCAGTTCGACGAAGCGCTCGACCTCGCAGGTTCCCTCGCCGATGGGCACAAAGCCGCTGCCCTCGCCGATGACGGCATCCTTGAGTTTGCCGTAGCGGATGCGGCTGTTGAGCGTTGTCACACTCAGGCCGGGACGCTCGCCGGCTGCGGCGGCGTTCGCGACGTTCCAGCAGATGCCGACGAGGGGGTGCTCGGTGAAGTTGGTCAGGTTCCAGAGTTCGCGGCTGCGGGCGAAGGTGCCTGCGTTCTCGATGAGAATCTCGGTGCCGCTCTCCTCGGCGTACTCGGCGAGGCGCTGGTAGCGCGAGGCGGTGCGGCTGACGGCGGCGTGACGTGATTCGCCCGGAGCGATCTGGTAGCCGAAGCAGCGAATGGCGGGACAACCCAGGGCGGCTGCGAGATCGACAAATGAGCGGCCCGCGGCCAGGGCGGCCTCGGCCTCGGACTCCCGGCGATAGTGCAGGGCGACCCCGGTGGCGAGACAGGAGATGCCGATGCCGGCGGATTCGAACTTGTGGCGGATCTTCTCCGGATCGGAGAGAGCCGGGTCGCCTGCCAATTGGGAGGAGCCGGCGCCGAAGGTGCGCAGTTCAATGCCCTGGAAGCCCCATTCCGAGGCGGCGGCGATGAGCCGGTCGAGGTCCCACTCGGGACAGGCGAGGTTGCTGAAGGCGATCGGATTGAGCGTCTCAGTCACGGGGAGAATCCTGCGGAACGGGAGTTTCGAGGGGCCGCCACGCCCCGGGGCGCAAACGGCTCTATCGTAGGGATCGCCGCATGACGGTCAACGCGGCGGCGTTCCACTCCCGAGGCGGAAACGGACCTACTCCATGCAGCAGATCAAGCTCTTTGTCGACATTGAATCCAACCTCGAGACCCTGGAGTCGAAGGTGAACGCCTGGCTCAAGGAATCCGGCGCGAAGGTGGTGAACATCTTCGGCAACATCGCGCCGCAGACGGCGACTCCCGAGAGCAAGCTCAAGAGTCTCGGCGACCGGGCGTTTGCCTCGTCGGATGTCTTCATCGCCGTCGTGTATGAGAACTGAGCGGCATCGAAGGGGGGAGAAAAACGCACACGGGACCTTCCCCTCCGAAGATCCCGCGGCGTCGTCTCCACGTCCAGATTCGAGCAGATTGCCCGGGCGGTTCAGGCCGCGTCGAGGAATCTGTTGATCAGGGCGTTAATGAATGCGAATCGTGAGCCCTGGAAGACCCGGTTGAGGCCCAGGGCGTTCTCCCGGCGTGCGGCCTCGAGCTGAGCGGCGACCTCCTGAATGGCGCGGGGGGCGCGGGCCTCCCAGTCTTCCTGAAAGGCCTGGATCATCTCCAGTTCATCGGTATCGACCCAGAAGCCGCCGCATCCGGGGCATCGGTCGATCAGAACGCCGCTGTCGCCGCAGTAATTGAGGACCTGCATCGTCGTCGCGCACTTGGGGCAGGTGGTCTTGTGGTCGCGATGCTCCACGGGGACGCCGTGGACGGGCTCGCGGCCCTCGACCATCGAGCGGACGCGCTGCGGAATCCGCGCCTCACGGACCTGTACGATGTGGCCCAGTTCATCGTGATCGAGGAACTCGCCGCCGCAGGAATCACAGGTGTCGACAGCGACTCCTTCGTAGCGGACGGTGCGCAGGTTCTCGCCGGGGCATCTCGGGCAGAGCATGGAATCGCTCCCATTGCGGGTCTGGGGATAGGGCAGCGCGAGGGCGGCCTTTGTGCCCACCATCGTCCGGGAGGGGGAGGGCTTGAATCGCCGTCGGGTCGGTTGTGGAGATTCCGTCGGTCATGCCCGGCACGACCGGCTGACTTTCGCGCGGCTCGCGTCTGATAGCCATGAAGGGGGGTCAGAATCGGGGGCGGCGGAGGAGGGAGCGGCCCAGTTCCGAGGCGTTCCAGAGGGCGAAAATCAGCAGGAGCACACCCGTCTGCCACCCCAGGCCCGGCCCGAGCAGCAGCCAGAGGCCCAGGACAAGGAAGGCGATGACGGTGAGCCCGCCGGCGATCTGATAGAGCGCTTCGGACTCACGACGGCCGAGGAGGGCCAGGAGCGCGCAGAGCGCGAAGGCGGCGGCGCCGATGCGGAGCGTCCAGACGACGGCCGTCATCGGGGTGTTGATCTGCTGTGGGGAGAGGTGGATGAAGCCGAAGAAGCCGAAGATTGCGGCGCTGAGGATCATGGAGAAGGCGTCGGGCTTGCGGTCACTCATCGGCATCGGCCTCGAAGATTGTGCCCGATCGGGATGGGATGACGTACTTGCCGCCGAGCCAGCGTCCGAGGTCGATGAGGCGGCAGCGCTCCGAGCAGAAGGGGAAGGCAGCCCCCTCACGATCGACGGTATCCCGACAGATCGGACAGCGGGGTGTTGATGACGCGGATTGGGTTCGTGCGTCGGTCATCCTGCGATCATCCTAGAACATCCGCCCCGGAGCACAACCCTTGGAGGTCAAGGTTGCAGCCGCCGACGGCCTCGATGGTGATTTTTCGTACATCGTGCTCCCCGTGGGCGATGCGGACCTCGACCCGGGCGGCGGGGAGCGCCTCGCTGATTCGCGTTGGCCATTCGAGGGCGATAACGGCCCGGGCGCGGTCGAGCATCTCCTCCCAGCCGATGCTCTCCAGGTCGTCAGGCCCGCTGAGGCGGTAGGCGTCAATGTGGATCAGACGCGAGCCGTACTCGTGGACGATGACGAAGGTGGGGCTGCTGACGGATCGTGCCGGCAGGCCGAGTCCCTCGGCCAGGCCGCGAACGAAACAGGTCTTGCCGGCACCCAGTTCACCAGAGAGGGCGACGACGGTTCCGGGGCAAAGACGGGCAGCAAGGCGCCGGGCCAGCGCCATGGTGTCGGCTTCGCTGGTGCTGAGACAGGTCACGGAGGTCATCGCCCGTGCTCCCACCCCATCTGCGAGGCATCGTGCAGCCGGCCGTCGAGCCGGAGGGCCGTGCGGAATTCGAGCGCGCCGGGCGGGGTGATGCGGCCGATGCGCGTGAGGGGAATCCCATCGAGTTCTGCGGGCACATCGGCGTCGGCAGAGGTCGTGAAGCAGAGTTCATAATCCTCGCCGTCGCCCAGAGCGCCGCGGAGGTCGCTGCCGGGGGCGATGGGGACCCGCGCGGCGTCGATTTCAGCACAGACGCCGGAGGCCTCGGCGATGTGGTCGAGGTCGCGTCCGAGACCATCGCTGAGATCGATCATGGCCGAGAGGGGGATGTGCTCCGCCAGTGCGAGGGCCAGGGAGATTCGGGGCTGACAGCGAAGATCGCGACCGCTGCTTCGCCACGCCCCGCCGAGGACTCCGGAGACCCAGACAGCATCGCCGGGCTGCGCGCCGGCTCGAGTGATGACGCCTCCCGGCCCGGGCTCAGCCAGCACGGTGACGCTGCAGACCAGCGGCGTGTCGGCAATGCTCACGTCGCCTCCGAAGATCGGGCAATCGAAGGCCTCGGCCGCTTCCCACATCCCGGCGACGAGCGCTTCGGCCTGAGGCTGGGTCCAGGACTCGGGGAGTACGACGGCCACAAGCGAGCCGGTCGGGCGGGCGGCCATGGCGGCGATGTCGGAGGCGCTGCGGGCCAGGGCTTTCCAGCCGATGTCGCGCGGGTCGGTGTCGGGGGGGAAGTGTCGGCCTTCGACGACCTGGTCTACGGCGGCCAGGAGGTCTCGCCCGAGCAGGCGCACCATGCCCATGTCATCGCCCGGCGGCAGCGTGATGCGCTGCGGATCGAGGTGCGCATTGTGCGCAAAGACTTTCGCAAGCAGTGCGAACTCTTTCACAGGGGGATCATAGCGAGCCGCCGCGCTGCTCCGGGTCTTCCAGAGGCAGCAGGCGACCGCCGGGCTGCCAGGAGTGGCCGTTGCAGAAGAGGTGAAAGGCCATCGCAGAGCGACCGGGCACCTGCACCTCGACGGGCATGATGGCCCCGGAGCCGCAGGCCACTGAGCCGTCAGCGCGGATCACGCCGGGCGGAGTCCTGTCGTTGCGTTCCATTTCGGCCGTGACACGCCGAAGGAGCAGCGGCTGGGGCCGGGCGTCGTCGGGCGCGCGCTGCCAGAGCACGGTGCAGCCGGGCCAGGGCGTGAGGCCGTGGACGCGGGCGCGGACGAGGTCGGCTGGAGCGGTAAAGGAGGTCGTACCCTCGGCTTTGGTGAGTTTGGGGGCCTTTGTCGCCAGGGATTCATCCTGCTCCTGCGGGTGCAGCGTGCCGGCGGCGTGCTGATGCAGGACTTCCGCAACGGCGTCCGGACCGAGCGCGGCGAGTCGGTCGTGCAGTTCTCCTGCGGTTTCGAGGTCGCGGATCGGCGTTGCGCGGGTGGCGAGGATGAGGCCGGCATCCATGCGCTCGGCGAGGGTGATGACCGAGACTCCGGTTTGGCGTTCGCCGGCCATCATGGCGCGGTTGATCGGCGCAGCGCCGCGATACTTGGGCAGCAGCGAGGCGTGGAGGTTGATGGCGAAGCGGTCGGCGAGTAATGCCTGCGAGAGTTTCTGCCCGAAGGCGATGACGACCCACGCATCGGCCTCGATGCTTCGGAGCATCTCGCGGGCAGCTTTGGCGTTGACATCGTCCAGTCGGAGCACTTCCAGGCGGTTTCGCTCCGCCCACTCGCCGACGGGGGTGGGCGTGAGCATGCGGCGACGGCCGGCCGGTCGATCGGGCTGGGTGACGACGGCGACGACATCGCACTGCTCGCCGAGTGCGGCGAGCGTCGGGAGGCCGAACGCGCCAGAGCCGAAGAAGACGATCCGCATGGGCGGATTCTACGAGGCCGGCCGACTACCGCCGATTGTCGCGCCCGGCTTCCTCTTCGTCGAGGGCGTGGACGTGCAGGCGGCTTTCATCCATCTTGCGCTGCAGGTAGGGCGTGGAGCCGAAGCGTTCGGCGTGGGCGGCGCTGCGCCGGAAGGCCTCGAGTGATTGAGCCGATTCCGCGCGGCGCAGGGTTCGCTCCAGCATCTCGCGGTAATCGGGCAGGTCGGCGGGCTGCGCAGGGGGCATCGACTCCGGCGCGGAAACGGACATGGGAGTGGCTGTCGGCTGGGCGATGACGATGGCCGCTGAGCCCGGCTCAACACCCAGCCCGAGGGCGGCCGAGAGGCAGGTGGCCCCGCCCAGGAGCGCGCAGGTGAGCATGATGCGACCGGCGGCGGCGCGGGCCTCGGAGGCGGATTCCACGGGCTCCAGCGGAATGGAGTCCGCGGGGTGATGGTCGTCGGTCAGCGGCATGGTCGGCGCAGCCCCTCGCGTCAGTCCGAAAACTCGCGCCGGGGCGCAGCGCACCCTGGCGGAGGTCTTTGGATCGGCTCAGGAGTGCGGCCGGTTGAGGAAGAGCGGGCCGATGCGCCACAATGGCTCAGATGGGAATGTCATCGCCGTCGGAATCCTCCTCGTCGACGGGCGAGGGGGTCGGCGGCTTGCGCGTCGAGGCGGGCGGCCTCTGCCAGGACGAAGGCGGCTGTGCAGGGAGGTCATCGGGGGCCATCTGCGGGGAGTAGTCCTTGAAGCAGGTCGAGCCGGGCACCCAGGTCAGTTTTACCGTAGCGGTGGGGCCGTTTCGCTGCTTGGCGATGATGAGCTCGGCGAGGTTTGTGGGGACGTAGTCATCGCGGGTCTGGTTGTAGTAGTCATCGCGGTGAAGCATCATGACGACGTCGGCATCCTGCTCGATGGAGCCCGACTCGCGCAGGTCGGACATGCGCGGCTTCTTGTCCTCGCGTGCCTCCGGGGAGCGGTTCAGCTGGGAGAGGCAGAGCACGGGAACCTCCAGTTCGCGCGCCAGCGCCTTGACGCCGCGGCTGATCTCGGCGACTTCCTGCTGGCGGTTTTCCCGGGAGGGGGAGGCCATCAGCTGCAGGTAGTCAACGACGATGAAGGCGACGTTGTGCCGCGCCACCATCCGCCGCGCCTTGGCGCGCAGTTCCAGCACCGTCAGCCCAGGCGAATCGTCGATGTAGATCGGCGCTTCGTGCAGGTCGTTCATGGCGTAGGCGAGACGCTCAAAGTCCTGGGCTGAGATCAGGTTGCGCCGCAGCTTCTGCGAATCGACCTCCGATCGCGCACAGAGCAGACGTTGCGCCAACTGTTGCCGGCCCATTTCCATCGAGAAGACACCGACCGGGTGACCGGCGACGGCGACGTTTTCAGCCACGTTGAGTGCGAACGCCGTCTTTCCCATCGAGGGTCGAGCGGCGAGGATGATGAGGTCGCCGCGCTGGAGGCCGCAGGTGAGGTCGTCGAGTTCTCGGAATCCGCTGCGAAGGCCGGTGGCGACGGGTCCGCCGCCGAAGCGCTGCTCGATCATGGTCATCGCCTCATCGAGCAGATCCTTGAGCGACTGGGCTTCGCGCTTCTCAGCGTGCTGGGCGACTTCGAAAATCGCGCGCTCCGCCGAATCCAGCACGACGCGCAGGTCGCCGTCGCCGTGGTAAGCCAGTTCGAGGATCTGCCCGGCCGCCTCGATGAGCCGGCGGAGCGTGGCCTTCTCGGCGACGACGCGCGCGTAGTGAACGGCATTGAGGGCCGTCGGCACGGCCTCGGCCAGTTCCAGCAGGTATTCCGGCCCGCCGACATCCTCATGCACACCCCGATCGACGAGACTCTGCCAGAGAAGGGCGAGATCGCCGGCATCATGGCGGTCGTAGAGGCGCACGAGCGTTTCGTAGATGTGTCCGTGGGCGGGGCGGTGGAAGTCGGCGGAGGAGCGGATGACCTGCACGACATCGCCGATGATGCGCGAATCCAGCAGCATCGAGCCCAGGAGCGCCTGTTCGGCCTCGGGAGCCGAGGGGGGAAGCCGGTCAAAGAGCTTCCCCAGTTCGATCATGGGCCGTCGATCCTTGCCGTTTCGGCGCGAGGAACCGCCGCCAGCAGCGTCGTTTTCTGGCATCGCCATCCACCTGTCTCCCCCGGGGGGCGTTCAGATCCGGTGTGTATGGCGCAATCGTACCCGCAGGGGGCCGAATCGGGATGCCGGGAGGCCGCATCTGACAGGTTGCCAAGAAAAACCGCAAGTTTGCGCCCGGTCGGGGGAGGAGTCGGTATGCTGTGAGGACAGGCAGGGCTTGCGAGAACGCGATTCCTGCGCATAATGGAGCGTCGGCTGCCGGAGGGGCGGGCGGCGGTCGAACCTGGATTGTGAGAGGAGACGTCGGTGCGTCGGCGACGTGGCTTCACCCTCATCGAGCTGCTGGTGGTGGTCTCCATCATCGCGCTGATCATCGGCCTGCTGCTGCCGGCGCTGTCCCGGGCCCGGGAGGCGGCGCGCGTCTCGGGGTGTCTGAGCAACCTGCGACAGATCGGGATCGCCAACGAGGCCTACGGACACGAGCACAACGACAACGTCCCGCTGGGTCGCAAAACCTGGGGGGTCTATCGCGGCTTCACCTTCGCCGGCAAGACGCCCCGCGATGACAGCGCCATCCGCAACGGCCCCTACCGTGCTCCGCTGCCCTATGAGCGTCCGCTGAACCTCTATGCCTCGCCGGGGGTCTGGCTGGGCGATGCGGAGGCGGACCAGGAAGCGCTTGCGGGGATCGACCTGCCGCTCTTTGCCTGCCCGTCGGACCGCACCTTCAACTACCAGGAAGACTACTACGGCCCGCGGGCGCTCTTTACGATGAGTTCGTATGACGCGGCGGGGACATCGTACATGCTCAACGTGATCTGGCAGGAGGATGCGGTCGATCAGCGCAGCATCGAACAGGCCATCCGCGAGGCGCGGCAGGCGCGGCTGATGCGGCCGTCGGTCTTCGTCTCGGTGCTTGATGATTCAGGCGAGTGGGCGTTGTGGCTGCACCGGACCAACTCCATCCCCCATCACGGCACGACGGACGTGCATGCGCTTTCGTTCTTTGACGGCCACGCGGGCATGATCGAGATTGATCCGATGGAGCGTGTGACCTCGCGCTACGCGGTGGCGCTTCGGGATGACACGCCGTGAGAGGGGCGCAACAGGTCAGCCCCTACGTTTCATCAAGTCTCCCCCACTGCTCCCAGAAATCGGGAAAACTCTTCGCCACGCACGCCGCATCGT
>CAZPFK010000075.1:10312-13325 GCA_964585855.1 uncultured Vicinamibacteraceae bacterium
CTCCCCCACTGCTCCCAGAAATCGGGAAAACTCTTCGCCACGCACGCCGCATCGTCGATTGACACCCCGCCTCGAACCGCCCCGGCCACGGCGCCGGCCATCGCCAGACGGTGATCGCCGAAGGTGCGGATGAGAACCTCCTCCGGCGACTCTCCTGAACTCCGACCCGGCCTCGGCTCGATCGCCAGCGACTCACCGCCCTGCGGCGATTCGAAGACCTCGCTCTGGGCGCCAAGGGCCGTGAGCAGCCCCTGCACGGCGGCGACACGGTCGGACTCCTTGTGGCGCAGGCGGCCGATGCCGTGGATGATCGTCTCCCCCCGCGCGAAGGCGGCGGCGACCGCGAGCGTCGGGGCGATGTCGGGCGAGTCCTCAGCGTTGACCTCGATGCCGCGCAGCGGCTCGTTGGGCCCGATGACGGTCAGCCAGTCGCGGCCGAAAGTGAGCCCTGCGCCCATGGAGCCGAGCCAGTCGGCAAAGGCGAGGTCGCCCTGAAGCGAGGCGCGGCCGAGGCCCTCGATGGTGCAGACGGCCTCGGGGATCAGTGCGGCGGCGGCAAGGAAGTACGACGCGCCGGAGGCATCGGGCTCGACGGCGTACTCACCCGGTCGATACCGGCCCGGCTCAACGCGGAGGCGCTGCGGCGAGACCTCGACAGCGGCCCCGAAGCGCTCCATCAGCGCGAGCGTCATCGCGACGTAGGGCCAGGAGGGAATCGGCCCCGGGAGCACGAGCGTCAGCCCGTCGCGCAAGTGCGGGGCGATCAGGAGCAGGCCGGTGAGGAACTGGCTGGAGGGCAGGCCGGGGGGGACATCGACCTCTCCGCCCCGGAGATTGCCGCCCCGGATGCGCACCGGCAGCGCGTCATCGGTTGCATCGACTTCGGCGCCGACGGCGCGGAGCATGGCGAGCAGTTCGGCCATGGGCCGTTGCCGCAGTCGCGGCGTGCCGTCGAGGGTGATCCAGTGCGGGGAGAGCGCGGCCAGCGCGGTTAGCGAGCGGGCGCCGAAGCCGGAGTCGTGTACATCAATCGTGGACTCGCCCGCAAAATCCGGCGGGCCGGTGAGGGTCGCGGCATCGTCGCTTCGATCAATGCGTGCGCCGAGCAATGTCAACGCGTTCAGGAGGGTTGTGGTATCGGTGTCGTGGCCGAGGTTTGAAATCGTCGATGTGCCATCACTGAGCGCGGCCAGGATCAGGGCGCGCTGCGCCAGACTCTTGGAGGGCGGCGGCGTGATGCTGACGCGGAAGGGGCGGGTCAGAGGACGGATGGACCGCGCGGGCACGGGGTCAGGCCTTGCGGAAGACGGCGACGATGTTTTCCACCGGGACGACAAAGAGGCGATTGTCCCCCTCGAAGTCGACGGGGATGGCGTCCTTGGGGTGGAAGAGCACGCGGTCGTAGCGGCGGATGGGATAATCCTCATCGTTTTCCACCTGCGCGGAGATGGAGACGACGCGGCCGGTCAGCGTCGGGATCTCGATCTTGTCGGGCAGGTGAATGCCGGACTTGGTCTGCTTCTTGTCCTGGTCCTTGCGGATCAGCACGCGAAGACCGATCGGCTCAACCACTTCCAGTTCGGCCGGGAGCGATTCGAGGCCGTCGGCGGCGTCTCGGGGGGAGTCGGAATCCTTGCGCTTGTGGCTCATGACCTTCCTTTACGGGAGTTTCGCGCCTCCGGTGCGCGGAATCGGGACCATTGTAGCGATCGGCCGTATGATCTGCCTTTCCTGACCTTTTCGACCTGAAACTTCGTAACCGGAGAGACTCCGTGGACGCGCTCAGCCAGCAGTTTCTTTCCCTCCTCGACCGGCACGACCCGCAGGCGTCGGAGATCATCCGCCGGGAGGCGCAGCGGCAGGAGACGACGCTGGAACTGATCGCCTCGGAAAACCATGTTTCGACGATGGTCATGCACGCGATGGGCACATGCCTGACCAACAAGTACGCCGAGGGCTATCCCGGAGCGCGGTACTACGGCGGGTGCGTCCACCACGATGAGATCGAAACGCTCGCCCAGGAACGCGCCAAGCAGATGTTCGGCTGCGCCTTCGCCAACGTGCAGCCCCACTCCGGAGCGCAGGCGAACATGGCCGTCTTTATGGCGATGATGGAGCCGGGCGACACCTTCGCCTCGCTGCTGCTCAAGGACGGGGGCCATCTCTCGCACGGGATGAAGATCAACTTCTCGGGCAAATACTTCAACCCGGTGCACTATCCGCTGGTCTACGACGAGAACGATCCGAAGTTCGAACACATCGACTACGACGCGGTGCGCACCGTCTGCCTCGAGCACAAGCCGAAGATGATCCTCTGCGGCTACTCGGCCTATCCGCGCACCATCGACTTCGCAAAGTTCCGCGAGATTGCCGATGAAGTCGGCGCGATCCTGATGGCCGACGTGGCGCACATTGCGGGGTTGTGCGTGACCGGCGCGCACCCGAACCCCTTCCCGCATGCCCACATCGTGACGACGACGACGCACAAGACGCTGCGCGGCCCGCGCGGCGGGCTGATCCTCACCAACGATGAAGAGATGGCCAAGAAGATCAACCGCGCCCTCTTCCCGGGTGTGCAGGGCGGGCCACTGATGCACGTGATTGCCAGCAAGGCGGTGGCCTTCGGGGAAGCGCTCTCGCCGGGCTTCCGCGAGTATGCGCAGCAGGTCGTCAAGAACGCCAAGGCGTTGGCGGCGGGGCTGGCGAAGCGCGGCTACCGGCTCTGCTCGGGCGGGACGGACAACCACCTGATGCTCGTGGACCTTCGGGCGCGCAGCGAGAGTCTGACGGGGGCCGATGCGGAGGTCTGGCTGGAGCGGGCGGGGATCATTACGAACAAGAACGGGATTCCCAACGACCCGCGTCCGCCGCGGGTGACCAGCGGTCTTCGACTCGGCTCTCCCGCGCTGACGACGCGCGGGCTGAAGGAGGCGGAGATGGACCAGGTGGCGGGCTGGCTGGACGAGGTGCTCGGCTCAGGCGGCGATGAGGCGGTGTGTGCAAAGGTTCGGG
This sequence comes from uncultured Vicinamibacteraceae bacterium, assembly GCA_964585855.1. Lineage (GTDB taxonomy): Bacteria > Planctomycetota > Phycisphaerae > Phycisphaerales > UBA5793 > CAZPFK01. The sequence goes on from CAZPFK010000075.1 coordinate 13,325, forward strand.
A
>CAZPFK010000076.1:0-4470 GCA_964585855.1 uncultured Vicinamibacteraceae bacterium
GTGCCAGGTGGGCGTTACTGGACTCGAACCAGTGACCCCCGCTGTGTAAAAGCGGTGCTCTAGCCAACTGAGCTAAACGCCCTGCTAGGGCGGCAATCGCCCGCAGGCGTCAGTATATCGGCCTGACTTTGGGCCGACACGGTTGACAGAACGCCCGTAAATCGCGATACTGCCCATAGTTCAGGACTCCCACTCCATGCGCAAGGAGCGCCGAACCGTGGCCCACCGCTCTTCCCGTGCCTTCACACTCATCGAACTGCTCGTCGTCATCTCCATCATCGCTTTGTTGATGGGCCTGCTCCTGCCGGCACTGGGCCGGGCTGTCCATACGGGCCGGGAGACGACGTGCCTCTCGCAGTTGCGGCAGATCGGGCTGGCACAGCAGGCGTACTCCACTGAGTACAACGATTACTACGCGCCCGGATTCACGACATCCGATTTCGCCGAGCTCTATGAACGTCCCTGGTATCGGGCGATGCGGAAGTTCATGGATGCCAACGAGTTCGTCTGGGACTGCCCCATTGCCGAGCCGCGTCATACCGAGTTCTCCTTCATGTCGGAGATCGTTCCCGGCTTTGAGCAGATCACCTGGGCGGACGTCAACTACGGTCTCCCGGCGTACACGTACTCGAAAAACGGCAACGACGCCGACTCCTACGGCGGCGCGATGGGGCTGAGCTTCGAGCCGGACATGTGGTACGGGGGCCGCTCCCGTGATCGTGACATGACGCCCTGCAAGGCCCACCGCGTGCTGCGGCCGGATTTCTTCGCGATGGCGGGCGACACGAACAACATCGGCGTCGGCACGCAGCGCGGCAACGACATCCGACGCATCGGCTTTCATGGCTGCTCGTATATCGAGTGTCAGAACACGGCCCACGGCGATGTTCCGCCCGGCGAGGAGCAGAGCCCCAAGGATGAGGCGACCAACCAATGGGTCTTCGGCGACGGACACGCCAAGAGAATGACCTACAAGGAAGTGATCGAGACCGAGGGCCGCATGTTCCGTCGTGACGGCGGGTTGTACCGCTCCCAGCGCGGCGGCTGAGGATTACTCAACATCCACGATCAGGACCGGCGTGACCATCTCGCGCTGCACGGCCTGCAGCCAGACGCGATCAGCCGGGAATGCACGGGCAATGCGTCCGCCGAACTTGGCCTTGCCCCATGGGTCGGCGACCTGTCGGCCGATGGGCTGGGCGTTGATCAGGTCGATGTTGAATCCAAGCGCGGGCACATAGGTCTCGCCGATCCCCTCGACCGAACCGAGGAGCCAGACGGCCTTGCCCGGCTCGAGTCCTTCGACGGTGACCGACCACGGCCCGCCGCGATCGTGATCCATGGGGACGATCCCACCGCCCATCGGCGGAGGCACAAACCCGCCGCCGCCGCCTCCTCCACCGCCGTTGCCGTTTCTGGGAAGTTCGACGACGCGGAACTGCACGCGATCGCAGTAGTGTCCTGCAAGCTCTTCGCCCTCGACTTCGTTGACGACGTTTTCGCTGGCCCGGATGTTGAGGGTGATGAAGTCCGTCTGCACGGGGAGCACCATTCGGCTCACGCCGCGCTGCCAGGTGTTGACGTCACCGTCGGTGACGAAGTTGTCCTGTCGATAGATGAGGTCTGTCTGCTGCCACTGCCCGGGGAAGGAGGAGACGGAGCCGGAGTAGGCGCCGATGCCGATGCCGAACTCGGTATCGGTCTCAGGCCCGGCGTCCACGCGGTTGAACCAGCAGGAGACGACGATGGCGCAGCGGCCTGAGCGGATCAGGTCGCGGTAGGCGGCCATGTCGATCAGCTGCCAGATCTCAGCGCCGGCGCGAATGGAGGGGCCTTCGGGAACCGTATGGATGAATTGCATCATGCGATCGCCGTCGACGGGGATGATGCCATCGGTGCGAGTGACGATGGCGTTCAGATCACCCTGCCAGTGGCCGACAGAGGAGGGGCGAGTGCCGACGGTATAGGGCAGCTGCTCGAAGCCGCCGTCAATGAGCACCTGTCCGGTCAGCGCGTCCGGCCCATTGCTGATCAAGGCGGTGCAGATGGCCGCACATGCGGCAATGATGGCTTCGCCTCTGAACATGATGTGGTCTCCCCGCAGATCTTTCTCTTGATTTCAGACCGACAGCGGCGCTGCCGAATCCCCGGCAGCCCACATCAAGACTGCACCATGAAACGGATGAGGGGGAGAAAAACACATCACGGGCCGACGGGACGCCCCGTGCAGGCCGCAGAGATCAGCCGGTTTCACAGAGATACCGGACCCTGGGGGCGCTCAGTCGAGCGTGTGGACGAGAAGGCCGCTGCGGAGTTTGGGCTCAAACCAGGTGCTCTTGGGCGGCATGATCCGTCCGGCATCGGCCACGGCCAACAATTGTTCGATGGTCGTGGGGAACATCGAGACAGCGCAGGCCCACTCACCGCTGCGGACGCGGGCTTCCAGTTCCTTTGTGCCGCGAATTCCGCCGACGAAGTCGATGCGGTCATCGGTCCTGACATCGCCGATGCCGAAGATGGGTGTGAGTACGAGCCGCTCCAGCAGGGCGACATCAAGCGACTCGATCGGATCGTTTCGGTCGATCGAGGCCTCGGGAACGGTCAGTCGATGCCACGCGTCATCGATAAAGAAGCAGAACTCTCCGGGCTTGCTCGGCGAGGCGTTGTCGGTCCGCTCCAGGGGTCCGATCTTCCCCAGCGCGCTGAGGACGTCGGAGGCGGAGTGGGAGCCGAAGTCGCGGATGATGCGGTTGTAGGGCAGGATCTTGAGCTGATTGTCGGGGAAGAGGACGGAGAGGAACCAGTTGTACTCCTCGTCGCCTGTGTGGCCGGGGTTCTGCGCCTTGAGTTCCTTCCCTGCCCGCCAGGCGCTGGCCGAGCGGTGGTGCCCGTCTGCGACGTAGAGGAGATCGAGGCGTTGAAGGGCATCGACCAGCGCCGATGTGTTCTGCGCTTTCCAGACGGTGTGCTGCACGCCGTCAGGCGCGGTGAAGTCGTAGAGGGGGGCGGCAGTGGTCTCCTTAGCCGTCAGCGCATCGATTTCTGTGCGGTGCCGGTATGTCAGGAACACGGGCCCGGCATTGGCGCGGATGGAGAGGACGTGGCGCGTGCGGTCATCCTCCTTCACCTTCCGCGTCTTTTCGTGCTTGCGGATCAGGTCGTGCTCGTAGTCGTCGATGTGGCAGCAGCACACCACGCCGGTCTGCGCCCGGCCCTGCATGATCTGGCGGTAGAGGTAGACCGCCGGCTCGGCCTCGTGGAAGAGCACGCCGTCGTCGATGAGCCGGCGGAAGTTCTCCGCGGCCCTGGCGTAGACCGCATCGTCATAGGGATCGGTGGAGGCGGGCAGGTCGATCTCGGGTCGCACGACGTGGAGGAAACTCAGGGGGTTTCCGGCGGCCAGGGCAGCTGCTTCCTCTCGATTGACCACGTCGTAGGGAACCGACGCCACCTTCGCCGCCGACTCGGGACGGGGCCGCAGCGCTCGGAAGGGATTGATTCGAACCACCGGATGCCTCGCTTTCACTCTCAGGGGCCCTGCTCCGGGCCGTCAATGTCCTGCCATTCAATTCCCGCACTGCGCTGCAGCCAACTCCCTTCCGCCGATGATTGCCGCAGCCGGGGTAGCATTGCCCGTCTGATGCCGACCACCCTCGACTCCACGCTCCTCTTCCCGGCCTTTCCCGCAGCCGTCATTCTCGTCCGACTCGACGAGCCGATCCCCCCGCTTCGGCCGAGCCCGGAGCGGGATGCTGTGGCGAACGCCGTTCCGAAACGGCGGCTGGAGTTCGCCGCCGGACGGCACGCGGCGCGGCTGGCGCTGGCGGCGCTTGGTGCAGACGGCAACACCCTTCTGCCCCCAGACCACACCGGCGCTCCGCGCTGGCCGAAGGGATTTGTGGGTTCGATCTCGCATTGCGATGAATGTGCGGTGGCGGTTGTCGCCTCGTCCGCTGTTGCGGCGGCCGTCGGGATCGATATCGAACCGGACCTGCCATTGCCGCCCGAAGCGCTTCCGGAGATTCTCAGCGCCGATGAACGTCTGTCACTGGCTGACGATCCGCAACGGCTCAGAACTGCCCGCATGATTTTCTCCGCGAAGGAGGCGGCGCAGAAGGTGCTGCTGGCTGTCGACGGCGAGCCGGTCGATCTCCACGACATCGCGATCTCGCTTGACCGTGCGGGCGGGACGTTCTGCTGCACCAGGCCGAAGCGGATCGCCGGGCGGCTGCTGCTGCATCGGGATCGCGTGATTGCTGCGGCGTGGATGTGAAACTGAGTGGCACACCTGAGGCAACCGGGACCGAAAGACACTCGTAGAGGCAAGTGTGGCTGAACTGGACGATCCATTCATGCGGAGCGCATACTGCCTCACCTGTCGCTACTCGCTCAAGGGCCTCACCCGTGACACCTGTCCCGAATGCGGGCGTACCTTTGATCGAAGTGATCGGCGTACATTCGCGATGACGC
>CAZPFK010000076.1:4570-13119 GCA_964585855.1 uncultured Vicinamibacteraceae bacterium
GTGTGCACTTCTCCGCAGATTGAAACGTGCGCAAGACTCACGATGGCACAGCCCCAGCGCGGGCGTAAACCGCCGTATGATGAAGCGATGACTGTCTCCATTGACGACGATCGTTATGCATCTGCGAAAGCCGATTGAAATCGAACTGCCCTGGCGTGATGAGTTGACGGCGGAAGAGCATGCTGCGCTCATCCAGTGGGCCATCACGCACAGGCACCCAAACGATGTCCGCGTCCGCGGCACCGACCCGAGGTTTCCGGGATCAACCTTCTGGAAGACACCGCATGCTGTGATCATCACCATGTGGCCGGAGCAGAAGCGCATCTGGGCGACGCACAATGACCCACCCGGCTCTGAGGGGAAACGCATCCTCTACAAGGTCCGCAAGGTGCTTTCGAACCACCCTCCAACAGCCCATTGAACCTCGCATCGGCAGTTCGGCGAGCACCATGCAACCGACGGAGACAGCGATAATCAACCGATACCGCGTCGGCAGCCGGCAGCGCGGGCGTGCGCTTCGAGTCCTTCGAGCCTGGCAAGGGCGACAGTGTCAGAGATGATCGCCTCGGGGGACGCTTCCACTTCGATGAATGTCCGCAGGCGGAGGAAGGTCATCACCGAGAGTCCCGCGCTGAATCTGGCCGCACCCGAGGTCGGGAGCGTGTGGTTGGGGCCGAGGCCGTAGTCGCCGAAGACTTCAGCGGATGCGGGGCCGATGAAGACCGCGCCGGCATTTCGGATGCGAGCGGCAAGTTCGGCGGCATCGGAAGTCAGCAGTTGAAGGTGCTCCGGAGCGATGGCGTCGGCGAGTTCGGCCAGAGACTGGCGGTCCGGGACGATGACGGCAAAGCCATTGGCGAGCGCCTGACGGGCGACGGAGGCGGTGGGGAGATCGGTCAATTGAGTGTGAAGTTCGATCAAGACAGCATCGAGAAGCGACGGAGCGGTCGTTGCGAGCATCGGCAACGCATCGGCATCATGCTCCGCCTGCGCGAGAAGATCGGCGGCGATGAGGGCAGGATCGGCAGAGTCATCGGCGAGAATGAGCAGTTCCGAAGGTCCCGCCAGCGCATCGATTCCGACTTCACCGGTAAGCAGGCGCTTGGCTGCGGTGACGTAGCGGTTTCCGGGTCCGACGATGAGGTCGCAATTTGGCGTTGCGATCCCGAAAGCCAGCGCTGCGATCGCATGGGCTCCACCGCAGTGCAGGAGGCGGTCGACTCCGGCAATTGCGGCCGCAGCGAGGATGACGGGATCATCAGAGGGGCAGGCAAGCGTGACGGAGCGGCAACCGGCGACGCGAGCGGGAATCGCGGTCATCAGGACCGAGGAGGGAAGCGGATACCGACCTCCGGGAGCATAACAACCGACGGAGGCGATCGGTTCGAGCGTATGTCCTGCAGAGCCGCCGGGCACCGGGAGGCGGAGGGGTTGAATGCAGGCCTTCTGCGCAGCGGCGAAAGTGCGGATTCGGTCGGCGATGCGCTCCAGCAGGACGCGACGGTCGAAGGGGAGTGTCACCAGGGCATCGCGGAGATCGTCGGCGTCGAGCAGGAGCGGGGTGTCGGCCGGGCGACCGTCGTAGCGCTGCCGCAGCGAGCGAAGTGTGGATTCATCGCCGGTGCGAAGCTCGTCGATGATGCGGCGGGCAACTCCGGTCGCCTCAGAATCGTCGAGAGCGGCTCGGCGAAAGTCGAGCGCCTGCGGGAAGGCGAGTCGGGGAAGAAGTGTCACGTGGGAATCTCCGGGATCGGCTTGGCGTTGCCGGGACGGCGGGTGAGGCGCAGGGCGCGGCGCGCCAGCTCGCGTTCAACATCGGGGAGCGTGACGCCGGCGCGCGCCACAGCGGTCAGCGTGAAGTAGAGCAGATCGGCGGCCTCGTGAATGACGTCCGCCTGCGTCGTCGCCTCGGCAAGTTCTGCGGCTTCTTCCAGGAGCTTGGCGGCCAGCAGACCGGGTTCGTTGATCACTCGAGCGGTGTAGGAGCCGGGAGGTGACGCGCTGACGCGGTCGGCAATCGTGCGGGCAAGGGCGTGGATGCCTGGTCGATCTCCGAAGCAGGACTGTTGCGGGAGGTGGCAGAACCCTGAACCATGTTGCCTGACCGTGAACCGGAGCGCATCGCGGTCACAGTCGAGGGCAACATGGAGCAGTTCCTGCCGGTTGCCGGAGGAGTCCCCCTTTGTCCAGATGCTGTTGCGCGATCGGGACCAGTAGATACCGCGGCGAGATTCGACGGCAAGCCGTAGCGACTCCGGCGAAGACCAGACCAGGCCGAGAGTCGAGCCGCCCTCATCGCAGACAACAGTCGGCCACAGACCGTCGGGGTGCGTGCCGCGAATACAGGCGGCAAACGCGTCAGCGAGAGTGATCCGACCTGAATAGAGGGCCATGCCGACCTGCACGTCAGCCCCGAGGCGATCAACCTCCCCCACTTCCTCGGCATTTGCAAGCCCGCCTGCAACGGTGACCGAGGCCGGAGCGGCGAGAGTGACGAGATCCGCGATTCGCTCCATCGGGAGGCCCTTCAGCGTGCCCTCATGCTCAACGAAGGTGAAGAGGAAGCCGCTGACATACTCGCGGAGCTGCACGATGCGCTCCGCCAGGGGCGTCCGCGTTTCGCGCCTCCAGCCGCGATCGACAATGAGGCCGTTACGCGAGTCCAGAGCCGCAATGAGGCGCTGCCGGGGGAGGCGTCGGAGCAGGTCGGGCGTTGCAGCCGTGCCGATGATGATGCGCTGCGCGCCTGCATCGAGCCAGCGGACGGCATCCTCATAGGTACGAATGCCTCCGCCGACACGACAACGGGCGAGCGGAAGGAGCTCTGCAATCACAGCCGCGTTGCTCCCCTCGCCGCGTGCGGCGTCAAGGTCGATGACGGCAACCTCTCCGAGTACGCCGAAGCGGTCGGCGATGGGGCGCGGATCGCCGGCGTCAATGCGGAGGGACTCGCCGCCTTCGAGTTGAACGGCACGGCCCGCGATGAGATCGATAGAGGGAATGATCATGGTCGTATGGTGACTCCAAGTCGGGCAAGTTCGTTCTTCAGACCTTCAACAGTCGTGTGACCGTCGTGGAGGATTGAGGCAACCAGCGCGGCCTCGGCCCCTGCGGCGAAGGCGTCTGCGAGGTCGCCCGGTGTGCGTGCGCCTCCGGAGGCGATGACAGGAACAGAAACGGCGCGGGAGACGGCGGAAAGCAGCGCAAGGTCATAGCCGGACTGCGTTCCATCGCGATCAAGACTGGTCAGCAGGATCTCCCCGGCTCCGAGTTGCGCACCGTGTGCCGCCCAGGCGGGCGCATCGAGTTCGTGCCGCCTCTGCCCGGATCGAGTCACGACCTGCCGGGAGTCGGGTCGATCGGCTCGCCTCGCTGCATCGACGGCCAGCACGACGCACTGCCGGCCGAAGCACTCGGCCATCTCGGAGAGGAGGCCGGGTCGATCGACGGCTGCGGAGTTGACGCTGGTCTTGTCGGCGCCGGCCCGGAGCAGCGCGCGGGCGTCTTCGGCAGATCGGATGCCTCCTCCGACGGTGAGCGGGATGCCGATTGCGCGACGGACCGCGCCGACTGCATCGAGCAATGCGCCTCGCCCCTCAAGGGTCGCGGAGACATCCAGCAGCACGATCTCGTCAGCGCCCTGCTGCTCGTAGCGGGCGGCAAGGTCGGCAGGATCGCCGACGTCGCGCAGCGCGCCGAAACGAATGCCCTTGACAACGCGCCCATGGCGGACGTCGAGGCAGGCGATGAGTCGGCGCGTCAGCATGGGACGGCCTCCTGCTGCATCCAGCGTCGAAGAACTCCAAGCCCCCATTGCCCGGAGAGTTCCGGGTGAAACTGGCACGCCAGCACCGGCCCGCTCTCAACGGCGGCGACCATCGGTCCCGCGTACTCGGTCCAGGCGCATCGCCAGCCCGGCGGCGCTGCGCGGAGGGAGAAGGAGTTTGCAAAGTACGCGTAGCCGGGTTGAAGGTAGTCAGAGGTGGCATCGGGTCGAACCTGGTTCCATCCCATCTGCGGAACCCGGGGAGCCACGATCCTTTCCACAGATCCCTCGATCACACCAAGACCTGGTACGCCCGGCGATTCCTCGCTGCCGAGTGCCAGCAACTGAAAGCCCAGACAGATGGCAAGGGTCGGCCGACGGGCGATCAGCCGTTCGCGCAGTGGCTCGACGAACCTTCTGCTGCTCAACACGTTCACCGCAGCACCGAAGGAGCCGACTCCGGGTAGGAGCAGGCGCTGGGCACGGGCGATGTCATCGCGCGAGTCGGCCTCGACGGCCTCGACCTCAAGCCGCGCCAGGGCAGCGCGAATGGAAGCGGCGTTCTCCAGCCCTGTAGAGATGATCGTCAGTCGCATCAGAGTACCTCCTTCGTGCTGGGAATGATGCTGCTTCCATCGCACGCCACGGCCTGCCGCAGCGCAAGGGCGAAGGCCTTGAAGGCGGCCTCGGCGCGATGATGGTCGTTCTCCCCGCGCAGCAGGTCGAGGTGCAGCGTCATTCGAGCGGCAGTGGCCAGTGAAGTGAAGAAGTGCGTCAGATTCTCGGTTGAGACATCGCCAATCCGCTCCCGTCGAAGACCAAGGTTGATCCATGCGCCGGGCCGGCCGCTGAGGTCAATCGCACAGCGCGCCAGCGCTTCATCAAGGGGGCAGAGCGCTGAACCGAAGCGCACAATGCCGCGACGCTCGCCAAGCGCCTGATCGAGCGCTGAGCCGAGCGATAGGGCGCAGTCTTCGACGGTGTGGTGGTCGTCGATGTGAAGGTCGCCGGTGCAGGTGAGGTTCAGACCGAGTTGCGCGTGGCGCGCCAGCGCCGTCAGCATATGGTCAAGGAATCCGAGGCCGGTGCGGATCTCGGCGGGGCCGGCCTCATCCAGGTTGAGTGAGACGGCAACCTGTGTCTCGGTCGTGGCGCGATTGAAGGTGGTCGAGCGGGGATTCATGGCAGAAGTTCCTCGAGGTCATTGAGATCAGAGAGAACACGCGCAGCACCGCCTCGCAGGTATGTCTCGACGGTCGCGCGATTCGCCCCGGGTGCGTAGATCAGTGAGACCGACAGACGACTCTGAAGTGGGCAATCAAGCGCAGACGACAGTGTCCATGTGCCGGCCTCATCCGAGCAAGGAGTCTCGCCGACAGGTTCGATGCGGATGCGACCCTTCAGGCGTACAACAGTCGGGTGCGCGAGCAACGTCGGCATCACGCGCAGACAAGCGGGTTTCAGCGCACTCCGAAGGGCAATACAGAGCCGGGCCATCTGCGATGAGTCTCCCGGGCAGGTGATGCGGAAGGCATCCGTGAGACCGGGAGTGCCAGGCCAGATGCGGATGGCGATGCCGAGACCTGCCAGAGCATCGCGAATCCAGGAGGACCGTGGGGAGCGGCCGAAGACAAAGTTTGCCTGTGAGTCGAGGGCGTCAACGCCGAGTCGGCGCAACAGGTCAGCAAGAGTGACCCGCTCCCGAGCGACCGCCCGGACATGGGCGGAAACCTGCTCTGCGCCAGTTCGCAGCCGGCAGGCAGCGATGCGTACCGAAAGCGAGGTGACCGCATACGGCCCGCCGACGGCGCGAAGGCGCTCCACAAGCGCAGGCGGCCCGAGTGCGTACCCAACCCGAAGCCCTGCAAGTCCCCAGGCCTTGGAGAGAGTGCGAACGACCACCACATTGTCGAAACGGAGCAGGGAGTGCGTCGGGTCTTCATCGGCATACTCCGCATAGGCGAGATCCGCAATGACGACCACGCCCCGGTCCTGCGCGCGGCTACAGAGATCCACCAATGTGCCGGTCTCAATGCGCCGGCCTGTGGGGTTGTTCGGAGTGACCAGGAAGAGCGCTGACGCGCCGTCAAGCGCAGCAGCGATCTCGGAATTGGGCAGATCGCCGGACTCCCAGGGGATCACTCGTGCTTGACCACCCGCAATCGCGATTCCGCGCGGGATCATCTCGAACGTCGGCGTGTGAAGCACTGCAACCCGGCCCGCCGAGGCGAAGACGCGGCAGGCGCGGTCAAGGGCATCATCAGCCCCGGCCGTTGCAACGACCTGATCGGGCGTCAGAGAGAATCGCTCAGCGAGCACCGTCTCAAGCCCGGAGGCATCGGGGTAGCGCCGAAGCAGGTCGGGATCGATGTCACGGATAATCTCTGCCGGATCGACGACGGGGGCAGGGCCCTCGTTGGCATCGAGCCGAAGATCAATCGGCGCGAGCACGCGGGGGACGGAGTAGGCGGAGATATCGGCAAGTTGTGGTGTCATGGCACAATCTGCGACGGCTCGCTGACGACGAGGTCCGTCCCTCCACAGGCCTTGATCAGGGGAATCACCTGCGAGAGCCGATCGCGGGGCACGGCAGCACGCACGGCGTACCCGGCCCCGGCGTGCAGGGGAGAGACCGTCGGCTCGCGCATGCAGGGAAGCACATCGATGACACTCGCAAGACGATCGGGGCTTACGTTGAGATCGATCATCACGCGGCGACGCGCTTCGAGCACCGAGCGCAGCAGCATGGCGATCGTTTCGATGCGCCGGCGACGCTCAGGATCATCCATGGCGCTGCGGCTTGCAAAGAGCCGCGTCGAAGAGCGCATCACTTCGTCGATGACGACCAGCCCGTTGGCGGCCAGCGTCGAGCCGCTGGCGGAGTTGTCAACGATGCAGTCGGCGTCTTCGGGCGGGAAGACCTCGGTGGCTCCCCATGAACGGATGACCCTCGCGTCAAGTTCACGACGGCGAATCCACTCACGCGTGAGCCGTTCGTATTCGGAGGCGACGATGAGGGGTCGATCGGGCAGCCGACCATCCTCAAGCAGCGATGCGGGTGCGGCCGCGACAAGGCGCACCGGATCGAGCCCGGTATCAAGAATCTCGACAATCGAGTCGGCGTTGAGCTCGGCCGCCCAGTCCGCCCCGGCAAGACCGAGGTCGCGCGCACCGGCCTCAAGCATGGAGATGACGTTGTGCGGCTTGAGGACCTTGCAGTCCACAGCCGGAAGCGAGACGACTGGGCGGTAGGCGCGCGGGCCGGCGTTGACGGCGATACCCGCATCTGCGAAGAGGCGCATAACGGCGTCGTGCATGCGCCCCTTGGGCAGGGCGAGGCGGAGCGTGCCCGGATCAATCTGCGGCGTCATGGTGTCGGCTCCTGGTGAGCCGGCAGCCGGGATCATCCGCTGTGCCCCAAGCGACAGCGCCGACCCCGAGGGCCGGCGCTGCTGTCAGATGCGTAAAGAGTGTGGTTACGACCGCATCATGCACAACGTCCGGCCCAGTGTGTGGGCGTGATGATGGACGCTGTGATGGAGGGTCGCGGCAAACATGGTCTGAGAGAGTAGCCCCCGGCCAAATAAGGTCAAGCGGGGCCGCGTGACCTCAGAAGGTCTCCGTGACCACTTCGGAGGGAATGCAGTCATCAATGTCGAAGGCCTGGATGCGGGCGGTCACGCCCGAGCCCTGACCCGGCACGAACATGTTCAGAGAGGCAACACCTGAGCCGTTCGCTACGGTGACGCCCATGAGGACGGGATTGGTCAGGTTAGCCACCAGCCCTGTGCAGACCGGCACCAGAGTCTGGCCGGAAGTGAATCCGTAGGCGAACGCAACGCGGTTGCCCGGCGTAACACCGCTGACGCTGAAGGTATTGACCTCACCGGCTGTACCCGGAACCGGGGCGGCCTGAGGCAGGGCGTCAACAACGGTGATGATGCCGGCCATACCGCCTGCCGTACCGTTGCCGCGATCGAAGCCGTGAATCGAACAGTAATAGTGCCACGCGCCGACGTTTGTAAAGGTGTGATCAAAAGTGTATCCGACGTCGCTGGTCAACTCAGACTGGAAGACCTCAGGGATGCCGTCCACGGAGACGACATCGTGCAGACCCGACTCCCAGACCCAGCGGATGGTGTCGCCGTTCTTGACAATCGGGTCCACAGCGCTGCCGGTCGTCACGCTGTAGTTATTGCTGTACACACGCACCTGAACGACATCGCTGCCCAACGCGGCCGAACCGGCCAGGACTGCTCCTGCGATAAGAATGGCTTTCACTGCCTGCGGCATGACTGATGCTCCTTCTGAACACTGTTGGTTAACGCTTCTTCTCCCAATGCGACAATCCCCCGCCCCACCAGGAATGTCACCCCGTCGGCCCTCCATTGCACTCACTCGACAGATTCTCGTTCACAGAGCATAGCCCTCGATTCCTGACACAAGGACTTCACCAATGACTCCCCCCACCCTGATCCGACGCAGCGACGAACGCGGCCGAACCGAGATCGACTGGCTCAGCAGCCGGCACTCCTTCTCCTTCGGCGATTATCGCGACCCACGCTTTACCCGGTTTCACACCCTGCGCGTCATCAACGACGACGTCATCGCCCCCGGCGCGGGCTTCGGCCAGCACCCGCATCGGGACATGGAGATCATCACCTGGGTCACCGACGGCGCCCTGCACCACCGCGACAGTCTCGGCAATGAGGGCGTGCTGCGGCCCGGCGATGCACAGGTGATGACGGCCGGCTCGGGCATCGAGCACAGCGAGGTCAACGCC
>CAZPFK010000077.1:0-13047 GCA_964585855.1 uncultured Vicinamibacteraceae bacterium
CTCTGCACCGCGCGGGAGATCATCACGCTGTGGGTCTCGCGGATGGTCATGTTCAACCTCTTCTTCACGAAGGATGATCCGCGCAAGGGCCAGCGCCTGCCCTTTCACGACGTCTTCATCCACGCGATGATCCAGGACGGCGAGGGGCGCAAGATGTCCAAGTCGCTGGGCAACGGCGTGGACCCACGCGACATCATCCGCACCAAAGGCGCGGATGCGATGCGCTTCACGCTGGCGCAGATGACCACGCAGACCCAGGATGTCCGCATGCCCGTCGAGTACGATGAGGTCATCGGCGCCAACACCAGCCCGAAGTTCGAGATCGGCCGCCGCCTCTGCAACAAACTCTGGAATGCGACGCGCTACGCGGTGGGCACATTGAGTGAAATTGATTCCTCCACAGGCAAGATGCCTGTGCTACTGTCTTCGGACAGAGGCACGACCTCCGGCTCACCCACACTTTCGCTGATCGATCGATGGATGCTCTCGCGGCTGGCGCGCGTCGATGCAGAGGTGCGCAGCGCCATCGCGGATTACCAGTTCAACGTCTACGCGCAGTCGATGTACGACCTCTTCTGGCGCGACTTCTGCGACTGGTACCTCGAAGGCATCAAGCCGACGGTGGCGACGAATCCGCTGCAGCAGCAGGTCCTGCGCGCAGCGCTTGGCGCCATCCACCGCATGTTCCACCCGATCCTGCCCTTCATCACCGAATCACTGCATGATGCAATCGAGTCGCTGCCGATTCAGCCCATCGACGGCGTCGCCTTGCCGGCCTCGGATCTCGCGGCGACGGCGCGCTGGCCGATGATTGATCCCGGCTTCATCGATGAATCGGCCGAAGCGCACTTTGAAGAGGCGCGGCGGCTGATTTCCGCCATCCGTGAAACCCGCAACACGCAACAGGTCAATCCCCGCCGGGCCGTCACACTGCATGTCGGCGATGAGGCGACGGCGGCGTTGCTGGCCCGCAGCGAGGGGCTGGTTGAGACGCTGGCAACACTCGGCGAGGTGACGACGCAGCCGCCGGCCGGCGAGTCGATTCCCTTTGTCGTCGGCGGTGTGGAGCATCGCCTCAGCAACCTGAAGGATGCCGTCGATCTGGAGGCCGAGCGCGAGCGTCTCAGCAAGCGCAAGGGAGAACTGGAAAAGCAGATCGCGGCCATGCGGGGCCGGCTGGGTAATGAGAGTTACGTCAGCAAGGCGCCGGCCCACCTGGTGGAGGAGACGCGCACGAAACTGGCGGAGTCGGAGCGCGAACTCGAAGGCGTGGTCGCTGCGCTTGCGAGTCTGGCCTGAGGGTCAGGCGGCGACGCCCGACTCGAAGCGTTGCAGGGCGCGGTGCAGGCGCTGGGCGAGCGGGTCATCAACGGGGATGTGGCGAGCCAGCGAGTGCAGGGCGCCTGCGATCAGACGCGAGGCCTCGTCGTTGCGGAGCGGGGCCTGGTCGAGGCGGTCGGGGGCCTGGCGAAGCAGTTCGAGGGACGAGGCATCGAGGCGGTAAGTGAGCTCCCGGCAGCGGAGCAGACCCAGAGCCAGGGCCAGGAGACTGCGGTCTTCGGAGTCCTCCAGGGCGGGAAGGACCGAGAGCAGGGAGGGCCGGCCGTTGCGGGCCAGCTCGCTCAGGAGCCGGTCGGTCTCGCCGGCCTTGATCATGCGGAGGATGTTTCGGGGATGGATCATGGCGTCTGTTGGGTTCTGTTTGGTATACGAACAGAATACAGCCATAGATCCCCGTGTGCAAGGGATTTCTGCTGGATTGATCGGAAAATGTACGGTTTTTCGCTCGGGGCGGAGCGGCACCACGGCGCATCAGGCCGGCTTCGGAAGGAGCCGGTGTCGCGCAGAAAGGCCGTAAGTTATGGCTGGATCAGGCGTTGGAGCCGGTGCGGGCCGGTCCGCCGATCTTTCCGACCACGGGCGATGGGCCTTCCTCAAGGATCTGTTTAGCGATTTCGCGGCGATGCACGACGACATCCCGGGGGAAGTCAAAGGCGATGCGAACGCGGTCGCCCTTGATGCCGGCGATGCGGACGACTCCCAGGGGGGACCTGGGGTCTCCGATGACAACTTCCTCCCCCTCCCGGCGTGTGATGACCAACATCGAGGGACCTCCTGTCCTCACAACACTTCAGTGATTGAAGCGCAGTTTCCCACCAGAGAGCAGGACGAACGTCCCGGCTGCACCACAATCCGACACTCTCAGCGTCCAAAATAACCCATTCGCGGCGATCGCCAAGCCAAATCCGAAGAAACGCATGCAGATTCATCAAACTCCCGGCAAGGATTCGCCCCGGCAGGGGGGACGGATCAGGAATTCCGCAAGAGACTGAGGAGTTCCTCACCGAACAGCAGCTGGTCAGTCCACCGTCTCGACCGACTGGACCTCGGGGACCCGTTGCTTGAGATTCCGCTCGATGCCTGACTGGAGTGTCAGGTTGCTTGAGGGGCAGCCGACACAGGCACCGTGGAAGCGGATTCGGACGATGCCCGAAGGCGTCACCTCGACGAGTTCAACGTCGCCGCCGTCGGAGTGAATGGCCGGGCGGATCAGGTCAATGACCCGGCGGACGCGTTCGGTCAGACTTTCAGGGGCGGGCTCAGGCATAGGGCAGGTTGTGACTATCTGAGAATCGTTCAAATCTGTCGTGATCATATCGGTCCCGACGGCGTGAGTCAGGCAGGGGGCATCCGAGCGTAGTATTGGCCATGATGAGACTCTCGAGGACAGAATGGGTGCGGGTTGCCGGGGCAATCGTCGTGTGTGCGGCGGTGGGGGGGACCTGGGGGTGCGGCCCCTCGCGGATGACCTTCGACGATCCGGTGGAAGCGATGGTGAGCCCCGATCTTTCGACGAAGGCGAACCTGCGTGCGATGGAGGCGGCGGCGATTGAAGCGCCCGAGGATCCCGAGCGGATCGAGAATCTGCGCGCAATCCTCAGCCATCCCGGGGCCAGTTACGAGATGCGGGTGTTGGCCTGGCAGCAGCTTGTTGCGCACGACGAGGCGATGGCGAAGGAGGTGCTGATGTACCGCCTGCCGTCGATTCGGGCCTGGGACTTCGTGGCTTATGCCTGCGATGAGATCGTGCAACGGGGATGGGTGGATTTCACGCCGACCCTGATCCGTTCGCTCTCGCGGCCGGCGCCGCAGTTCACCCTCAACATCCGCCCGGAAGAGACGGCGTTGCTGGCGCTGCATGAGGATCAGTCGCTTGGGGAGATTCTTGCCGAGTTCATTGCGACGCCGGCGCCAAGTCTGGTGCATGCCCAGTGGCGGCTTGCGGCGTGGGACCTGCTGTATCGCCTTCAGGATTCCGAGCCCCTCTTTGCGCTTCTGGAATCTGCGGAGGCCTCGGGTGACCCCTTCCTGCAGACGATCCAGGCGGGCGTGCGGGACTTTGGCGTTCTGCCGCTGACGCGCGAGGAAGTGCGCTGGCTGGAAGCCCTTCGGCAGCCGGAGCACAGCTCGCTGTGGGAACGATGCCGGTCGGCGATGCAACAGGTTCCGGAGGCGTATCAAAGAGATCTGAGGATGCGGCACGTCACGCTGATGGCGGCCGTGGCGCAACGGACGCCGTCGCGGCTTCAGGAGACGCAGGGCGACCTGGCCTCGCAGTTGATTAAGCGACTTGCGGATCGTCCGGAGTATTCCGTCGTCGGGTGGACCTCGGCCGAGGATGACCGGTACGACGTGGTGGCACGGCTTTCATGGGGCGATCTGCACGCGGCGCTGCTGCTGGATGATCTGCTGAACGAGCCTGATCTCCGGGCCTCGCTCTTTGCCCACGCGGATGAGGATCACGAGGATACCTCCACGGAGTACGGCGGGATCATTGACGTGGATGAGTCCGGCCGGGCGACGGCGACGAAGTTCGAGCCGTTCCGGCGAGACAGCGACATGCGATTCCATGCGACCGAGGCGATGATTCAGCGCGGTTACGCGGGGCTGTTTCACTACCACTTTCATGTGCAGTCGCTGAACAACAAGGAGCAGGCCGGGCCGGGCCAGGGCGACCTTCAGTATGCCGAGGCGATGCAGGCGCACTGCGTGGTCTTCAGCGGCGTCGGTGATGACGCGCTCAACGCGGACTATTACGTGGCGGGGCGGCTCGTCGTGGACATGGGGGAGATCCGTCGATAGAGGCGGAACCGGGGATCGCGGGTGCAGGTTTTCATCATCATCCTGGCAATCGTGACGCTCTTTGCCGACCACCTGGAGCGGCTGGGCGGGGCTGACTTTGAGGAGTCGACGGCGGCGCTGCGCATCGGCGCAACGGTCGCCGCGTTTGCGCCGCTGGGGTTGATTCTCGTCGGCGCCACCTGGCTGGGACTGCGCCGGATCGACCGGGCGGGAAGCCGGCGGGTCATTCTCCGGCTTGAACTTCTGGACACGATTGCGGCGTGGATGGGACTCGGCATCCTGACCTTTGCCATTGCAAAGTGGGGCTACGCGCAGGCAGTGCGTGAAATGACCGGGGATCTCGTGCTTCTTGACGAAGTGTTGATCATGGCGCCGGCGCTTGCGCTTCTCATCCTGATCTGGTGCTGCCAGTTTCCGATCTACCGCCGGATCCGCGAGGCGGACCTGCTTCGCCGGCTTGATCTCGGCCAGGAGGTGCGCGCGCCGCTGAGGTTGCGCGGCTATCTGCTGCACCAGGGGCGCTTCGTGCTGGTCCTCATCCTGCTGCCGATTCTCGGCATCATCGGCTGGGTGGAGACGGTGGATCGGCTGTGTCCGGCGGACTGGAGCCGGGGCTGGGCCGAGGTGGTGACGCTGCTTGGCATTGTCCTGCTTTTTGTGATTGCTCCGGCGGTGATCGTGCGGCTGTGGGCGACGACGGAGCTGCCGCCCGGCTCGCTGCGGGAGCGGATCGAACGGATCGGGCGGGACCAGCGGGTGCGGATCGGATCGCTGCGTATCTGGCATACCTCCGGAGAAATGGCCAACGCGGCGGTAATGGGGATCTTCGGCCGGGTGCGGACGGTGCTGATGACCGATCGCCTTCTTGCTTCGTTGCCTGAAGCGGAGATCGAGGCGGTGATGGCGCATGAACTTGGACATGTGCGTCGGAAGCACCTGGCGTGGCTGGCGTTGTGCATGCTGGCGATACTCGCGAGCATCGGGCTGGGCGTCGGCGTGGCCGTGGAGGCGATTATCGCCGCCCGGGCGGGGGGGCAGAGTGTCGAGCCGATGTCTGCGCGGGAGATCTGGCAGTCGTACCTTGAGTCAATGTTCGTGCTTCCGGAGATGGACGCCGAGGGGGAGGGGCTTCGCGTGTGGCTGGAGACGGCGGGGCTTGCGGTGACGCTGGTTGTGGGACTGACGGTCTTCGGGTGGGTGAGCCGGCGGTTTGAACGGCAGGCAGACACTTTTGCGGTGCAGCACCTGAGCGGGGCGAGGGTCGGGCAGCGCGATGCGGCGGCGGTGATTACCCCGGAGGCGGCGGAGACGATGAGTTCAGCGCTTCGGCACGTGGCGGCTCTGAACGCCTTCCCGATTCGGCGATTCTCCTGGAGGCACGGCTCGATCGACTGGCGCATCCGGTACCTGCGGTCGCTGGTCGGAAGGCGGGCGGACTCCCTTCCGATTGACCGGATGATCGCGTGGCTGAAGGCGGGGACGGCGTTGCTGCTGGCGGTCCTTGCCCTGGCATGGTACGGGATGGCGGGGTGAGGTCGGGAGTAGAATCGCACCATATGGCAGAACGCCGGCGCATCATCCTCGTGGCCAATCATCAGCGTCGGGAGATTGTTGACCTGCTCCCGGAGATGCGGCAGTGGCTGGCGCAGCGGTCGGAGATCGTCGCCGAGTTCAAGGCGCCTGATGATGACCGCCCGGTGCAGCCCATCGCCGCCGACGTCGTCATCGTCCTCGGAGGCGATGGAACCATCCTGGGACAGGCGCGGCGATTCGTGGACCTCGACATCCCGATCCTCGGCGTCAATCTCGGGAACCTCGGATTCCTGGCGGAGTTTGACCTTGCTGACTTCAAGGCGCAGTTTGACGCATTGATCGAGCGGCCGGAGTTTGTCACCAAGTCGCGGCTGATGGTCGAGGCGCGAACCTTCCGAGAATCCGACGATCCTGCGAAACCCGAGAGCGCCTATGCCCGCTATCTCGCCCTGAATGATGCGGTGATCACGGCCGGCCCACCCTACCGCATGATCGAACTCGGACTGGAACTGGAGGGCTATCGCACGGCCCCGATTCAGGGCGACGGCCTGATCGTCTCAACGGCGATCGGCTCCACAGCCTACAGCGTCTCCTCGGGCGGGCCGATCATTTCGCCCGATCTGGAGTGCCTGGCGATCACGCCGATCGCAGCGCATTCGCTGGCGTTCCGGCCGATCGTGGTTGCGCCGACGTGCCGAATCGTCGTGACGCTGCGGCGGGTGAATGTGGGGACGACGCTGGTGCTTGACGGGCAGAACTTCGCAGCGTTGCAGGCGGGCGACAGGGTCTCGGTGTGCCGCTATCCGCGGGTCGTGCGGCTGGTCGCCAATCCGCGCGGGAACTACTGGAAAACGCTCTCTGAGAAGATGCACTGGGCGGCCCCGCCGACGGTTCGGTGACGGGGCGCGGCTCCCCGCTACCATCGTTGCCATGATCGACCTCAAAGACCTGCGAGAGAACCCGGAGAAGTACCGCATCGGCGCCCGGAACAAGGGCGCTGCTGTTGACATTGACGCCCTCCTGCACGTGGACGAGCAGCTGCGGGCGGCGCAGACGACGCTCCAGCAGCTGGCGGCGGAGAAGAATCAGATCGGCCGGCAGATCGGCGAAATCGCCGGGCGGCTGAAGAAGGCGCCCGACTCAGAGCGGACAGCGCTCTCCGAGGAGATGAAGCGGCTGCAGCAGCGGCCCAATGAGATCAAGGCGCAGGAGGCGACGCTTTCGGCCGAGGTGACCGCGCTGACGGCGCAGCGTGATTCGCTGTGGCTGGCGGTTCCGCAGCCGCCCGCGGCGGATGTGCCGGTGGGGGCATCGGCGGAGGAGAACGTCGAGATCCGGCGCTGGCAGCCGGAGTGGTTCGACCCGGCCCGGCCGTTTGCGGACAATCGCGGCTTTGCACCGAGGACGCACATCGAGCTCGGTGAGGCGCTTGGCCTCTTTGACCTCCAGCGCGGTGTGAAGATGGCGGGCTCACGCAGTTATGTGTTGCGCGGCGCAGGGATGGAACTGCACAATGCAATTCTGCGCTTCGCCTTCGACTTCATGATCTTCGAGAACGGCTTTACACCGTTGAGCGTGCCGGTGCTGGTGCGGGAGGAGTGCATGGTCGGCACGGGGTTTTTCCCGGCCGGGCGCGAGCAGGCCTACGAGATCAACGAGTCGCGCCGCGGCAATCCCGATGCCGAGGAACATGGGGGCAGCGGGCATGATCTGTACCTGACCGGAACGGGTGAAGTGGGGCTGATGGCCTACCACCAGGATGAGATCGTTGATCTTGACCGGCTGCCCTTCTGCTACACAACCGTCTCAACGTGTTTCCGTCGTGAGGCGGGCGCGGCCGGCAAGGACACGGCAGGTCTCTTTCGCATTCACCAGTTCGACAAGGTGGAGCAGGTCGTCATCGACCGGGCGGATGAGGCGACCAGCCGCGCCTGGCATGCGAAGATGATCGGCTTCGTGGAGACACTCCTGCAGCGGCTGGAGTTGCCGTACCGATTGCTGCAATGCTGCACGGGCGACCTCGGCGTCAAGAACGAGGACATGATCGACATCGAATGCTGGATGCCGGGCCGGGGAGCGATGGATGCGCAAGGCAGGCCGGGCGGCGCGTATGCGGAGACGCACTCGGCTTCGCGGCTGTCGGACTTCCAGTGTCGGCGGCTCAACATCCGGTATAAGGACCCCGAGACAGGCAGGACGGTTTTCTGTCACTCGCTCAACAACACCGTCGCCGCCTCGCCGCGGATTCTGATCCCGCTTCTTGAGATGTATCAGAACGAGGACGGCTCAGTTACGGTGCCGAAGGCGCTTCGGCCGTACATGAACGGACGTGAGCGGATCGGCTGATACGCCCCACGAGACGACCGAGTCGCAGCGTCAATCTGGGTAAGTCGCTTTCTCGGCAATCATCGCGGGTGCAAATGGGATATACTGGGCAGCCCCTCCACCTCGACGCGCCTCGTACCCTGGAGTCACAGTTCATCATGATGATTTCTCAGACAGCCGGCGGCGCCGTTGGCCCGTACGTGCTGATCGTGCTGCTGTACGCACTTTTGGTGCTCGCGTGGATCGGCTGGCGGTGGCGGAAGGATTCGCCGCAGGAGCGGTTCCCCGACTTTGCGAAGCGATGGATCAAGGCGAGTCCGATTCGTACGGGGGTGATCGCAGTCGTCGGCGTGTTTGCGCCGGGCATCATCGCGCTGGTCGGCGTGGTGGCGATCTTCATCGTCCAGGTGGGATTGATCCTCCTCGTCCCGGGGCTTCTGCTGTTTGGGCTGTATCACCTGATCGTCGGGCCTTCCCGTCAGCGAGCGCGCCTGCTGGAGTCGTTTCAGCATGATCCGGCACAGTACCTGACGCGCTGGGGCCGCACCTTTGAAGAACGCGATGCTGCAATTCGCAGGGCCTTCGACCAGCCCGGCGAGGTGCTTGAGCATGTCGTCGGCTACGAGTTCAACGACACTTCCCGTGAGGGAGGCAAGGGCAAGAGCGTTCTGGGCTTCCGGGTGTCCAGGGCAATTGCGGCGATGGAGCCGCGGTATCGCGAGGCGCTGCGAGCCCTTGAGCTGCTCAACAATGCCGCTGACGGGCAGTTGCCGTCCTATCAGTGGATGCGCCTGGGGCTTCTGTGGGGCGACGGCCGGGGAACAATCGAAAAGTACGCCTACTGGATGTTCGACACGGAGCAGCGCGGCGTGAAGGATGGGCCGTCCCTGCTTCAGTATCACATGGGCCGTGAAAGTCTGTCGTCTGAGGCGGCGATCAATCGTCTCATTGAGACGCTGGGCAAGCCGGCGATCAATGAGCGGTTCGGGAAGGTCCAGGCGGAGATGCGCGATGTGTTTGTCGGCGGCTCCTCCTCCGGCAGCGCGGGTGGGCCTGCGTGGCTCAGCCCGGCTGAGATCGGCGGATCGCTCTTCCGCAATCGTAGCGAGTACGCACTGTTGCTCGGACGATTTGATGACGGCACGCCGCTGGAGTTCTCCGGCGATGAGTCGCTGATCACGATCGCACCGCCGGGCTCGGGCAAGACGCAGTGCAATGTTTTCCCGAACCTGCTGCGGTGGAAGGGGCCTGCGGTCATCCTCGATGTCTCAGGCGACCTCTATGAGCAGACCAGTCTGTGGCGATCGACCAACGTCGGGCCGGTGTACAAGTTCTCACCGCTTGATGCGTCCGGCACGCACCGGTACAGCCCGCTGACCTTCGTGCGCAACGATCCGGATTACATCTGGGAGGATTCGCGACTGCTGGCAGACTTGATGATCGTGCCCAGCAGCTCGACCGATCCCTTCTGGGAGAATGAGGCCAGGAACGTCGTGACGGCGGCGATCGCATGTGCCGCCTATTACCGTGGGCCGAACGATCGCCCGCTGAGCGCTGTGCTGGATGTGCTCTACGGCGGTCAGGCGTGGACGGACATGCTCAACGCGATGCGCATGGCCGTGGATGTCCGCGTGATGGGGCAGACCGCCACCGCGCTGGCTTCGATGAATGAGAAGACGCTCGACAGCGTGCGGCAGACGGCGCGATCGAGTCTCTCCGCATGGGCCGGCGAACGCATTGCACGGGCGACGGCCGCCTCCGACTGGAGTCCGCTGGATCTTCGCAACGGGAAGAACGTGAGCATTTACATCGTGATTCAACCCAACGAGGTGGATGCGTACCTCTCGCTGCTGCGCGTCTTCATCGGGCAGCACATCCGGATGCTGACCGGCGGAGCGGTTCCGCCCCGGGATGCCGCGCCCATCCTCTTTATGCTCGATGAGATGCCGCGCCTCAAACACATGCCGCCCATCGACGAAGCACTGAACATCGGCCGCAAGTACGGCCTGCGGCTGTGGATGTTTGCCCAGAGTCTCGGCCAGATCGAAGAGGCGTATCCCAATGCGAAGGGGCTCGTCGGGGCCTGCGGCGTGCGGACCTTCATGAACGCCAGTCTTCAGGACGGCACGGCGGAGAGTCTGGCCGAGCAGATCGGCTATCGGCAGGGGCCGATGGACAGTCAGCGCGTCCGCGTGGTGGAGCCGACGGCGCTGGCTGGGCCGGCCTTTGCCGACTACCAGGTTGTGCTGGGGACGGGGGCGAAGCCGGCACGGGTGCGGAAGGCGTATGCGTGGCAGGATGAACAGTTGCGGTCGCGGATGGGAGCGATGGAGATCGGAGCGGTGACGAGATGAGCAATGAGCGGCAGAAGGAGCTCGATGAGCGGATTGCAGCCGTGAAGGCGCAGATGGAGTCAGCCGCCCTGCAGGCGCAGCAGTTTCTGAAGAGCGCGGAGCAATCGCGCGGCGAGGGAGAGGCGGCGAGGGGCAATCTGAATGATCACTGCACCGATGCTGAACGGGCTCTTGCCGAATCGACAGCGCGTGCGGCGGAGAATCGTGCCCGGCTGTATGAGGAGCAGTCGCGTCAGAGCGAAGCGCGCGCGACGGTCCTCGAGAGCGAGGTTCGTACGCTCGAGCAGGAGCGGGAGATGCTTGAGCGTGCTGCGGACCCTGACGTCTTACTCCATGAAGCACAGCAGCAGGCGGAGGAGCAGCAGCGCGAGCGCGAGGCCACAGCGCAGGAGACGCTGGCAGACATCTACAAGGACATGCACGAGAAGCAGCAGGCAACCACCACCGAGACCCGCGTGCCGGAGATGCCCGAAGTCTCGAAGATCGATATTGATCCGATTACCGCCGCCGCGGGCATGGCCGGCGTCGCAGCGGTCGTCGCCCGGGATGCGGCGAATGCGGCAGCAGAGAAGTTCCGCGAGGCGCAGGATGAGCGAATCGACAAGGCCGAGC
Source organism: uncultured Vicinamibacteraceae bacterium (assembly GCA_964585855.1). Taxonomy (GTDB): domain Bacteria; phylum Planctomycetota; class Phycisphaerae; order Phycisphaerales; family UBA5793; genus CAZPFK01. The sequence goes on from CAZPFK010000077.1 coordinate 10,968, forward strand.
GAGAGCAGTTGCAGCAACGGCCCGACGAGGTAGACCGCAACGATCGAGCCAATGATCTTCATGCCGAGATCGAGGCAGAGGATCGTCGCAGGTGGCAGGAGGCGGCCGCCCGTAAGATCGAGGAGCGGTACCAGGATGATCCCGACCGGCGCGATCGTGAACTGGACAAACTGGCCCAGGAGGCGGCCCGTGCCGAGCGTGAGCGTGAACTCGAGGAACAGCGTCGGCGCGAGGAACGTGAGCGACTGGAGAACCGGGATCGCTGAGAAGAGCGGGGGGGCGGAGCCATGAGCCGGCCGGATGTTGCCGCACCGGGGCCGGCCTCCGTGTTGAAGCGCGAACTTGGCGTTTTCGGCGCCGTGATGATGGGTCTCGGCTCGATCATCGGCACCGGCATCTTTGTCAGCATCGGGATCGCCGTCGGCGTCGCCGGCCCTGCGGTCATCATCGCGATTGCGATCGCAGCGCTTGTCGCAATCTGCAACGCCCTCAGCAGCGCGCAGCTGGCCGCCAGTCACCCGACCAGCGGCGGGACCTATGAGTACGGCTACGTCTACCTCCATCCGGTGCTGGGATTCTCGGCCGGCTGGATGTTCCTCTGCGCCAAGTCGGCCTCGGCGGCAACGGCGGCGCTGGGCTTTGCGGGCTACACGCTTGCGGCATTCGGAACCGACGGGGCGCGGTGGCACGTTCCATTGGCGCTGGCGGCGGTGGCGGTCATTGTCGTCGTTGTGCTCTCGGGGCTGCGGCGATCGAACCTCGCCAACGTCGTCATCATCACGGTCACGCTGCTCACGCTCGGCTTCTTCATTCTCGCCGGAATGTCTCCGGCCCTGGAGCATGGACGTGAAAATCTTCGAGACTTCTTCTCCAGTCCGCTCGGAGACACCAGGCCGACGATCGCCCGACTCCTTGAGGCGGCCGCGCTGATGTTCGTTGCCTACACCGGCTACGGGCGGATCGCCACGATGGGAGAGGAGGTGCGCTCGCCTCGGGAGACGATTCCGCAGGCGATCGTCATCACGCTGGTCGTCACGATGGCTCTGTACCTCGCGGTGGCGCTTGTCGGCATCTGCGCGGCGGGAGCGGCGGGGTTCACCTCAGATGTCGCACAGCGCGGCGCACTGCTCGCCGTCGTCGCCGATTCCTTCGGCGTTCCGTCGGCGCGGCTGATCCTCTCCGTTGGTGCGGTGACGGCGATGCTCGGCGTGCTGCTGAACCTTGTTCTCGGCCTGTCGCGCGTCGCACTGGCGATGGGCCGGCGCGGAGACCTGCCGGTCGCCGTCGGCCGAGTGAACGCCTCGGGCACGACTCCGACGTGGGCGGTGGTGCTGGTCGGCCTGATCATCCTCGGGCTGACGGCAATTGGGAGCATCCGGCTTGCATGGTCGTTCAGCGCTCTGACCGTGCTGCTGTACTACGCGATTACCAATCTCGCTGCGATCCGCCTGCCCCGGGAGCAGCGCCTCTATCATCCGGTAATCGCCTGGATCGGCCTGGCCGGATGCCTCTCGCTGGCCTTCTGGGTGGAGCCGGTGATGTGGATCGCCGGCGTTGGAGTATTGGCGGTGGGCTTTGTCCTCCGGGCGATCCTGCGGCGGGGCGGATAGGACGGCGATGGATCAACGCGACCACTGGGAACGCATCTACGCAGCGAAGGATGACGCCGATCTCTCCTGGTTTCAGCCCCAGCCGGACCATTCCATCGCGCTCATGAAAAAACTGGAGCCGTTGCCGGCACGCGTGCTCGACATCGGCGGCGGGCAGTCGGCCTTTGCATCTGAGGCGCTCGCGGCCGGGGTGTCGGAGGTGACCGTCGTCGATCTCTCCGCCTCGGCTCTGCAGCGCGGACGGCAGCGGGCCGGGGCGTTGGCCCCGAAGATCCGCTGGATCGAGGGCGATGTCCTGAACCTTCCGGAACTCGGACCCTTCGACCTCTGGCACGATCGAGCGGTCTTTCACTTCTTCACCGATGCGGCCGATCGACAGCGATACGTTGATGCGGCGACCCGGTGCGTGCGACCCGGCGGCCACGCCATCATCGCGACCTTCGCCCTCGACGGCCCGGAGCGGTGCAGCG